>NZ_CP132333.1:2121431-2424493 GCF_030758935.1 Geothrix sp. PMB-07
GCGGCGCACCTCCGACTTGCCCGAAGCCGGCAGGCTGAAAAGCAGAATGGTGTCGAGGAGCTGGGCCATGGGCGTTCACCGTGCGAATCCTCAAGAATGCCACGAATCCTCGATCTGGGCCCGCGCTCATGTTATGCCTGGAGGATGCGTGACCGTGAAATCGTCGAGCGCGTCCGGGAGGCGACCGACCTGCTGGCCCTGGTGGGTCAGGCGGTGAAGCTGCGCAAGCAGGGCTCGGCGCACGTGGGCCTCTGTCCTTTCCATGCGGAGCGCAGCCCCAGCTTCCAGGTGGTGGCCAACCGGGGCTTCTACCATTGCTTCGGCTGTGGCAAGCACGGCGATGCTTTCACCTGGCTCATGGAGCGGGAGGGCATGACCTTCCCTGAAGCCCTGGAGACCCTGGCCCGAGGTGCAGGTATCGACCTGCCCCAGCGCCGGGAGCGGCCCAGCGCCGAAGTGGACTTGGAAACACGCATGCGCTCGGCCCTCGACGCGGCCCAGTCCTTCTTCGAGGCCCAGCTGGCCAGGCACGCGGGCGCCCAGACCTACCTGCGGGAACGGGGCTATAAAGGCCCCTTCCTGGCTAAGGCCGGTTTCGGCATGGCCCCCGATGGCTGGGAGGGCCTGGTCTCCCATCTACGCAACTTGAACTTCTCAGGAGAATTGCTGGAACAAGCTGGCTTGGCCAGCCGCAGCGAACGGGGAACCCAAATCGATTTCCTGCGGAACCGGCTCACCATTCCCATCCACGACGTCCGAGGGAGGCTGGTGGCCTTCGGGGGCCGCATCATGGGCGAGGGTCAGCCCAAGTACCTCAACACCCGCGATACGCCCCTCTTCCACAAAGGTGAAACACTGTTCGGCTTTCATCGCGCCAAGGGCGCCATGAAGGATGGCGCCCTGGTGGTGGAAGGCTACTTCGACGTGCTTCAGCTCCACCAGCACGGCATCCACCAGGCCGTGGCGCCCCTGGGCACAGCCCTCACGGAGGAACACCTCAAGGCCCTGGGCCGCTTCACCCGCCGAGTGATCCTCTGCTTCGACGGCGACAATGCGGGCCGCCGCGCCATGGAAAAGAGCCTGCGCATGGCCCTGCCTCTGGGTTTCGAAGTGCGGCTGCTGGAACTGCCCCAGGGGGAGGATCCCGATACCTGGTGCCTGAAACTGGGGGGCGAGGCCTTCCGCGATCTTCTGCGCGCCGCCCCGGACTGGACCGCCTTCATGGTGGACCGGGCCATGGAAGGCAAGGATCTGCGGCGCATCACGGATCGCATGGGGGCCTTCAAGGACCTGCTGGATTTCCTGCCCTACCTGCCCCGCACCACCGAAAGCCGCGACCTCTTCTCCAGCCTGGCTCATCAGCTGCAAGTGCCGATTCAGGAGCTGGACCGGGCCGTGAAGAACCGTCAGGCGCCCACCCCGTCCACTGATGAACCCGGTCCAACGGCGCCACCACTGCCGGAAATGGACGATTTGATCCGCAGCCTCCTTCTGCTCTGCGCCAGTGGCCATTGGCGGCGGGTGCAGGAAACACCCCCCGCCTGGTGGGAAACCCTGGAGGGGGCCCCTCTGCTGCAGGCCCTGTTGGATGTGGAGGGCGATGTGACCCTCCTGCCAGATGGGGCCGTGGCGGTACTCCGCCACATCGAGGCCCAGGCCAGCCACAAGGACGAGGCGGGGCGCGATGCGGAATCCCTGCTGGTGAAGCTCGAAGGGCGCTACGTGGATCGGGAGATCCAGGCCAACAACCGGCTCCTCCAGGATCCCAGCACCGTGGTGGATACGGCCCTCACCCGCCGGATCATGGCCCGGCAGAATGACCTGCTGGCCCGCCAGAAAAAGCTCTCCCAGCTGCGGCGGAGCCTGCGTTGATCGCATTCTGAACCTCAGCCCTTGCCTGATTTCGCAGATTCCCTATACTGAAAAGTTCCGGATTCGGCCGGTACATTGGCCGAGATCTGTACCTCCCTCGGCCACCGGGTTCCCCGGTCCCCACCGGATCACCCGGCCGATGTTCGCAGCGCTCTTTGAGGTCCGAATGGTTCCAACGCCGCAACGCGATACCTACTACACCCTGACCAAAGCCCTGATCTCCCTCGGAAGGAAAAACGGATTCCTGCTGGTTGACCAGCTCAATGACTTCCTCCCCGATACCGCCTCCAATCCGGCGGATCTGGAGGTGGTCCTCAGTCTGTTCGCCCGTCTGGGCGTGGGCATCGGGGCCACCGAGGAAGAAGCCCAGGCCAACCGGGAGGCCATCGAACCCGAATTCGTGATGGTCGAAGGTGGTGGCAAGGCTGATAAGGATCTCGAAGTCGAGATCGACAGCCCCGACAGTGACAAGTTCAACGACCCCGTCCGCATGTACCTCAAGGAGATGGGCACGGTGCCCCTCCTCAAGCGCGAAGACGAAGTCGAGATCGCCAAGCGCATCGAGATCGGCGTGCGCAGCGTCATGCGCGCCCTCTCCCGGTCCCGCCTGGCCGCCAGCCTGCTCATCGACATCGGCCGCATGCTGAAGGAGAACCCCGGCAAGATCCGTGAAGTGGTGGGCCTTTCCGACGAGGTGGATGACGATGAGGATGCCGAGAGCACCTCTGCCACCCAGCACGTGCACCACCAGTTCGAGAAGCTGCTGGTCTACGACCAGGCCCTGCAGGAACTGCTGGACCTCAAGCTGCAGGTGGATGCCGGCACCAAGACCCTTCCCAAGAAGCGCAAGCTCGACCGCGAAGTCCTCATGGCCCGCGGCCGCCTGTCCCGCCAGATCCGCAAGCTGGGCCTCAACAGCCTGGCCGTCACGCGCCTCATCGACCGCATCACCCATCAGCACAGCCAGGTGATGGCCGGTGAGCGCAAGTGCCGCGAACTGCGGGACCGCCTCAAGAACCCCGCCTTCGCCAAGCTCAAGGACAAGTACAAGGACGAGCTTACTCACATCGAGAAAACGCTGGCGGACTTCTTCGAGAAGTACGAGACCACCAGCGAGCAGTTCCACAAGGACTTCAACGGCCTCAAGGCCGCCGAGAGCATCAGCCGCGGCGCCAAGGCCGAGCTCATCGAGGCCAACCTGCGCCTCGTGGTCAGCATCGCCAAGCGCTACACCAACCGTGGCCTGCAGTTCCTGGACCTCATCCAGGAGGGCAACATCGGCCTCATGAAGGCCGTGGACAAGTTCGAGTACAGCCGCGGCTTCAAGTTCTCGACCTACGCCACCTGGTGGATCCGGCAGGCCATCACCCGCGCCATCGCGGACCAGGCCCGCACCATCCGCATCCCGGTGCACATGATCGAGACCATCAACAAGCTCATCCGCACCCAGCGCGAGCTGGTGCAGAAGCTGGGCCGGGAACCGTCGAGCGAGGAAATCGCCCACGCCATGGACATGCCCGTGGGCAAGGTCCGCAAGGTGATGAAGATCGCCCAGGAGCCCATTTCCCTCGAAACGCCCATCGGCGAGGAGGAGGATTCCCACCTGGGGGATTTCATCGAGGACAAGACCGTGGTCTCCCCCGTGGAGCAGGTCGTGCAGCAACGCCTCAAGGAGACCGTCCGCAACGTCCTCAACACCCTCAGCGAGCGCGAAGAGCGCGTCCTCCGCATGCGCTTCGGCGTGGGCGACGACGGCTCGGAACACACGCTGGAGGAAGTGGGCAGCGAGTTCGCCGTCACCCGCGAACGCATTCGCCAGATCGAATCCAAGGCGCTGCGTAAGATCCGCCACCCCCGCTACTCCAAGACGCTCAAGGCATTCCTGGGCTAGCCCCAGGTTGGATTTCGAGGCCCGCCGACGATTCTCTGGCGGGCCTCGTGGCGTACAAGCTTGTCGATGATCCAGCCTCGGGAGTGCGTTAGCCTGAGTTTGTGTCTGAATCCAAGAGCCCCTTCGCCCCGCTGCGGAACCATCTCTTCCTGGCCATCTGGATTGCGGCCATGGCCTCGAACGTGGGCACCTGGGTGCAGAGCGTGGGCGAGAAGTGGCTCATGGCGGAGATCACGCGCTCCCCCCTGCTCATGAGCCTCATCGAGACCGGCTCCACCCTGCCCATGCTCATTCTCTCCATGCCCGGTGGGGCCATCGCCGACATTGTGGACCGCCGCCGCTTGCTGCTGCTCACCCAGGGCTGGATGCTGCTGGCCGCCACGGCCATGGCAGTCCTGTCCGCCCTGCACCTGGTGTCGCCCCTCCTCCTCATTTCCATGTCCCTGCTGCTGGGCGTGGGCGCGGCCCTCAACGCCCCGGCCTGGCAGGCCTCCGTGCCCGACCTGGTGCCCAAGGATCAAATCGCTGCGGGCGTGGCTCTCAACAGCGCCGGATTCAATGTGAGCCGGGCCGTGGGCCCTGCCCTGGGCGGCCTCATCGTGGGCTGGTTCGGCCCCACCTGGGCGTTTGCACTCAATGCTGTGTCCTTCGTGGGCGTGCTGGTGGTGCTGAAGGGCTGGAAGCGGCAGCCCACCACCACCGATCTGCCCGCCGAGCGCTTCACCGCCGCCATGAAGGTGGGCCTGCGCTACACCCGCCACCGCAAGGCCCTGCAGGTCATCCTGCTGCGCGGCGGCGGCTTTGTCTTCTTTGGCGGCCCCATCTTCTCCCTGCTGCCCACCCTGGCCATCCACCACCTGCACCTGAGCTCCTCGGCCTTCGGCCTGCTGCTGGGGTGCACGGGGGTGGGCGCCGTCTCAGCCACCCTGGCGCTGCCGAGCCTGCGGCCTCGGATCAGCCCCAACCAACTGCTGGCCCTGGCCACGGCGGTGTTCGCCTGCGGGCTGCTGCTGCTTTCCTACGTCGTGCATGTGCTGCCCGTGGCCCTCATCCTCCTGGTCTGCGGCGGGGGCTGGCTCACGGTGCTCAGCACCTGCAACACCGGCGTCCAGCTCTCGGTGCCTTCCTGGGTGAGGGCCCGCGCCCTGGGCGTCTACATCACCACCTGGGGTGGCGCCATGGCCGGCGGGGCGGCCTTCTGGGGCTGGGTGGGCGAGCACCGCGGCATTCACACCGCCTTCGCCGCGGCGGGTCTGGGCATGCTGGCGATGCTGGCCGTCACGGCCCGACTGAAGATCCAGGCTCTGCACGAGCCGATGGACCTGAGCCCCCACCGCCTGCAGCCCCACGCTCCGGAATCCATTCACCCCGATGAAGGTCCCATCCTCACCGTGCTGGAGTACCTGATTCCCGAGGACCGGAAAGCGGCCTTCCAGGAGGCCATGCGGGAGGTGCGCCGCATCCGCATTCGGGATGGCGCCGTGCGCTGGTCTTTGTTCCATGATCTGGCCCGGCCAGAGCCCGGGCTCATCCGTTTCGTCGAAAGCTTCCTGAGCTCCAGCTGGGGCGAGCACCTGCGTCAGCACCACCGCGCCACCGTGGAGGATCGGGCCGTGTTCCGCAACGCCTATGCCCTGGGCCGGGAGCCCAAGCCGCGGATCAGCCACCTGGCGGCGTCCTGGGAGGACCGGGGCTCCATTCTTGACCGCATTCTCGAGTAGACGCTTCTAGGCTCTGTAGCGGGTTTCGGTCATGCTGGAGCCATCGCTTCGGAGCTTCTTCCCGTGCTTTCCAAGGACCAGACCCTGGGCAAATACCAGATCCTGGACCGCCTCGGTTCCGGCGGTTTCGGCGCCGTGTACCTGGCCATGGACACCTGGGTGAATCGCAAGGTGGCGCTGAAGGTGCCGCACCAGCAGCAGGACGAAATCGTGGACCTGCTGAAGGAACCCCGCATCATGGCGGGCCTTAAGCACCCCAACATTGTTGAGCTCATCACCGTCGAGCGGAAGAACGGCATCTTCTTCATGGTGCTGGAATACGTCGAAGGCGAGGGACTCGACCGCTACATCCGCCGCGAGCGCTCCCTGCCGCCCACGCGGGCCCTGGAGATCGGTCTCGATGTGTGCAGCGCCATCGCCTTCGCCCACGGCCACCAGATCCTCCACCGTGATCTGCGCCCCGCCAACATCCTGGTGAACAAGGATGGCGTGGCCAAGGTCACCGACTTCGGCACCTCGCGGGTGCTGGAGATGCAGCACGTGCCCTACGCGCCCACGCGCATTGGCTCACCCCCCTACATGGCGCCTGAGCATTTCCGCGGGCGGGCCGTGTTCCAATCCGATCTCTGGTCGCTGGGCATCACGCTCTACGAAATGCTGACGGGCACCGTGCCCTTCTACGATGCCGATCCCCTCAAGATCGCCCAGGCCCTCAGCAGCCAGCAGATTGTGGCGCCGCACCTGCGCAATCCCATCGTGCCCAAGGCCTTTTCGGAAGTGGTGATGAAGGCCCTGGCTGTCAATCTGGGTGAGCGGTTCCTGTCGGCGCAGGCCCTGCTGGAAGCCCTGCGCCGCCTCAAGGACAGCGTCGCCCGCGAGACCCGCCCGCTCGGCACCGCCGTGCTCTCCACCAGCATGTCCGGACCCCACCCCACCCTGAGGGCAGCCACCCAATCGCGGCTCTGCCGCTTCTGCTACAGGCAGCTTCCGCGCATGGCCATGGTCTGCCCCAACTGCGGCGAAAAGAACTGATGGTTTGGCATCCCACGAAGGAAGCCGTGCAGCGCCTCTGGGGACGCCGGTGGGTTCGTCGCGTGTCCTACCTTCTGGTGGCGGGCACGGCCACCTTCATGGTGACGCCCTGGGTGGCCTCGCGCCCGGCTGTGCTCCGTTGGGCCACCCGCCGCCTGGATGCTCTGCTCCGCGAGGAAACCGGGCTCTCCCTTGCCATCGGCGGCATGGAGTTCCACCCGGCCCTGGGCACGGCGGCGCTGCAGAACATCCGGCTGGGCGGCGACCTCCTCACCATCCAGCGGGTGGAGGTTCACCTCGACCTCTGGTCCCTGCTCGGACCCACCCGTCGCATCTACTCCGTGCGGCTTGAAAAGCCCCACCTCCGTCTGACCGATGCGGGTCTGGCGGCCTTCAAGCTCAAATCCCATCCGCCGCGGACAGGGCCCCTGCCGCAGATCCAGCTGGATTACCTGAGCCTCACAGGTGGAGAAATCGAAGTACCCAGGCCCGTGGGAAACATCCCGGCACTGAAATACCTCTTTGAAGTGAAGGGCACCGGTCTTGGACCAAACCAGCTTCGCATCGATCTCACCGGGGCCCAGCTCAGCGTCCAGAGCCCCACAGGCTGGGAGAAGGGTCGCCTGGACATCAATGGCGAACTCTCAGAGACCACCCAGATTGTGCGCGAAGGGTACCTGCGCCTGGGCGAAAGTCAGATCCGGCTTGGCGGACGGTTGGTGACTGGGCCTGCCAAGGAGGCAGCTCGCGCCGAGGCGCGCCTTTCCGGCGTGGTGGATCTGGCCCAGGTGGCTCACTGGGGAGGCAGCAAGCGGGCCCCCATGGCGGGCGATCTCGAGATCGCAGCCACCCTTCAGGGGCCCCTGAACAACCCCACATGGACCCTGACTGCAGAAGGGCAGGATCTGCGGCCCGCCGCGGTCGCCTTTCTTCCGGGCAACCTGGATCTGAAGGGCAGCGGAAGCCTCGACCATGCGCGCTTGGAGCGGTTCCATTGGGCCTCCAGCCAAGGGGAATGGCAGGCCGAAGGCGCCTGGTCCAAGAAGGCTCCCATTGAGGCCAAGCTGCACGGGGCCGGCCTTGATCTGGAAGCGGTGGGACAGGCCCTGCATGTTCAGGAACTGAAGGGTGTCCGTGGGGCGCTCGACATCCAGATCAAGGGGCCCCAATCCCACGAAGAGCTGGAACGGCCAGACCGCTGGAAGGCCTCAGTCCAGGCAACCCTGTCCCAGCATGGCCTGGAAGCGGGTGAGTTTCAGGCGAGGCTGGCCAATGGGCAGCTTCAGCTGGATCAGGTGCGACTCGATCTCGAATCCCTGAAACTGGAAGGCTCCGGCCAAGCCAGCCTGGATGCCCGGGGCCTGCGGCAACTGGACGCCAAGGGCCGGGTTGCAGTGGGCGCGGATCAGGTGGCCCAGGCCCTGAGGGTCTGGAAGATCGTGGATCTGGACATGGAAGGAGCTGCCGATGCCACGGCCCAGGTGCGCTGGAGCCGCAGCGGCGGCCTGGAACTGGATGGTTCGGTGCAGGTGGCACACCCCCGCTGGCATGGGGCTCATGCGGATCAGGTGCTGGCCAAAACCGTCGAAATCCGCGGCTCGGATCTGCGGATCAAGGACATCGACTTGGTGAAGGACCAAGGCCGCGGGGGCGGAGATCTGTGGCTCACCTGGGCCAAGCTCCCTCCAGGACAGTCTCAGATGGACATGTGCTACACCGCCTACCGGCTTCCGGTGGTGGAGGGCCTTCGAGCGGCCGATTTGAAAGACGATGAAGGCAACGACCTGCCCCTGACGGGCACCGGAAGCGGCTGGGTGCGGCTCTGGGGACCTTTCGATGGCCTCAGCATGATGGGCAGCGCTCAAGTTGAATCAGGAGAAACGTACGGAATTAAAATTCCAGCGGCTTCTGGGGTTTTTTGGATGGATCTGGAAACCCTGCACATGAAGGTGTCGGATGTACGCCTTTCGGAGCGACCAGACCTTTTGGGACGAGGTGAGCTGCCACCCGAAGGCGCCCTGGCGCTCAGCGGCCAGGCGGACATGGATTTCCGCCGCTGGACCTGGTGGGTGGACCTGAACGGACGCGTGGATTCCCAACTCCTGGCCCTGCCGGGACCGCGATTCCAGGCCCAGGCCCAGGTTCGGCTGCTGGGACCCATCACCAGTCCCTTCGGTTCCCTGCAGCTGCCAGAAGGCCAGGCCCAGTGGAGCCAGGGCCGATTCTTCTTCGGCAACCGCAGTGTGGAAGGGCTCGAGGGCCAGGTAACCCTGGGGCGGGGCCATCTGTCGGGCCGCGTGGGCATCGCAGGCATGGCTCGCCAAGTGCTGGATTTCCAGGTGCACCCGGATGGCGAGGACCTGGTGGGCAACCTGGGCCTGACCATCTCGCCCGAGAGTGCCCAGACGGGGCTGCTGGCCCAGGGACTCACCAACGACCTGCTCGAGGATCTGAACCTTGCGGTCACCGCCCAAGGTCGCTGGAAAGGTGGTCGGGATCTGGAATGGACGGGATCCATTCATCGCCTGGCGGCGCAATTCAGCGCCTTTGAGCTGCATCAATCCACCCCCTCCCCACTTCGGGGCAATGCGCTGGGCGCCAACCTGGATCTGGCCCTGGAAGGTGTTGCACGGGGTGCCTCTGCCGAGGCCACCCCCAAGGCAGCTCATGTCCACCTGTCGGGCACCCTGCCCTTTTCTGATACCGCGCCTTTGGCTCTCAGGACTCAGGGCGACGCGGATCTGGCCCATGTCAAATCCATCCTCGACCGGGTGCTCGAGGTGGATGAGTACAGCCTTTTGTCAGACTTGAGTGTCCAGGGCACCAGCCGCTTCAATGTGCTCACCCACGGCACCTATTTCGATCCACTGCTGGATGGGAGACTGTCCCTGGACAAGGGCCGCATGAACCTGCGCGGCTACCAGGGGGCCGAGGACATCCAGGGCGAGGCGATCCTGAAGAATCGCACCCTGACCATTCCCGAAGACAAACCAGTGCAGGGCACCTTGGCGCACGGCGCCTTGAATGCCAGCGGGACCCTTCTCTGGCGCCTGGGCGGCCTGGATTCCTATGCTTTCAAGGCCTCGCTCACCAACTTCCAGTTGCGGGACGTGCCCGATGGGCTGGACTTGCAAGGGGATTTGCAAGCCACTTTCAACGGCAACGAGGAGGGCGGCCTGCTGAAGGGTAGCCTCAGCGCGGACCGGCTGAGCTACCAGACCGAAGTGAAGCTGTCCGATCTCATTCTCCGGAGTGCCCTCAGTGATAGCGGCACCCTGACCGGGCTCGAGCTGGACGACCCGCTGGAGCGAATCCGCCTGGACCTGGACCTGGAACTCCGCACCCCCTGGCGCTTCGACACGAACCTTCTGAAGCTGGATGGCCGCACCGAAGGGCCGTTCCAGGTCGTCGGCACCCTGGGCCATCCTGTGCCCAAGGGCACGATGGTGTTCCAGCCCGGAGGCCGGGTCACGAACATCTTCCCGGCGGGCGACATGGTTGTGGATCGGGGATCCCTGACGTTCTCGGAAGTCCGCCCGCTGGATCCCATGATCAGCATCCAGGGCAGCGTCACATCGATTCCCGGTTACACCGTGAACATGGATATCCACGGCACCATGAGCAAGCTGTCCGTGATTCCCACATCGACGCCCAGCCTGCGCCAGGATGAGATCATGGCGATCCTCATCAACCCAGGCAACGTGAACAACGTGGGCACCGCCGGAACCTCCAGTGGCGCTTCCCAGGGCGCCATCACCTCTGGCCTCGCCAGCGCCGGCTCTGGACTCATCTCCACCCTCGCTTTCGCGCCTCTGCAGGAGCAGGTGAGGCGATCCCTGGGACTGGACCGTGTGAACGTCTCGGTGAGAACCACCTCGCTTGGCAACAACGAAACCGAGGTGACCATTGGTCAAAGTTTCGACCTTTTTGGACAACGCACGGCCTGGGTTGGATCCCACAGGAAGAGCGGCGAACTGAGCATCAGTTCGGTGCAAGGCGAATTGCGTTTTGGCAATCTGATCCTTCAGATCGGCTTCACCAAGGGCAGCGAGGTCGGCCTCTCTGGAGAGATCCGCCACACCTGGAGCCCCAAATAGGCCGGGAGGGAGGTTTGAATGATCACCGTAAAATGCTTCGCCCGTTACCGCGCCCTGCTGGGGTTTGAAGAGGTGCAGGTGGCAGCCGTTCCCACCTTGGCGGATCTGCTGGCGGACTCCCGGTTCGCCGCCCTGCCGAAGGATGCCCTCCTGGCCGTGAACATGAGCTTCGCCGACCGGACTTCCCCCTTACGGGATGGCGATGAGGTTGCCCTGATGCCGCCCGTTTCCGGCGGCTGAAGGCTGGTGTCTCAGGCCTCTCGGCGGATATCCAGCACTTCCCCACCCGTGAGGCGGAGCAGTTCCTGGAAGGCAGGTTCCCGGCGGAGGCGGTCCTCAGGCCGCTCGGGCGTGACGGCAGCCCCTTGCTCATCGAAGCTCATCTCAATGGCCTTCAGGCCAGGCAGTACGGTGGCCAGGGCCGCCAGCAGATGGGGACTGGCCTTCTCCCGCTCGAAATCCTGGAGGGTCTGCCGGACATTCCCAGGGAACCGGAAGCGCAGCACGGGGGCTTCCCAGCGCAGGTCCGCCGCCATCTGAGGGGCCGTGGCCAGGGCCCGGAGGCCCGGAACCCCCCGCAGGGCTTCGCTGCAGGCGGCGCGGAGCTGATCAGGAGAGCCCGGAGCCGGGGAACGAATCGGTGTCGAGGTCGATGCAACGACCGCCGGGGCTGGCGCGGGGGCTGCCGGCCTGCGAGGCCCCTCAGGCGCCGGCGCGACCTGGGGGGCCCTGGAAGGGACCGGCGGCGGACCCAACGATGAACCCGACGAGGAGCCAGGAGGCCGAGGCGGAAGACTGGCTGCGGCGGCACCCGAAACCAGGGCATCCAGCGGAGCGAGGTGGGGCAGCTGGGCGGCGGTGATGAGGGCCAGCTCCACCACCACCCGCGGCAGGCTGCTGTCACGGAGATCGCGCTCACGACTCAGGAGCAGGCTCAGCATGCGCGACCAGCGCAGCAGCTCCTGGGGCCCCCGGTTGGCGCGGGCCTCCTGCTCGAGCCGATCCCGGAAGGCCAGCACCAGTTCCCGCCAGAAGGTGGCCCAGTCGGCGCCCTGTTCTGTGAGTTCCCGGCAGGCTTCCATGAGGGCTGCAGAATCGCCGATGGCCAGGGCGGACATGACGCCCTGCACCAGGTGGGCGCTGACGATGCCCAGCTGCTCGCGGACTGCCTCTTCCAGCACGGTGCCGTCGCCGGCGGAGATGACGCGGTCGAGGATGGTGAGGGCGTCGCGCATGGAGCCCTGCCCCGCCTCGGCCACCAGGCGCAGGCTGCCGCCTTCGAAGGTGACGCCCTCCTGCTCGCAGACATGTTTCAGGCGACCCTCGATGAGGCCCACGGGGATGAGGCGGAACGGGAAGATCTGCACCCGGCTCTTGATGGTGTCGGGCACATCCTGGAGCTCGGTGGTCGCCAGCACGAAGATGGCGTGGGGCGGCGGCTCCTCGATGACCTTCAGCAGCGCGTTGAAGGCCTCGGTGCTGAGCATGTGCACTTCGTCGATGATGTAGACGCGGTAGCGGCAGAAGGCGGGCCGCGTCTGCACCTGCTCGCGCAGGGCGCGGGCATCGGCCACCGAGGCGCGGCTGGCGGCGTCGATCTCGACGATGTCCAGGCTGCTGTCCGGCTGCTCGGCGGCGCGGCAGGGATCGCAGACGCCGCAGGGCGTGGCCGTGGGCCCTTCGGCGCAGTTCAGGGCCCGCGCCAGGATGCGCGCCGTGCTGGTCTTGCCCGTGCCACGCACGCCGGCGAAGAGGTAGGCCTGGTGGATCTTTCCACTCTCCTTGGCCCGCTTCAGGGCGTTGGCCAGGGCCCGGACGCTGCCTTCCTGCCCCACCAGGTCGGACAGGAGACGCGGACGGTATTTGAGGGCGAGGGTGGTCATGAGGCCTCCAGTTTCCCACAGGGCGGGCGGGCCCGTCATAAGCGAGTTTGGGGGTCCCCCATAAGCGAGTCTTGGGGTCCCGCCCGCGCCCCCTTTGGAGTACGCTGCTCCTCATTCCGAAGGGAAAAGAGATGCCGAATGCATCCAGGACCGAGCACGATGCGTGCGGGGTTGGCTTTATCGCCAGCCGGACCGGCGAGGCCTGCCACCAGATTCTGCTGGATGCCCTCCATGCCCTGAGATGCGTGGAGCATCGCGGCGGCTGCGCTGCGGACCAGATCTCCAGCGATGGCGCCGGCATCATGACCGACATCCCCTTCGCCATGCTGGGCTACAAGCCCGGCGACATCGCCGTGGCCAACCTCTTCATGCCGCAGGATCCGGGCCGCCTTCAGCGCGCCCTGGAGACCTTTGCCAGCACCTTTAGCTTCTTCGATCTCGAAATCCTTGCCGAACGCGAAGTGCCCGTGGACGTCTCGGTGCTGGGCGAGGATGCCCGCCGCAGCCTGCCCTCCCTGCGCCAGGTCATCCTCAAGCGCCCGGCCCACTGCCGCACGGACGCCTCCTTCGACAAGCTGCTCTACAACGCCAAGCAGGTGCTGCGCACCAAGCAACGGGAACAGGGCATCAAGCGCGAGTTCTTCTTCGCCTCGCTGTCGGCCCGCACCATCGTCTACAAGGCCCTCACCCGCGCCGTGGATCTGCATCGCTTCTACCTCGACCTGCAGGATCCCCGCTACACCACCCGCTTCGCCCTGATCCACCGGCGCTTCAGCACCAACACGCGCACCTCCTGGGACAAGGCGCAGCCCTTCCGCCTCATCGCCCACAACGGCGAGATCAACACCATCGCCGGCAACCGCTCCCGCGCCATCTCCCGCGAGATGTCCATCGGTCTCAAGAAAGATCAGCTGGTGACCCACGGCTCCATCAGTGATTCGGGCAGCCTGAATGAAATCGCCGAGGCCATGCTGTACCGCAGCAGCATCCCGCACATGGAGGACATCCTCGCCATCATGATGCCGCCCGCCGAGGGCCAGACGGATTTCTACACCTTCTGGAGTCGGGCCATGGAGCCCTGGGACGGGCCCGCCATCATCATGTTCTCCGATGGCAACACCGTGGGTGCCCGCCTCGACCGCAACGGCTTCCGGCCGGCCCGCTGGACCCTCACGGACGATCGCTTCATCCTGGCCTCCGAAGCCGGCGCCTTCCCCGTGGACGAGGCCCGCGTTCAGCGCAAGGGCATCGTGTATGCGGGCACCGGCGTGAAGGTGGACCTGCCCACGGGCCGCGTGCACTTCCGCGACGCCAGCCTGTCCCGCGAAAACCGCGATGCCGCCTTCGATGCCCGCGCCACGCCCATCGGCTCGCTGCCCGAAGAACCCGCGACCGAAGGCCCCGTCAGCGTCTTCAAGAAGACCCTCTTCACCTGCTCCAAGGAGGAGCTGGAAAAGCTGATCTACCCGATGATCGCCACGGGCAAGGAAGCCATCGGCTCCATGGGCGACACCGCCCGGCCCAATGTGTTCTCCTCCGAGCCCCGCCCCTTCTTCGACTACTTCTACCAGCACTTCGCCCAGGTCACGAACCCGCCTCTGGACTACATCCGCGAGGGGAACATCACCGACCTGCGGGTGTTCCTCGGGCGCGCGCCGAACATCTTCTTCCCCAAGGATCTGGTGCCGCTCAACGAGGCGCTGGAGCTGCCGCGCCCCCTGCTCGACCTGGGCCAGATGCGCTTCCTGGCGCGCATGCAGACGCTGCGGCCCTCGGAATCCCAGATCATCCCCCGCACCTTCCCCATCCTCTTCCAGCGGGCCGATGGCATCAGCGGCTTCCACGCCGCCATCGAGCAGCTGGCCCAGGAGGTGCGCAAGGCGGTGGAGCATGGCACCACGGTCATCATCCTCAGCGATCAGGATGCCAGCGTGGACCGCCCGCCCATCCCGGGCCTCATCGCCCTGCGCGCCGTGGTGCACACCCTCAACGAATGCGGGCTGCGGCTCAACGCCTCCATCGTCATGCACACGGCGGAAGCGCGCACCTCCCACCACATCGCCGCCCTCGTGAGCTTCGGCGCCTCGGCGGTCTGCCCCTACTTGGCCCTGGAGATCGCACGCCGGGACGAGCATCCCTCCTTTGCGAACCTGACGCCCGACCAGCGCGAACAGAACCTCATGGCGGCCCTGGAATCGGGCCTGCTGAAGATCATGGCCAAGTGCGGCATTTCCGTGGTGCAGAGCTACATGAGCGCCAAGCTTTTCACTGCTGTGGGCCTGGGCCCCGAACTCATGGAGATCTTCTTCCCCGGCCACGCCAGTCCTCTGGGTGGCATCGGCTACGAAGAACTCGCGGGTGACGTGCTGCTGAAGACCAGCCTGGCCGCCCAATCCGGCTTCTCGGACAAGCTGCTTCACACCCATCAGTTCCGCGAGTCCACCAAGCCCGGCGAAGGCGAACGGCACGGCATGACCTCGGCCCGGTCGAAGCTGGTGCACCGCCTGGTGGCCCTGGATCCGGATCTGCCGGAGGCCTCCGCCCTCTATCAGGACTACCTGGCCTCCCTGAAGGCCGATGAGCCCATCAACCCCCGGCACCTCCTCGCCTTCCGGGAAGCCCCGGTCCAGTTGGCCCTGCAGGAGGTGGAACCCCGCTCGGAGATCCTCAGCCGCTTCGGTGCGGGCGCCATGTCCTTCGGCGCCGTCAGCGCCGAAAGCCAGCGGGATCTCATCCTGGCCATGGAAGCCGTGGGGGGCCGCAGCAACAGCGGCGAGGGCGGCGAGAACCCCTTCTACTGGACCGATGGCCTCAGCGCCAGCACCAAGCAGGTGGCCTCGGCCCGCTTCGGGGTCACCGCCGAATACCTGGTGTCGGGCCAGGAGATCCAGATCAAGGTGGCCCAGGGCGCCAAGCCCGGCGAGGGCGGCCAGCTCATGAAGGTGAAGGTGGATGCCACCATCGCCAAGGCCCGGTTCTCCCTGCCCGGCGTCGATCTCATCTCGCCGCCGCCCTTGCATGACATCTACAGCATCGAGGATCTGAAGGAACTCATCTACGAGCTGAAGCAGGTCCATCCCGGGGCAAAGATCAGCGTGAAGCTGGTCTCGGGCACCGGCATTGGCACCATCGCCATGGGCGTGGCCAAGGCGGGTGCCGACATCATCTACATCGCCGGTGGCGACGGTGGCACCGGCGCGGCCACGCTGGGCTCCATGAAGCACGCGGGCCTGCCCTGGGAGATCGGGTTGGTGGAAGCGCACCAGACCTTGCGCGAGAACCGCATGCGCGACCAGGTGGAATTGCGCGTGGACGGCGGCCTGCTCACAGGCAAGGATCTGGTCACCGCCGCCATCCTGGGCGCCGAGGGTTTCGAGTTCGGCAAGCTGCTGCTGGTGGCCGAGGGTTGCGTCATGGCCCGCATCTGCGAGAAGAACACCTGCCCCGCTGGCATCGCCACCCACGATCCCAAGTTCAAGGCCCGCTACACCGGCACCCCCGAGGCCATTGAGCGCATGCTCATCCATCTGGCCGAAGATGTGCGGCGCCATCTGGCCCACCTGGGCCTCAGCAGTCTGGCGGAACTCCAAGACCGCACCGACCTGCTGATGATCGCACCCGAGCACGCCGTCTTTGTCCAGGACCGGAAACTGGATTTGTCAGCCTTCCTGGCGGCCCCTTCCGAACCCGAGGTGGGAGAGCCGCCCGTCCTCCGGCCCGAGGGCGTGGGCGAGTTGAACCGCCAGATCCTCGAAGCCGCCAAACCCTTCCTGGATCAAGGCGGAGAGCACCAGCTGACCTTCGCCATCGGCACCGAGGACCGCGGCGTCCTGGCCACCCTGGCCGGGGAGATTGCCCAGGGCATCCGTGAACGCCGCCGCACGGGCGCGGATCCTGGCGTGTCAGGACGACTGCAGATCACTTTCACCGGCAGCGCTGGCCAGGGTTTCGGCGCCTTCCTCACCGAAGGCCTGGAGGTGAAGCTGCTGGGCGAGGCCAACGACTCCGTGGCGAAGTCCATGTCTGGCGGCACCCTGAGCCTGCGGCCAGCACCCTCCGCCACCTTCGTTCCAGAGGAGAACGCGATCCTGGGCAACGGCGCCCTCTATGGCGCCACCGGGGGCCGCTTCTTCGCCCGGGGCCTCGCGGGGGATCGTTTCGCAGTTCGCAACAGCGGCGCCAGCGCCGTGGTGGAAGGGGCCGGTCACCATGCCTGCGAATACATGACCCGCGGCGCCGTGGCCATCCTGGGCCAGGTGCTCAGCAACGTGGGCGCGGGCATGACAGGCGGCTGCCTCTTCCTGCGGCGCGAGCATCTGCCCCGCGTCAACGGCGACTACCTGTCCCCCATTGCGTGGCGCCCGGAGGAGGAAGGCCTCTTCCGCGACCTGCTGGAAGCCCACCGCGCGGAAACGGACAGCGCTACCGCCGTTGCGCTGCTGGCGGACTGGGCCGGAACCTTGAAGGCCTTCCGGCCTTTCGTGCCCATCGCCGTGGCGGCCGGACTCCCTGCCCACTCCACTGAACCCACCGCCAAGGCTTGACGCACCGCTTCGCTCGCCATCAACCCACCCGGTCGAATAGCCCTGGCTGGGCGACCGGGATGGTGACTGAGGCTGGAGAGGGCTTGGACCTGGGTTCCCGCATCCGTTTCTTCAAAGGGAAGGCCTCCTGGAAGGCCGCGCGGATGCCATCCTTGTAGTCGGGGTTCAGGATCTTCAGCCAGCCTTGATCGGCCAGCACCTTGTAGAACGGATCCTCCTTGAGCAGGCGCAGGCCACCGACCCAGGCCGCGCTGGCACCGCTGGCCCTGGCGCGGCGCGCGAAGGCCTTGGCATCGTGCACCGCCAGGAGGGGCGCCACCGCGATGGTGACGGAAACCCCACCGGCGGCGAGGCGCTCAGCGGCAGCCCAGCGGCTGGGAATGGCCGGTGCGTGGGGCTCGACGACCTGCCGCACGGTGTCGTCATCGGTGGGGATGGATAGGCCCACCGTGAGCCGATCCCCGAAGGCCCGCAGCAGATCCAGATCCTGAAGCACCAGGGGTGAACGCGTGTGGAGGATGACTTCCGTGGTGGGACAGAGCAGCAGCACTTCCAGACAGCGGCGGGTCAGGCGGTACTGGCGCTCCAGGGGCTGGTAGGGATCCGTGGCCGAGGCCATGAACACCCGTGCGTTGTGGAGCTTGTGCCGCTGGGACCAGAGCAGCTCCGGGGCATTCACCTTGGGTGCCACCCACTGGCCCCATTCACTGGGCTTGTGGAGGGCATTGGGATACTCGCGAACGTAGCAGTAGCGGCAGCCGTGGCCGCAACCCCGATAAGGGCTCAGGGCGAACCCGAAACCGTACCGTTCATCCTTTTGCGGGCGAAGGATGGTGCGGGCCTCCTCGGGTTCCACGAGCAGGTCTTTGAAAAGGGAGGGCGGCGCCAGGGTGGACGGAAGGAATGTCATGCTCCAAGTGTTCGCTTTTTATTCGTTTCGTCAAGCCCTCTAGGAAGCCTTGGCCACCACATTGATGCGCCCGTTGGTTTCCAGGATGGCCACCCGCACCTCCGCCAGATCCGACAGCCCAGCCTGGCGAACCGCGGCCATGAGTTCGTGGCGGGTGATGCGCTCGGCGGCCAACATGGCCTCATCCACCTGGCCGTTGTGGACGAGGATCTGGGGCCTTCCCTCCAGCAGGGTTTCCGCCTTCTTGCTGCGCCAGGTGATCCAGGACAGCAGCCCGTTGGCGGCCAGCAGCGTGGCCACCAGGATGAACCCCGCGGCCACGGTGTTGTCCCCGGCGTTCATGCTGTTCTGCACGGCATTGCTCAGCACCAGCAGCAGCACCAGGTCGAAGGGGGCCAGTTGCCCCACCTGGCGCTTGCCCGTCAGCCGCAGGGTGATGAGCAGGAAGCCGTAGACCAGCAGGCCGCGCAGCACGAACTCCCACCAGGGCTGCGCGATCTTCCACATGGAGATTCCCACGGGCAGGGCACCGTCAAAGGTGGCCAGAAGGGACATGCTGACTCCAACTTAGAAAACATAAGGTTCGGCTCACCCGGCTTCCAACGGGATCAGCAGCCGACGGGCGGCTCAAGGCATGAGGATGCGGTCGCTGCCATGACTTAGAGCGATTTTACTGAACCTCAACCTTGAACGTGGCCGATCCCAGTTCGGTGTTCTGTGCGCTGAGAAGCTTCACAGTCCACTCGCCGTCATCCCCCTTCCGGAAGGTGCGGTAGGCGTTGGTGCGGTACGGAGAGCGCGGCACCTTGAGCTCCTGCTTCGTGCTCTTGTCGCCTTTGCTGAAGACGATGATGACGGTGCTGTCCGCGGCGCCTGTGACCTTCGCCCAGACGAAGATGCGGGTGCCTGCGGGCACCTTGAAATCAGAGGATTCGCCCACCAGTTCCATCTTCTCGACGGCGGAGCCGGTTTTCAGCTCGGCCTGCGGCTTGTCCGTCTGGGCCAGCAGCAGGGAAGGAAGCAGGAGGGCGGCAAACAGCGAGCGGCGCATGAGAGCTCCGGGGAAGGGGTGGCCCCATTCTGGTCCCATGCCCGGGGGTTGTCACTTGGCCTTTGGAAGAAAGCCCTAGAAGGTGACCACCAGGGAGGTGGTGAACACCGTATCCGTTTTCTTCAGCTGGTAGGGCACCTGCCCAATCACCACAGGGGGCGTGGCCACGGGCGTCTGGGTGACATCCACCGCCACCGATGCAGGCTGGTTCTTGTAGGTCACGTCGTAGGCCACTTTGAGGGCCAGCCGCGAGGAGAGGTTGGTGGTGAAAGCCGTGCGCCACACGGCCAGGTAGTTCTGGCTGTGCTTCAGGCTGTCTGACAGGGTCAATTCCGAGGCCAGCAGCGAGGTGGCGAAGACCTTCTGCTCGACCTTGGCCCCCAGCCGGAAAGTGGCATAGCCGGTATCAGCCCCCGCGGGCCGAAAGACCTGGGTTTCCTTCGTATAGCCCAGACCAGCGTCGGTGAAGCATTTGGTGCGGTCTTCCTTGATCCACCAGTGGCCAAGCCCAGCCAAGGCCGAGGTGCGGGCTTCAAGCCCTGCCGGAAGGTTGCGCTCCCAGCCGCCCGAGGCGAACCATTGGAGCCGGTCGCTCAGATTGCGGTCGTAACGAAGATTCGCGTAGTAGCTTTCACTGCTGGTCTCCGTGTCACTGGTCTGGACCACGGTGGCATTGGCGAGGCTGGTGCCGGAGGCGCTGCGCGCGAAGGTCGTGGTGGACACCCGCACCCCGCCCAGGTTGAAGGCGAAGGCGGCATCGCTCCAGGTGTATTTGTACTCGTTGGCGAAGCCCAGGCTCTGACTCGCCGCGTTCCCGCCGACTGACACGTAGCTGAGGGAGCCTTTGTCGGACCAGGCCTGCTTCGGGGCCTCGGGCGCCTGGGCCAGCAGCGGAAGGGCGCTCATCAGAACGAAGGGGAGGGACAGTCGCATGGGGGCTCCAGAACGTGACCCATCCATTCTGGCGCAGCCGGGTGCCCCGTTCCTCACGGTTCCTTACAACCACCCCACGCACGGCACCTCATTCCCTGCCCTGATTCAGAAGGTCCAGCTCTCAAGGCCTTCCAGGATGTCGCGCACGCCGGGACCGAACCGGGCATTGCTCAACCAGTCGATCCCGCCGGGCAGGCCTTCGAGCGCCGCCTTGACGCGGCCGCGGTGGCCCAGCTCGGGCCGCGGGATGGCGCGATCAGCACGTTCGTGGCGCACGGCCGTGGCGTCGCTCAGGGTGGGAATCCAATGCTTCAGGCGGGCAGCGATTCCCTCCCATTGCTCCAGGTCCGCGGGTTTCCCAAAGGCGCCACCGATGAAGCTGCGCAGCTGCATGACGCCTTCTGGCGCACTCTGGGGATCCATCCAGGAGGGCACCAGGGAGCCGAGGTAGCCCCGCCCTTCCGGCGGATGGATGAGGAAGCCGAAACTGTCCTTCAGCGCGGGCAGCGGCAGGTGACGGCTGTGCCAGAGATCCACGGAAGTATAGGGGATGGCCGCCAGGGCCTCGGCGCTCTGCGCCGCCACCGGGCCCAGCAGGGCCGCGGCCTCAAACGCGGGCAAGGCCAGCACCACCCGATCAGCCTCGCGCACCTCGCCGCCGCCACTCACGCGCCAGCGGCCCTCGGCCAGTCGTTCCAGACGTTCGGCGCGCAGGCCTGTGCGAACCGCGGAAAGTTTCGAGGCCAGGCGGATGGGCAGCTGTCCCATGCCGCCCTCGGGCACCACCATGTGGCTGACGCCACTCTTGCGGATGCCGTTCACCAGGCTGCCCGTGGCCTCCCACTGCTTGAGCTTGGGGATGGCATCCACGGAGAGGATTTCCGGCGGCGCGGCGAGGATGCCCGCCACCATGGCCGGCAGCAGCTCCGTGGCCACACCCTTGCCGAGGCGACGCGTGATGAAGGCGGAGAGGCCCTCTTCCGGCTCGGGGTCGCGCACACCGATGAATGGCTCCAGCACCATGCGCAGCTTGGCGCCCGCGGACATGAGGGGAGAGAACATCAGCGCCGGGGGCGAAGCGGGCACGGGGATGAGGCGCCCGCCCTTCCCCACCCAGCGGGCGCCGGTGCCTGGGGATTTGAACGGCAGGTCGATGGCACTGAAGAGGCGATCCACCGCCGTGCCCTTCTGCCACAACACCCCCTGGGGGCCGGTCTCAAAGTGACCGCCTTCCCAAGGCAGGGTCTTCATCCAGCCGCCCACGCTGGCGCCGGCCTCCCACACTTCCACGGCCTCCCCGCGCTGCTGCAGATGCCAGGCCGCCGCGAGTCCCGTGACGCCGCCGCCGAGGATGAGGGTGCTCATGGGAGGACCTCCAGGACGCGCCGCGTGAGGCACTGGATGTAGGCGGGATCGGTGCCCGGAGCGGCCACGCGCCGGTAGGTGCGGATGCCCGCCGCATCGGCCACATGGCGGTATTCGATGTCCAGTTCGTGCAAGGTCTCGATGTGCTCGCTGACGAAGCTCATGGGCACCACGATGACATCCTTGCCCTTCATGGTTTCGAGGACATCTTTCAGGGGCGGTTGCAGCCACTTCACGGGGCCGGTGCGGCTCTGGTAGGCCAGCAGGTAGCCTCCAGGAATCTCGCCGATGCGGGCCATGAGGGCATCGCGGGTGGCGTGGATCTCCTTCTCGTAGGGATCACCGGCTTCGATCTGGCGCAGGGGCAGGCTGTGCGCGCTGAAGATGACCGTGGCCCCGGGCAGTTCCTGCAAAGCCTTGCGCAGCGGGGCTTCCAGCGAATCGAGGTAGTCGGCATCGGTGGCGTAATGATCCACGCCCGGGAGGATCTCCAGACCCGCCTTCGCCGCTTCGACCGCCAACTCCCGCAGGCTCGATCCAGTCGTGGCCCGGCAGTCGTGGGGGTAGAGCGTGACGGGCACCAATTTCCGGATGCCATCGCGCTTGAGGGCCTTGAGCAATCCCGCCGCCCGGGGCGCGGCGTAGCGGAAACAGAGTTTCACGGGCTCGTGTCGGCCCTGGGCTCGCAGCGCAGCCCGCAGGGCCGAAGCCTGGAAGGCGCTCTCCTTCAGCAAGGGAGAGCCTCCGCCGATCTCCGAGTACCGGCCCCGGGCGCCGGGAGCCCGCAGCTTGGCGATGAGCTTCGAGAAGGGTCCCTGCAGCCAGGCGGGGCCCGGCAGCTTGATGAGATCCCGGTCGCCGAAGAGCGCGGCCAGGAAGGGTTCCACCTGATCCAGGTTCACCGGACCGCCCAGGTTCAGGAGAAGAATCGCTGTGTCTCGCATCGTCCTCCACCTTAGCGAGAAGTGGCCTGAACAATCGTCACGGAAGCCTGGACGAGCCCTGTTTGAACAGAGCGAGCTTTCCCGAGCATTAGGAGCCCTGTTTGAACAAGAGACGGATCGCTTTCAGGCGGCATCCCATAGACTGTCCCTACAGCTTGGAGCGCCCATGTCCCTGTCCGCCTTCACCGCCCTGCCCGCCTTCTCCGCGCTTCCTGATGGCGCCCGGCTTTGGCTCCTGGCCCTGGTCCATCCCACAGAAGCCGCCACGCTGGCACCGGAGATGGAGGCCCTGATGGCGCGCTGGCGGCATAAGGGCGTGCAGTACCAAGGCGCCTGGGCCCTGCTGGAGAACCGCATCCTGGCCGTGGCCGAACCCACCCTCGCCGCCGAACCTTCGGGCTGTGCCATCGATGGCATGCTGCGCGGCGTAAACCAGCTGACCTCGCGCCTCGGCCTTGCCGTGGAGGACCCTCAGGCGGTGCTCGTGCGCTTGGAGGACGGCATCCACGCCATCTCCCGCACCGATCTGGAGGAGCGCCTCGCCGATGGAACCCTGGATGGCGCCACGCCGGTTCTGGACCTGGCCCTGCTGACCCTGGGCGATCTGCGCGAGGGTCGGCTGGAGCGCCCCCTCGCCGCCACCTGGATCGGGCGGAAGTACAAGATTCAGGCCCCGGCAGTGACCGGGGCCTGAATCAGGATTTCACTCGACCTAGAAGATTGATTCGCCGGGCTTGCGACGCCAGGCTTCGGAGCGCTTCTGGCCTTCGGCCTTGGGCTTCGCATCCTTCGCAGCGGCCAGGGTCTGCAGCAGCGAGCCACCCAGCTTGGAGGCCACGTTCTTGGCCAGGGCAGGAGCAGCGGGTACCACGGGGGCGCTCACGGGGCCAGAGGCGGAGACTTCCGGGGCCGAACTCTTGGCGGTGACTTCCTTCAGGCGCTTCTCGTACCAAACCTTCCGCTTGGGATCGATGACCCGGATATTCCCGGCCTTCTCCCCCTTCTTCAGAACCTTGGGCTTGGGCTTTTCGCGGTCTTCCCGCAACACGGAATCAGGCTTTGCAGCTTCTTCAAGGATCTTCGCCAGGTTTCCTAGGCCACGCAGGTTCATCATGTGCGGTAGTTTCTCCAAAAGGGGCCACGGGCCACCACGAACCAGACTAGCGGCAAATCCTTCATACACATAGTGATTTAAAGCACGAGTGGCTTGTTTTTCGCGGTGTCTGGCCACGGACCCACCTGGGACACTGAAGACATGGGAACTCCAATCAAGACCCTGAAGGCCCGGCTGGACAGCCTCTGTGATCGCTACGACACCGGCGGCGCCCTGGACCGGGATCCACTCAGCGTCGTCCTCGCCTATGAGGCGCCCATGGATCGTGAGGTCGCGGCCTTCGTGGCCGCCCACCTGGCCTACGGACGGGTGGAGCCCATGATCCGCGCCGTTCAAAGTGCCTTGGCCCCACTGGGACCCGACCCCGCGGCCTGGCTGCGAGCCCAATCCGAGCGGGACATTCAGAAAAAGCTGGATCACGCCCTGAAGGACTGGGCCTGGCGCTTCCACACCGGACCCGATCTGGCCGCCTGGCTGCTGGCCTGGAAGCGGCTCGATGCTGAAAGTGCCCAGGGGCTGGAACCCCATCTCCTGCCCCAACCGAAAAAAGGAGCGGACGAATCCCTGTCCCAGCTGGTGCAGCGCCTCCGCCTGGAATTGCCACCGACCTACGGCGCCCGCTTTTCCCTGCCCGATCCTCTGGAAGGCGCGGCTTGCAAACGCTGGCGCATGTTCCTGCGCTGGATGGCGCGGCCCGGTTGGCCTGACCTCGGTCTCTGGGCCCACTACCCCGTGGGCAGCCTCATCATCCCCCTCGACACCCATGTGGCGCGGGTCTCCCGCTTCATCGGCCTCAGTGACCGCAGCACGCCGGATGGGAAGATGGCCCTGGAGATCACGGCCTCCCTGCGTCGCCTGGATTCGGAAGATCCCCTCCGCTACGACTTCGCCCTCAGCCACCTGGGCATCCTCGGCGACTGCCCAGGCCTGCGCCACCGCAGCACCTGCGCGGATTGCCCGCTCTATACGGTGTGTTCGGCGGGGGCCAAACCTCGGAAACGTAAATAGGCGACAGCGCCCATGGAGTGGCCCCTTCGTCTGGAGGCAGGCCAGTGCCGACCTGTGAGCGCAAGCCGAAGGCGCGGCGCGAACGGATGGTAGGGCTGGCCCCGAAAGGGGCCGGGCTTACCACGTGCGCGACCTAAGGGGGTCGCGGAGCAGAGCCCAGCGGGCTCTGAGGAGCGGGGACCCACTGGGAGCGTAGGCCAGTGCCGACCCGTGAGCGCAAGCCGAAGGCGCGGCGCGAACGGATGGTAAGGCTGGCCCCGAAAGGGGCCGGGCTTACCACGGCACTCGGGGGAACGACTTAGGGCTGCTTCTTCCGATCTGACCCGGTTCATCGCACCCCGATGCATGGGGCCCGGCTTGAATTCAGCGTATCCGCGATCCGGGTCGGCACGCCAGTGCATGAGGCCTTCGCAAGCTGGCGCTGCCACTGAAAGTGGCGGATTTACGCACTCTTTTTAAGCAGCCGAAAAATCCGCCGCTCGCCCCTTGACACCCCTACATCTTGGGGCCATCCTTTTCTCCCGGCACAACCCATAGAGGTCAACCTAAGTCCCTGCCCTTCCTGGGAGGGCTTTGCGCGCCTCGCGGGAAAGTTGTGTCTCCACTCCCCCTGCCTTCTCCACCCCAATCACGCCAGGACCACCCGATGAAGATCGCCCGCCATTTCACCAAGGCAGGTCACGACCCCTTGGAAGGCATTCCCTTCGTCCCGCGCACCAGCCGCATTTCCAAGCTCGATGGCACCGTGGTGTTCGAGGCCAAGGATGTGATGGTGCCGGAAACCTGGTCCCAGGTGGCCGTGGACATCCTGGCGCAGAAATACTTCCGCCGGAAGGGTATTGATGCCAACAACGGCGGTGAAAAGGATGCGCGGCAGGTCTTCCACCGCCTGGCAGGCTGCTGGCGCCATTGGGGCGAGACGCACAGCTACTTCGACTCCGCCGAGGATGCCCAGGCCTTCTACGACGAACTCACGTACATGCTGGCGAACCAGATGTGCGCGCCCAATTCGCCCCAGTGGTTCAACACCGGCCTGCACTACGCCTACGGCATCTCAGGCCCGGCCCAGGGCCACAGCTTCGTCAATCCCCTCACCGGGCAGATGGAGAAATCCACCTCCGCCTACGAGCGCCCCCAGCCTCACGCCTGCTTCATCCAGAGCGTGGCCGACGACCTCGTCAACGAGGGCGGCATCATGGACCTGTGGACCCGCGAGGCCCGCATCTTCAAGTACGGCTCCGGCACCGGCACCAACTTCTCCAAGGTGCGCGGCTCCGAGGAACCCCTCTCCGGCGGCGGCCGCAGCTCGGGCCTGATGAGCTTCCTGGCCGTGGGCGACCGCGCCGCGGGTGCCATCAAGAGCGGCGGCACCACGCGCCGTGCCGCCAAGATGGTCTGCCTCGACCTCGACCATCCCGACATCGAAGCCTTCATCGACTGGAAGGTCACGGAAGAGCGCAAGGTGGCCATGATCGCCGCGGGTAGCGCTGTGGTGCGCCGCCATTGGGACGCCATCTGCAAATCCGTGGAGGGCTCCACCACCAAGGATGCCGATCCACTCACCAACGAAGCGCTCCGCAAGGCCCTGGCCCGCGCCAAGCGCGAGGGCGTGCCTGCAGCGTTCCTGACCCAGTGCCTGGGCCGCCTGGCCGAGGGTGATTTCGCCCGTGACCTGCAGGGCTACGACACGTCCTGGGATGGCGAAGGCTACCTCACCGTGGGCGGCATGAACTCCAACAACTCAGTGCGCGTGCCCGACGCTTTCATGCGCGCCCTCGAGATGGACGGCGACTGGGAACTGAAGCGCCGCATCGACGGGAAGGCCTGCAAGAAGCTGCGCGCCAAAGATCTCTGGGAGAAGGTGAACCGCGCCGCCTGGGCTTGCGCCGACCCCGGCATCCAGTTCAACACCACCATCAATGACTGGCACACCTGCCCCGAAGACGGCCCCATCAACGCGAGCAATCCCTGCTCCGAGTACATGTTCCTGGATGACACGGCCTGCAACCTGGCCTCGCTGAATCTCTGCACCTTCCTCACGGAAGATGGCGGGTTCGACCTGACGGGCTACCGCCATGCCATCCGCCTCTGGACGGTGGTGCTGGAAATCAGCGTGCTCATGGCCCAGTTCCCCAGCGATTCCATCGCCAAGCTCAGCTATGAGTTCCGCACCCTGGGCCTGGGCTACGCCAACCTCGGCGCCATGCTCATGCGCATGGGCATCCCCTATGACAGCGTGGAGGGCACCCAGTGGTGCGCTTCGCTGACCGCCATCCTCACGGGCGACGCCTACGCCGCCAGCGCCGAGATGGCACGGGAGCTGGGCCCCTTCCCCGGCTACCAGAAGAACGCCCAGCACATGCTGCGGGTCATCCGCAACCACCGCCGGGCCGCCTACAACGCGCCTGCCTCCGAATACGAGCAGCTCTCCATCCGCCCCCAGGGCCTGCATGGTGCAGGCGTGCCCAAGCGCATCACCGATGCGGCCCGCGAAAGCTGGGACACGGCCCTCACCTACGGCGAGCAGTGGGGCTACCGCAACGCCCAGGTGAGTGTGCTGGCCCCCACGGGCACCATCGGCCTGCTCATGGACTGTGACACCACGGGCGTCGAGCCCGACTTCGCCCTGGTGAAGTTCAAGAAACTGGCGGGCGGCGGCTACTTCAAGCTGGTGAACCGCGCCATTCCCGAGGCCATGGCCCGCCTGGGCTACACGCCGGATCAGATCCACGACATCGAGCGCCACGTGGTGGGCTGGCTGCAGATCACCGAGGAGACCCCCGGCATCACCCGCAGCATGCTCAAGGGCGCGGGCTGGGCCGAGGAGGAGATCGCCCTGGTGGAGCAGAAACTCCCCACGGCCTTCGACCCCGCCTTCGCCATCGACACCGACCGCCTGAAGAAGGATTTCAGCGCCGAGCAGGTGGAAACCTTCCTGCTGGCCCTCAGCGGCACCATGACCGTGGAAGGTGCGCCGCACCTCAAGGATGAGCATCTGCCCATCTTTGACTGCGCCAACCGCTGCGGCCGCACGGGCAAGCGCTACATCGCCCCCATGGGCCACCTGCGCATGATGGGTGCCGCCCAGCCCTTCCTCAGCGGGGCCATCAGCAAGACCATCAACCTGCCCGCCGAGGCCACCGTGCCGGAGATCGGCGGCATTTATGAAGCCAGCTGGCAGCTCATGCTGAAGGCGGTGGCCCTCTACCGCGATGGCTCCAAGATGAGCCAGGCCATGGCCACCAACCTGGATCTGCTGGATGGCGCGGACACCCTGCTGGACGACTCCGCCACCGCCACCGAGAAGGCCCCGGCCGTGGCCCAGGCCCTCACGCAGCAGCTGGTGCGCACCTACCGCCGCCGCATGCCCAACCGCCGCGGCGGCTACACCCAGAGCGCCACCATCGGCGGCACCAAGCTCTACCTCCGCACCGGTGAATACGAGGACGGCAGCCTCGGCGAGATCTTCCTCGACATCCACCGCGAAGGCGCCGCCCTGCGCGCCATCCTCAACTGCTTCGCCATCGCCGTGAGCATGGGCCTGCAGCACGGCGTGCCCCTGGAAGAGTTCTGCGACGCCTTCCTGTTCACGCGCTTCGAGCCCGGCGGCATGGTGGCTGGCAGTGACACCATCAAGCTGAGCACCAGCCTCATCGACTTTGTGTTCCGCGAACTGGCCATCAGCTACCTGGGCCGCTACGACCTGGCCCACGTGGATCCCGAGCAGCTCATCAACGCCACCACGGGCCTGCGTCCCGGCAGCCAGGCGCCCAACCTCGTGGCCGCCATGCCCGCGCTGCCTACGGGCACGCCCCTGCCCTTCCCCGAGGGGCCAGTGGCTGGCGCCTCAGCCTCGCCCGCGCCCGAGCCCGTGCTCGTGGGCACAACGGGGGGCCGGGCCACGGTCAGCGCCGCGCAGGCCGCCCGCGAGAAGGGCTACACCGGCGACCCCTGCCCCGAATGCGGCCACCTCACCCTGGTGCGCAACGGCGCCTGCATGAAGTGCCAGACCTGCGGCGCCACCACGGGCTGCAGCTAACGGCCATCGAAACCCATTGAGTGCAAAAGGGCGGGAGTCATCCCGCCCTTTTCATCTGTGTTCATCCGCGTTTATCCGTGGCTCATCTTTCCTTCTCGTCGGAAGATGAAGCCATGCCTGACCCCCTGGATCCCACCACCCTCGACCTCGGCTCCGATCCCGAGCTGGGTCCTCTGCTGTCGGCCCATCCCGACATCGAGCCCCTGCGCTTCCGCGACGGGGAGCGGCTGGTGGTGGAGGGGGAGGATTCCCAGGATCTCTACATCCTGCTGAGGGGCGCCCTGGTGGTGGAGAAGGTCCTGCCCGATGGCACCCAGCGCCCTCTGGCCCAGTTGGAGTGTCGACCGCAGGCCCCGGTCATCATCGGTGAGATGGCCTATTTCGGAGCCCAGCGCCGCACGGCCACGGTGCGCGCCGTGGGCAGCTGCCAAGCCCTGCACCTGAAGCCGAGCCACCTGGATGCCATCATGGCGGGCTTCCCAGGGCTCACCCGCATCCTCTGCCGCCAGTTCACGGCCCGGCTCTCGGAGGCCAATCAAGAGCTGCGCGATCTGAGGGCCCGCTTCGATCTGGCCGCCCATCCGCGCATGGCCCAGCCCGGCGAAGTGCTCCTGGAAACAGGTGAGCCCGCCCACGCCCTATTCCAACTCACGATGGGCTCCGTCCGGGTGGACGAGGGGATGACGAGTCGCGTTGTCCGCGCTGAGGATCTACCCGAGGGTTTCCTCGGCCTGGAGGCCTTCCTGCGCGGCATCCCACATCCATTCACCGCCACCGTCGAAGAGCCCTGCTTCCTGGCTGTGATCGAAGCCGAACGCCGCGAGGCCTTCCTCCGCAGCTATCCGGGCCTGGTGATCAGGCTCCTCCAGTCCTAGGCATTTGGTCACAACTGGAAAACGGAAGGCAGGCTCTGTGGGACGGGCCTCCTGGACCCTCCCTTGCCATGGCCAGGAAAAATAACGGCATTGGACCGCTTGCCGATAAGACCGTGAAAACCATTAAGGCTTTTCAGAACACCGCGTTTCGCAATACTCAACCCAGGTCAATCCGACCACGGTGAAATCCATGGAGTTCGTCCACATCAAGGATCCTTCAGGCATGGGGAGCTGGCTCCTCATCCTGGGATGTCCCCTGAAGGCCTCCCACCAGCTGCGAGATGAGGCGCGGCACCTGTCCGGCCCCACCTTCGCCACCTGCGCCGAATGCATTCATCAGGCCGGTGCCTGCTTCGAGAACCGCGACCCGGACCTGGACTGGAGCCTGGGTGCCTACCCTGAGCAGCTGCAATGCGGGTATTGCCATGGCGCCGAGGAAGGCCAGGAAGCCGAAGTTGAAGCCATCATCCAAAGCAGTTGGAAGGTGGGCTAGGAGGCCGCTCCTGGCTCATGCCAGGGATGGCCCAAGGCCGCATCGATCATCCAACGTGCAATGCTGATGGGGCTGGGCAAGGGAGGCATCTCCTCCTTCCCGAACCAGCGGGCATCTTCCAGTTCGCTGGGATCGGGCCGCAGGTCGCCATCGAGGTATTCGGCCGTGAAGCCCACCATGAGGCCGTTGGGGAAAGGCCAGGGCTGGCTGCCAAAGTAGCGCAGGTGCTGGATGCGGATGCCCAGTTCTTCCGCCACCTCCCGGTGCACGCACTGCTCCAGGGATTCGCCGGGCTCTGCGAACCCCGCCACGGCGCTGTAGACGCCGGGCTTGAAATGCGGTGATCGGGCGAGGGCCCACTGGCGCCGCTCACCCTCGCCCCGGTGGATGAGCACGATGATGGCGATGGCATTGGAGGGGAACACCGTGCGGCCACAGGCCGGACAGCGCCGCCCCTGCCCCTCGCCCGGTTCCAGGGCCGTGGCACACCCCCCGCAGAACCGGTGGCCCTCCTCCCATTCCAGCCACTGGTGCGCCCGTCCGGCCTGAAGCCAGTCCTCCTGGGCCATCCGGGGATGGGCGTCGCGCAGACCCAAGGCCTCCACCCCTGGAGGGAGGGGTTGCTCGGGAGAGACCCGCTGGGCCAGCCATCCCTCTGGCAGCCGAAGGCTGGTCAACGTTGGGAGGTCCGCCGGCAGGGCCTCGAAAGGCAGCCAGAGCCGGTTTTCCTGAAACACCATGCGCCTGTCGTTCATTCCCACCTCGGCCCTTCCAGCCTAGCCAGGGTTTGGCGCTGCAGGCAGGTGGGCGACCGCCCTTCCACCCATAAACCGGAGCCTCGCCTGCCCGTAGGCTGGCAAGGAGCCCCCATGCCTTCGAACATGACCCATGCCCGGATGGCGGGCCTGCTCTATCTGGTGGTGGTGCTGACCGGCTTCTTCAGCCTCGCCTACGTCCCTTCGCAGACCCTGGTTCCTGGAGACGCCGCCGGGACGCTGAACCGCATCGCATCTTCCGAATCGCTATTCCGCCTGGGCATCGCGGCGGGCTTTCTGTGTTACCTGGCCTTCCTCTTGCTCCCTTTCCCGCTCTACAGGCTGCTTAGCCCAGTCCACAACGGCGCCGCCCTCCTCATGGTCGCCTTCGTGCTGGTGAGCACCCCCATCTCCTTCCTCACCCTCACTCACAAGCTCAACATCGTGTCGTTCCTGGGGGAAGGTGGGCGCCTCGGGACGCTCCGCGGAGAGCAGCTGCAAACCCAGGTGATGCTGTCACTGGAGGCCTACCGGAACGGTGTGCTGCTCGCCAAGATCTTCTGGGGCCTCTGGCTGCTGCCCTTCGGCTACCTCGTCTACAAGTCCCGCCTGCTCCCCAGGGTTCTGGGCCTGTTGCTCATGGCGGGGTGCTTCGGCTACCTGATCGATGTCTTCGCCCGGGTGCTGGCGCACGGATACGCTGGGAGCCGCCTGGCAGCCTTCATTCCGATGCCCGGTTCTCTCGGTGAGATCAGCATCTGCCTGTGGCTTCTGATCGTGGGCGCCCGGGAATCAGCGCGCGCCGCGGGCTGAGGCCCGATCACACGAACAGCAGGGCATGAACCGGTGGCAGATGTTCGGCGAACGTGAGCCAGTTCTGACAGGGCCTGCATGACAAAGCCTTCCCCGGCCGGGGACACCGGATCGCTGAGCCCCTGCCGTTCGCTGATGGGCACTCCGTCCACATAGATCGCCATGTGAACCCTCGGGGCGCCGTGCTCATCCAGCACGTAATCGCGGAGCTTCGGATAACCCGCAAAGGCCGCTTCCAGGCTTCCCGCACCGTGCTGCCCATCGCCCGCCGGGCGGACAGGCCACATGACGCTGGAGGTTGCGGGTGAATGAGACATGAGGCATGGGCGTTCGGAGGAATGCGCAAAAGAGCAGCGCCCCATGATGTTTGTCAAGACAGACGATGTTCAGGCCCGCCCTCCCTCCGTGTGCCCCATCTGTCGAATCAATCCGAGCGGCCACCGGTCAGCCTTTTGGCCCCTGGCCGGAAAAAGCCTATAATGAACGTTGTCACTAGACCCTTTTACCTCAGGGGGCACCGATGCAGGTCGGAAGCGTCCAGAGTTCCTTGAATGCAGGGCTTCAGCCCCTGAAGGCGTCAGCCAAGGTGGCGACTCAGGCCAAGAGCACGACCTACATTGATCCCCGTGACACCAATCAGGATGGGGTCGTATCTCCGGCAGAAATAGCAGCCTATGAATTAAGGCACCCCAGCATGAATTCAACCCATGCTGCCCATGCGACGTCACCGGGCTACACCCACCAAGGATTGCGGCAACAGGCCCCCCAGGCTGTCCATAGCCTGTTGGACCTGAAGGCCTGAGCGGAGCCCCGAGGCTGTGGCCCGAGACTGTGCAAGCGGGCCGCAGCCCTGGCGGAAGCGCGATTCCTAGTTGTCGGTGCCAACGAGGTTGACCAGCCGGGTAACCGGGGGCTGACCACCTAAGGCCTTGTGGGGCCTGTGGTGATTGTAGAAGTGGAGCCAGGCGCCGAGCGCCTGGTTTCTTTCGTCTGAGCTCTGCCAGGTGGGACCGTAGGCCCACTCTCGCAGGGCCGTCTGGATGAGGCGCTCGGCCTTGCCGTTGGTCCGTGGGCGGTAGGGGCGGGTGCGGCTGTGCGTGAGGCCGAAGGCTTCGCGCATGGCCTTGAACGCCTTGGACCGGTAGGGCGAGCCGTTGTCGGTCAGCAGCTTGCGGGCGGTGACGCCCCGGGCCTGGAAGTGCAACAGCGCCCTCTGGAGGAATGAGGCAGTGGTCTCCTTCTTCTCGTCCGGGAGCACTTCCATGTAGCAGGCCCGCGAGTGGTCGTCCGAGCAGACATGGAGCACCTGGTAGCCCGCATCGCGGTTCTTGTGGTGGCGGATGCCTGTGGCGCGGTGGCCCACTTCGTGGAAGTTGGCGAGCTTCTTGGTGTCCAGGTGGAGGAGGTCGCCGGGGGCCGCGTGTTCGTAGCGGTTGTCGGGTTCCTTGGGCTGGAGGTCCGAAGCCTTGGAGATGCGCGCCTTGCGGAGCCAGAAGCCCACGGTGGAACGGGGCACGCCCAGTTCCGAGGCAATCCGGATCGCCGCCTGGCCCCGCCGCCTTCGACCTACGGCCTCGACGACGAGGCCAAGCTCGTGGCTTCGCGCCAGGCGATGCGGCTGGCTGGAGCGATCCAGGAGTCCGGCCGGACCCTCTGTTTTGAACCGAGCGAGCCATCGGTAGGCCCTGCGCGTGCTGATTCCTATGGATTCAGCCGCATCCCGGACCGTCCAGTCCTCCTCCAGAACGCGCTTCACCATTAATGCTCGACTGGCGGGGCAAGACTTTGCTGAACTGTGGAGGTTCACCCGAGGCTCCGAGAAAGCTGTTTGTTGGCGCTTTCAGCTTCCCAGATCTCGGGTGAACAACCTGATTGGCACTTACACCTAGTCGAATCGGGTGGGATCGTTCCAATCATCCAGGTGGATCACTGCCCGTCGCTTGCCCTGGTCCAAGTGCAGGCGCGCCTCCAGGAATTCCTCATCCTCCAGCAGCGTGGGATCAGGCAGGGGACGGCCATCCAGTTCGTGAATGGGCGCCGCGCGCCGTTCCACGCCGATGATCCGGTTCCAGGTCTGCCGCCGTTCCAAGGGACTCATCATGGTCCACCTCCGGCTGTGACCCAGCATAGGTCCGTCCATGCTGGGCGCCAGCCGGAAAAAAAGAGGCGGGGATTGAACCCCGCCCCTCCAAAGCTGCAAACCCGTTTTAGACCAGGCCGAGCTGCTTCACGGCCTGACGTTCTTCATCCAGTTCCTTGGCCGTGGCGTCCATCTTGGCGCGGCTGAAGGCATTGATCTCCAGACCCTGCACGATCTCCACCTGGCCGTTCTTCACGGTGACGGGGAAGCCGTAGACCAGACCCTCGGGCACGCCGTAGCTGCCGTCGGATACGAAGGCCATGCTGGTCCACTCGCCCTCGGGCGTGCCCAGCGCCCAGCTGTGCATGTGGTCGATGGCGGCGTTCGCGGCGCTGGCGGCGCTGCTGAGGCCGCGGGCCTCGATGATGGCCGCGCCGCGCTTGGCCACGGTGGGGATGTACGTGGTTTCGTACCAGGCGTGGTCATTGACCAGCTCGTAGGCGTTCTTGCCGTCCACGGTGGCGTGGTAGAGGTCGGGGAACTGGGTGACGCTGTGGTTGCCCCAGATGGTCATGTTCTTGATGGCGGTGACGGGCTTGCCGGTCTTCTCCGCCAGCTGCGAAATGGCGCGGTTGTGGTCCAGGCGCACCATGGCGTGGAACTGGGTGGCCTTGAGTTTGGGCGCGTTGGACAGCGCGATGAAGGCGTTCGTGTTGGCGGGGTTGCCCACCACCAGCACCTTCACGTTGCGGCTGGCCACTTCGCTCAGGGCATGGCCCTGGGGCTTGAAGATGCCGCCGTTGGCGTTCAGCAGGTCGCTGCGCTCCATGCCGGCCTTGCGCGGCAGGGCGCCCACCAGCAGGGCGTAGTCCGCATCCTTGAAAGCCACCATGGGATCGTCGGAGGTAACGATGCCCGCCAGCAGCGGGAAGGCACAATCGTTGAGTTCCATCACGACGCCCTGCAGGGCCTTCAGAGCCGGGGTGATCTCCAGCAGCTGGAGGATCACGGGCTGGTCATTGCCAAGCATCGCGCCGCTGGCGATGCGGAAAAGCAGGCTGTATCCGATCTGGCCGGCTGCGCCGGTGACCGCCACGCGAACAGGGGGTTTCATGCTGGATCCTCCTAAGGGTCCGCTCATTCTATACCGGTGTCATCACTTGGTCACCAGAGGGTCCGGAATCGGGGCGCTTCCTCCGTTTTGACAGGGCCGAACCAAAGGTATTGCACAACCGCACCGATGGGATGGGATGCTTTCCCCCATGCACCGAATCGTTTTCCGACTCGCCGCGTTCCTCCTCGTCTTATTCACCACTCTGACATCCGCCTCCGCAGCTGGCATTCCCACCTCGGGGCGCATGGTGTTCCGCGCCTACGGTGCCCCCGAGGGCCTGGAGCACATGAGCCTCACCTGCCTGGCCCAGGACCGATCCGGCTTCCTGTGGGTGGGCACCGAAGGCGGCGCCTACCGCTATGACGGCACCGCGTTCCGTCTTTGGAGTCTGCCTGAGGGGCTGCCCTCGGCCTGGGTGCGCACCTTCGCCGCGGCCACCGATGGCAACCTCTGGATCGGCACCCGCGGGGGCCTTTGCCGCTTGAGGGACGGTCACATTCACCGTGTGGATTCACAGGACCCCCTGGCCCACGCCCTCATTTCCCAGATCGCAGAGGATAGCCGCGGCCGCATCTGGGTCGCTTCCCAGCTGGGTCTGTTCCGCAACGAGGGCGGCACCAGCGGCTTCAGACGGATTCCTGAATGGCCCGAAGGGCCCGCCTTCTCGCTGGCGCGGAACGGCTCCTCCATGTGGGTTGGCGGCCCCTCGCTGCTGCGCCAGATGAGGGATGATGGCGCCATCACCCCCTGGAACACCTCGCAGGGGGTGCCCGATGAACCCGTGAAAGCGCTGTTGTTTTCGGGCGTCGGCGATCTGTGGATCCGCACGCCGAGTCAGCTCCGGCTGCTGCGGTGCGGCGCAGATGCCATCACCTTACCGGCGGCCGGGCTGCCGCCGTTGGCAGTGAGTTTCTACGAGGAGAACCTGGCAGCGGATGGCAGCGGCGGCCTCTTTGTGCCCACCGCCAAGGGCCTGCTGCACTTCCCCAGCACCGGCGGCTGGCGGTTGCTCGGCGAGGAGCGCGGCATTCCCCAGGGCTGGACCAACCAGGCCCTGGTGGATGCGCAGGGCAACCTCTGGCTCGCGAGCCTGGGCCTGCACCTGCTGCAGGGCAACGGCTCCTGGCAGAACTATACGCACATGGACGGCCTGCCCGGCGACACCACCTGGGGCCTGCTCCGGGACCGTCAGGGCTGCCTCTGGATCAGCACCAGCAATGGCCTGGCCCGTATGGATGCCCAGGGCCTCAAAACCTTCCCCCTGGGCAGCGGTTTGGTGCTCTACACCTTGGCCGAGGCCGCCGATGGAAGCATCTGGGGCGCTGGGGAACATCCCTTCCTCGTGCGCATCGCGCCGGATCGCCAGAGCGTGACGCGCCTTCCCCTGCCGCCTTCCCAGGGCCTGGCCATTCCCGTCGCGCTCACGTTCGATGAGCGCGGTTCCCTGTGGATCGCCACGTCCAACGATGGCCTCTGGCAGCTGCAGGATCCCATGGGCAACCGGCGCTTCCAGCGGGCAGAGCTACCCGGCCAGGGCGAGCTCGGCCAAATCACCGCGCTGCACCTGGATGGGGCAAAGCGGCTCTGGGCCTGCACGGGCCGGGGATTGGCACGGCTCGATCAACAGGGCTGGCGGATGTTCGGCCCAGAGGTTGGGCTGCACGATGCGCCCCTCTGGGCCCTGGCGCCCCTGCCCGATGGCACAGTTTGGCTGGGCTACCTCGAACCCTTCGGGCTCACCCATTTGGATCTGAGTGGCGCCACGCCCAAGGTGCTGGAGCACCGCAGCCGCAAAAACGGTTTGGCCAGTGATTCGGTGTACAGCCTCGTGGCGGACCCCACAGGCGCCCTCTGGGTGGGTGGCCCCCGCGGCGTGCAGCGACTGAGCGGTGCGACCCAACGGCTGTTCCGACGCGAGGATGGCCTGGTGGGCACGGACTGCAATCCCTTTTCCACTTGGGCCGATGCCGATGGCAGCCTCTGGTTTGGTTCCACCACGGGCCTGCTGCGGCACCTGCCTGAATCCAATGTTGGCAACACACCAGCTCCCGGCACCGTGCTGCTGGGCCTGGGGCTCGGCCGGCGCACCTGGGACCTCCCCTTCATGGGCTCCCTGGATCTCGGCAGCGTGCCCTATGCCGATCACACCCTTTCGGCTCGCTGCACCTCCCTCGATTTCCAGCAGGAGGACCGCCTGCAGTTCCAGGCCCGGCTGCTCGGCCTGGAGGAGGAATGGGTCAGTCTGCGGAACCGCGATCTGCGCTACGCCGCCCTGCCCCCCGGGAAATACGAGCTCCAGGTCCGCACACTCATCGAAGGGGGCCAGCCGGGCCCCATGGCCACGGCCCGCTTCCAGATTCTTTCGCCCTGGTGGTCGCGATGGTGGATGTGGATCATCGCCTTGGGCCTGGGCCACGTGGTGGGCCGCGCCGGCTTCCGCTGGCGCACCCGCCGACTGCGGCGGCGGAACGAGGATCTCCAAGCCCTGGTGCAGGAGCGCACCCAGGCCCTGGAGCTCAGCAACCTGGCCGTGGAAACCATCTCCACCACGGATCCCCTTACCTCGCTGCGGAACCGGCGCTACCTGAGTCAGGAACTTCCAGCTGCATTGGCCCTGGTAACGCGCAACCAGCGGGCTGGCGCCACAGGGCCGGATGCGGCCCTGGTGTTCGCCCTGCTGGACATCGATCACTTCAAACGGATCAACGACACCTGGAACCATGAGGCTGGAGATCGCGCCCTGAAGCAGATCGCCGAGATTCTGCGCCGTGAGGCCCGTGAATCCGATTTCCTCATCCGGTGGGGCGGAGAGGAGATCCTCTTCGTGGGCCGTACTGCGGATCTGGACAGCGCGTCGGCGGTGGTGGACCGCCTCCATCAGGCCATTCGAGAGCGGGCCTTCGATCTGGGCGTCACGCACCCCGTGCCGCTCACCTGCTCCATTGGTTTCTCCGTGTATCCCTTCCAGCCGGATCACCTGGAAGCCACCACCTGGGAAGATCAGGTCCGGCTGGCGGATCGCTGCCTCTACGCCGTGAAACGGTCCGGCCGCGACAGCTGGCTTGGCGTGGCGGGACTGCCAGGAGCGGCGCCCGACCTGGCCCAGGCCTTTGAAGCCAATCCGGCCGAGGTGGCCGCCAGCGGGGCCGTGGCCCTGCGGGCCCGGGAGGAACGCCCTCTGCACTGGGAGTCCTACGGGCAACCTTGAGCCGCCTGCCGCTGGCCCTACAGCGCCTTGACCACCTGCTCGCCGCCCAGCTGACGCATCTGGTTCAGGATCCAGGCCTGGCGACCGCGGATGTATTCGCTTGGGGCGTTGGCGTGGAATTTCCGCGGATTGGGCAGCACCGCGGCCAGCAGGGCCGCCTCCGAGGGTGAGAGCCGCTTGGCGGGCTTGCCAAAGTATGTGCGCGCGGCGGCCTCGGCACCGTAAACGCCATCACCGAACTCCACGATGTTCAGGTAGACCTCGAGGATGCGCCGCTTCGACCAGCCGGTTTCGATGAGCAGCGTGAACCAGGCCTCGAAGCCTTTGCGCACCCAGGAGCGGCTGCTCCACAAGAAGAGGTTCTTGGCCGTCTGCTGGGAAACCGTGGACGCACCCCGCTTCCGGCGGCTGACCTCATTGTGCTGGATGGCCTTCTCGATGGCCTGCCAGTCAAACCCGAAATGATCGGCGAAGTTCTGGTCCTCTGCAGCGATGACCGCCACGCCCAGGCTGGGGCTGATGTCCTCCAGAGGCACCCACTGGTGACGCGCCACGTACGGCTTGTCAGCGGACCAGGATTCCACCCGACGCTGCAGCATGAGCCCCGAAGTCGGCACCGGCGCAAAGCGGAAAGTCAGCACCAGAATGATGTTCAACGCAAGAAAGAGCCCCAGAGCCCAAGCTAAGCCCAGCAGAATCCGCTTTCCCCAACCCCGTTTTTTCGCCATCGCCCGCACCCGCCGAAACATTCAGTCTGCCAGGGCCCAGGCCGATGAGTGGAGGTCGGTTTCCACCAAGGGAGGGCGGCCGGCAAGGGGGCATTTCTGGATGTCGACCCAGGAGGAAAAAAGGAAGTACCCGCGCCTGAGCATCAGCGACAGGTCCTACGGCATACGCTTGCGGGTCAACGGGTCGGCGGTTCAGGATCTGCACCTGGTCAACCTGAGCGCGGGAGGCTGCGGTCTGGAAATCCAGATGGCGGAAGCGCGGTACCTGGAAATGGGCGATCTCCTGGAATCTGTCTTCCTCGATCACCCGGATCTCCCCTTCGTTCCGTTGAGCGCTGCCGTGGTCCGGATGCTTGGCAAGGTGGCCGGCAAGACCGGTGGTTACGTGCTGGTGGGCCTGGAATTCCAGGAGATCACACCCTTCGTGCGGGATCTCATCGCCGACCACGTGATGGAAAGACTGAAACAGGAATGACCCCTCCGGCTGGAACCTCAGGAAGCCAAGTCAGCGCCCCATGAAACAAACCCCATTCGAGATCTTCCTGGACCGCCTCGACCCCACCTGGCGCGGTGATCAGCTGGCCTTTTTCCGGACCGTCGCAGGCCTTGGCACCGAGGCCGTGGAAGAACTGGCGGGCCGGGTGTCCCGGGTGTCCTGTCCCGTGGGCCTGCGGCAACTCACCCTCGAGTTCAGCTTCTACTTCCCGTGGGTGGAGTGGATTCCTGCGGTGGACCGCGTCCTCCGCCACGAAAAGGATCTTCGCCTGTTCGAGACCGGCGTCCGCGCCCTGGGCCGCATCGGCACACCTGCGGCCCTGGAGAGCCTCCGCTCCCTGTCCCTCAGCCGGGCCACACCGGGTTTCCAGGACATCGTCAATCAGGTATTGCAGGAATCAGACCCCTCCGAGGCCTTCAACCATCACTTCGCCCGCCTTCTCCAAGGCAGCGCCCAACCCTCTGATGCGAACGAAGGCGCACACCAATTGGCGAAGCTGATTGGCGCCGAGAGCTTCGAGCCCCTGAAGAGCGCCGTGGGGCATCCCGATCCCCTGGTGTTCCGGCACGCCCTGCGCCTCATGGGCACAGTGCCTTCCGCCGAAGCCGCCGAGTTTCTCCTGTCGCTCCTGAAGGAAACGCACCTGGAATCGCTGGAGGATCGCGATGTCCGCGGGCTGCTCACGGAGTTCCGGATTCTGTCCCACGCAGAGGTGAAGGCGAAGGCACTCCAGCTGCTGGCGTCCCGCCTGGAGGCGAGCCCGGCTCCGCCCGTGGCTGAGCTCGCCGATCTGACATCAGAGGAACCAGCCCGAGTCCAGGCCGCCGCAGCACGCTTGAAGGACAGGGACCTGGGCCTCCTGGACAGCTTCCTCCGGGATACCCTTCTGGATGCCCTCACGGACAAGCCCGCCCACCTGGCCAAGCGCCTGGGACAATCCGCAGAGACCGCCCAGCGCCGAACGCGCCGCATCGAATTCGCGCTGGATTCCGCCGCACAATCCCTGGCCACCATGGTGGAAGACAGTCTGATCGAGCCCGCCCAGGTGATGCCGGTCCTCGCCGAATCCCTTCGTCTCGGCACAGGCCATGGGGGCGTGGCCAGCGCCCTGGCGAGGCTGGTGCAACCGGAAGCGGAAGATCTCATCGACCTGATGCTCGGCCAAGCGGATGGCGCCATCCGCGGCGCAGCCCTGGAAGTGCTGGGCGGCCGGTTCGAGCCAGGGTTCCGCCCCGCCTTCATGAAGCTTCGGCGAGATGCCATCACGGACATTGCCGATCGCGGCCTCTGGCACCTCGGGAAGCTGCCTGAACCGGTCGAAACAGGGCGACGTTTCCTCGCTGACGGGGATCCGGAAGAAGTCCTCGTGGGCCTCCGGTTCATCGCCATGCACAAACTGGAGGAACTGGTGCCGGATCTGGTGGAGCGGGTGGCGAGCGAAACCCGTGAAACCCTGTTGATCGCGGCACTGCAAACCCTGGGTGCCATCGGTTCACCCCGGGCCGTGGACCCCCTGCTGGCGCTCCTCCACTCCGGACAGGGGCCCAGGATCCTCCTCGCCCTTGCCGAGTCCTTGCGGGATCTCGGGAATCCCGATGGTGCTCTCGCGCTTTGCGCGAAGGCCGAGGAACTCAACAGCCCAGTGCTGCGGGCCGTCGCTGTGGAGGCACTCGCCAAAGCCCACGGCACCGAAGAGCAGCCGCTTCCCGCCAACCGGTCCTATGTGCTCATCAAGGCCGTGCGGGGGGCCTGGAATGACCGCCAGCCATGGCCGCTGCGCCGTCGCATCGGCGATGCACTGCTGAGCCTCCGGCCCGAGAACTCAGGCATCTGGATCGAACTTTCGGGGCTCTTCCAATCCACCCTCGAGGAAAAACGGCCTCCGGGAGCCGTGTCCACCGAGGATCTCACCCGAATTCAAGCCTGCGCCCGCACCCTGGCGCAGCTGGCGGCACTCTAACCGGCGGCACAGGCCTGCCTCGGCACCGTCCAACACTTCCGGCCTCCACGGTCGACAGCTCCCGCCCCATCGGGCATGCTCCCAGGGGAGGACAGCATGATCGGACACCCCGTAGATCCCTTGACCGGCGCAGAACTGGTGGCGCTCGTGCAGCGGGTGTTCCAGCCCCAGCCAGGGGAAAACGCCCTGACCATCCTGGTGGACCTGCCAGATGCCAAGGTGGCCGATGACGCCCATTGGGCCGCCGGGCGGGAGATGGCCCAAGCCTGGGTGGATGAGCTGTCGGCACACAAAGCCGACTTGGGTATGGACGCCCACTTGTTTCTCTACCCCAATGTGCACACCAACAACGGGGATCTGCCCGAGAGGGCGTGGCGCCACACCAGTGGCCCCCTGCCCTCGGCAGAGGCCCTGGATCCCTCCAAGTCCATCGCCTTTGCCGAACTCTACGCCACGCATCCCATCCTCCTTGCCCTCACCAAGTTCTCGGCCACGGCCCCCTTGAAGATGGCCGCGAAGAAGCACCCCTTCCGCGCCGCCACCATGCCCGGCTTCCGGGCCGACATGATTCCCGCGCTGCGCCTGGATTACACCGAGGTGAACCGCCGGGTGAACCTGCTGAAAGATCTGCTGGACGAGGCGGACGGCGCCGCTTTCCGCTTCGGCACCCCGGCGGGGCCCTGCGAGCTCTTCGTGGACCTGCGCCACCGCCAGGGCCACGCCAGCGGCGGCCTGCTGCCAACCCCCGGCACGGCGGGCAACCTGCCCTCGGGCGAGGCCTACATCGTGCCCTACGAGGGTGAGCGCCCCGGCGATCCCAGCCGCACGGCGGGCATCATGCCCGTGGAATTGAACGGCGAGGTGGTGCGCTACCGCTTGGAGGCCAACCGGGCCGTGGCGGTGCTCAGCGAAGGCCCGCAGTCCGTGGCCGAGGCGGAACACCTGCGGCGCGAACCCGCGTACGGCAACCTGGCGGAACTGGGACTGGGCGTGCTGGCGGGTTTCGGCGTGAAGCCCAACGGCACCGTGCTGCTGGACGAAAAGCTCGGCTTGCACCTGGCCTTCGGCCGCAGCGATCACTTCGGAGGCCAGGTGGGCCCCCAGCATTTCAGCGGCCCCGAGGCCGTCATCCACATCGACCGGGTGTACGTGCCCGAGGTGCAGCCCCGCGTGCGGGTGGAGGCTGTGGACCTGATGCGGGCCGATGGAAGCCTGCATCCGCTGATGCGGAACGGCGATTACTCGGTAGCGTTCTAGCCCGCTAGGCTCCTAGCCCCCTAGCCAGAGACCGGCTGGCGCAGCAGGTGCTCGAAGGCGCCCAGGCTGGCCTTGGCCCCCTCGCCCATGGCGATGATGATCTGCTTGTAGGGCACCGTGGTGGCGTCCCCCGCGGCAAACACGCCGGGCCGCGAAGTCTGTCCCCGCGCATCCACCACCACCTCACCCCGGGGCGTCAGCTCCAGGGCGCCCTTCAGCCACTCGGTGTTGGGCTGCAGGCCGATCTGCACAAAGATGCCGTCTAAAGCAATCTGACGGATCTCCCCCGTACGCCGGTCCTCATAGGTCAGGCCGGTCACCTGGCGGCCATCCCCCAGTACCTCGGTGGTGCGGGCGCCCGTGAGGATGGCGGCGTGGGGCAGGCTCCGCAGGCGATCCTGCAGCACGCCATCGGCCCGCAGGGTGTCATCGAATTCCAGCAGCGTCACGTGGGCCGCCAGGCCCGCCAGGTCCAGGGCCGCCTCCACACCGGAGTTGCCGCCCCCCACCACCGCCACGCGCTTGCCCTTGAACAGAGGCCCATCGCAATGGGGGCAGTAGGCCACGCCCTTGGTGCGGTAGGCCGCCTCCCCGGGCACGTTCAGTTCCCGCCACCGGGCGCCTGGGGCCAGCACCAGGGTGCGGCTGCGCAGCACGGCGCCACTGGCCAGCCGCAGCCCCAGGCGGCCCTCGCCATCCTCGGGCAGCAGGGCCTCGGCCCGCTGCAGGGGCATGAGGTCCACGTCGTACTCCCGCACGTGGGCCTCCAGGGCCTGAGCCAGGCGCGGGCCTTCGGTGGCCTTCACGGAAATGAGGTTCTCGATGCCGAGGGTGTCCAGCACCTGGCCGCCCAGGCGCTCGGCCACGAGGCCCGTGCGCACGCCTTTCCGGGCCGCGTAGATGGCCGCGGCGCTGCCCGCGGGGCCCCCTCCCACCACCAGCACGTCGAAGGGGGCCTTGGCCGCCAAGGCCTCGGCTGCCGCCTGCCCCGCCGAGTCGTCGAGCTTGGCGAGGATCTCGTCGAGGCTAGCCCGGCCCTGGAGGAAAGGCTCCCCATCCAGGAACACGGCGGGCACGGCCAGGATGCCCCGGGCCTCGGCCTCAGCCTGGAAGCGGGCTCCATCCACCATGACGGTCTGGATGCCGGGATTCAGCACCGCCAGCACGTTGAGGGCCTGCACCACGTCGGGGCAGTTGTGGCAGCCCAGGGAGACGAACACCTCGAAGCGCCGCTCGCCCGGCAGCCCCTGGATGCGTTGGGCCAGCTCCGGCGCAAGGCGGGGCGGATGACCGCCGACCTGCAGCAGGGCCAGGGCCAGCGAGGTGAACTCGTGGCCCAGCGGCACGCCTGCAAACCCAATGCGGGCCGCCTCGCCGGGCCTGGCCACGGCAAAGGAGGGCCGCCGTTCCGCCGCCCCATCCCAGCGCACCGTCACCTGAGGGCTCAAGGCCGCGATTTCCGTGAGCAACGCCCGCAGCTCGGCGGAGGCGGCGCCGTCGTCCACGCTGGCCTGAAGCTCCACGGGAGACTTCAAGTGCTGGAAGGCGGACTGCAGTTGGGCACGGAGGTCGGGCGTGAGCATGGGTCACCAGGATGGAGCCGGGCGGCCACACGCCGCCCGGCGGGTTTCACAAACAGGTCAGGAACGCTTCAGATCTTCCCCACCAGATCGAGGCTGGGGGCCAGCGTGGCGGCGCCTTCCTGCCACTTGGCGGGGCACACCTCGCCCGGGTGGCTCGCCACGTACTGGGCCGCCTTCACCTTGCGCAGCAGCTCTTCCGCGTTGCGTCCCACGCCCCCGGCATTCACCTCGATGATCTGGATCTTGCCTTGGGGATCGATGACGAAGGTGCCGCGATCCGCCAGGCCCGCACCCTCGATGAGCACGCCGAAGTTGCGGGAGAGCACGTGGGCCGGATCGCCCACCAGGGGGAACTGGATCTTGCGGATTGTCTCGCTGGCATCGTGCCAGGCCTTGTGGGTGAAGTGGGTGTCCGTGGACACGCCGTAGATCTCCACGCCCAGCTGCTGGAACTCGGCGTAGTGGTCCGCGAGATCGCCCAGCTCCGTGGGGCACACGAAGGTGAAGTCGGCGGGGTAGAAGAAGACCACGGACCACTTGCCCTGCAGGTCCGCCTCCGTCAAAGGCACGAACTGGCCTCGGTGGTAGGCGGTGGCCGAGAAGGGCTTCACGTCGGTGGCGATGAGAGAGGTGGACATGGGGGCTCCGAAAGGCCGCATGCGGCGGCATTCCAGAAGAGCCAGCGTCGTGCCAATTCACCATTCACAGCAATGCCGGGCCTTACACGACAACAGCCGCGCTGAGCACGGCTGTTGTCTCGACATGTCGTGAGGCCGATTCGCGAATCGTCGAGAGCGGCCCAGGGTCTGCCTAACGCTTGGGGTAGGCCGGAATCGGCGGGAAGGTCGGCGTCGGGTTGTCCTTGAGCTGCTTCAAAAGGGTCTGGATTCCGACTTCCAGCTGCGGGTCGCGGCCCTGCATGAGGCTGGCGGGATCGTTTTCCACGGTGAGATCAGGTTCGGCGCCGTGGTTTTCCACCCACCACTGCCCTTCCTTGCCGTAGAAGGCGTTGTTGCTCTGCTCCACGCGGCCACCATCCAGGGTGAACTGCGTGTTGATGATGCCCACCAGGCCGCCCCAGCTGGGCTTGCCCACGATGGTACCCAGGTTGCGGGCCTTCACGTGGGCCAGGAAAGCCTCGCCGTCGCTGCCGTTCTGTTCGTTGGTGAGGAACACGTAGCGGCCATCGGAAGCCGTTCCGGGATAGCGGAAGGGCCCCATGCCGCGCAGCACATTGAAGCCGACCTGCTTGCGCTCCAGCTTGTCGATCATGAAGTACTCAGTCCAGCCGCCGCCGTTGCCGCGCACGTCGATGACGATGCCCTTCTTGTAGCGGAAGGCCCGCCAGTATTTGTCGAACTGGCCAATGTTCTGATCCGCCATGGCGGTGATGTGCATGTAGCCCAGCTGGCCGTTGGAGGCCTTGTCCACGGCGGCGATGTTGCCTGCGACCCAGTGTTCATAGCGCAGATCCCAATCGTTGGGCACCGGCTCCACCTCGATGGTGCGGGCGCCTTCCAACGTGGGCTTGCTGTTCACGGTGAGGGTCACCTTCTGGCCACGGATGACCTGCAGCCGGGACTGAATGGCTTCCGGGGCGCGCACAGGCTTGCCATCGATGGCCAGCAGGAATTCACCAGCCTTCACCCGAGGAGCGGGATCCGCCAGTGGGGCCTTCAGGCCCTGGGCGTAGGGTGTGGGCCCATAGACAGTGGTGAATTTGTAGACGCCATTCTCTGCGGTGAAATCAGCGCCCAGCAGGCCCGAGAAGACGGGGCTCGGCAGGGGCCGGGCGGGGCCGAGATCACCGCCGCTCACGTAGGTGTGGCTGGCGCTCAGCTCACCGACCATCTGACTCAGCAGGCCATTCAATTCCTGGCGGGAATTCAACTCCGGCACCAGGGCCCTGAACTTGGCGCCGATGGCGTTCCAGTCGCTGCCGTTCATGTTCACGTCGTAGAAGAAATCCCGGTACCAGCGCCAGGTGTCCTCGAAGATCTGCTTCCACTCTTCACGGGGCGCGGCGGTCATGACCATGCGTTCCAGATCCAGGCGCTCCGGCAGGGCCTTCGAGGCGAACACGGCAGCGGCCTCTCCCGTGTGGAAGTTCGGCCCCTTGCGAATGAGCACCCGCTTGCCCTCGGCATCGAAGGTCCAGTCGCTGATAGGCTCGGTGAGCACCGACTCCTTCTTCGAGTTGGGATCGTAGAGGTGCACCTTCCACTTGTCCGCACCCCGGGGCGAGTAGAGCTCCTCCACCACGCCGTCATCCCAGCCCTCCACCTCGTCCCAGCCCACCAGCCCCTTCCCGGCCTTGAGGTGGAACAGGTTGCCCGGCTTCACGGGCAGGGGCGCGATCCGGTCCGAGAGACCGGCCACATCGATGCGGAAGGCCCCCTTCTCGTCGCTGGCCTTCAGCTTCACCGACATCACCTGCACCGGGGCGGACTGGATGTGGTTGTCCTGACTGGGGTCGAGCTGCGTGTGGAAATGGTTGTAGCTGAGGAAATACAGGTTGTTCCCATCCTGGTCGAAGGCTGGGTTCACGCAGTCGTAGAAGCCGTCGGTCAAGGTGACCTTCTGCTTTGTGGCCAGGTTGAAGAGGTGGATGCGGCTGTTGCGGCTGGGCTCCACGAAGCTGTAGGCGACCCACTGCGAATCCGGTGACCAGACATAGTCACTCACTTCCCAGGTGAACTGGTCGTTCTTCAGTTCGTGGGATTCGTCGATCTTCGTGAGCTTCTTGGTGGCCACATCCACCACATACAGGGCGAAGCTCTTGTCGCCGAACAGGATCTTCGTGCCGTCCGGGCTCCACTCCAGGTGGTAGAACGCGGTCTTCAGGCCCGTGGGGATGCGCTCGGCGGTGCCATCCACCGCTTGCACGTAGAGGTCGTAGTCCCCGCTGGCATCGCTGAAATAGGCCACCCGCTTGCCATCGGGCGACAGGCGGGGCATGCGCTCGCGCACACCCGGCGTCTTGGTGAGGTTTTTGGCAGGCTTGGTGGCGTCGGTGGGTACCAGGAAGACTTCGCCGCGGGCCTCAAAAACAGCGTTGCCCGCCGTGAGGCTCATGGCCTGGATCCAGTCTTTGGGGTTGAGGGGACGCGGCGCCGCCTTCCAGCCATCGCTGCTGGTGGTCACCGGCACGGCATGAACCAGCTTGGTGGCGAGATCGAGGGCCTGCAGCTGCCCCGCCTGCACGAAGACCACGGTGCGGCCATCGGTGCTGGGCTGCTGGGCGTCGAAGGCCTTCAGATCAGTCAGCGGCTCCACGGCCTTGGTGGCAGGATCCACCGCGTAGAGGTTGGTGATGCCGCTGGTGCCGCGATCCGATTCAAAGATCACCTTGCCACCGGCCCAGATGGGGGCGCCATTGCGGCCCACGAAATCCGTGAGCTTCTCAAACGTCCCCGACTTCAGATCGGCCAGCCAGAGATCCTGGTGGTCACCGCCCTTGTAGCGCTTCCAGTAGTACTCGACCTTGCCCTTGGCGTTGTAAGCCAGGCGCTGCCCATCGGGCGAGAGGGTGCCCTGCACGCCACGGGGCACAGGCAGGACATTGGGCTGGTGGCCCTCCAGATCCACGGTGAAGAAGCGCTCCACGGGACGGCGGTCGAAGTCGGCAATGGTCTTGAACAGCACCTGCTTGCTGTCTGGCGTCCAGCCATGCACCGTGCCACCGCTCCAAGTGAGGCGCTTGGGCGTTCCACCCTCGGCTGGCATCACGTAGACCTGGAGGCCGCCGCCATCGTACTGGCCGCTGAAGGCGATCCACTTGCCGTCCGGACTGAAGCGGGCCGCCGTTTCCACGCCTGGATGCGTGGTGAGGCGCCGCGCAGCTCCGCCTTTCAGCGACCCGAGCCAGAGGTCATCCTCCCAGGTGAACACCACACGGTCGCCGTTCACATCTGGCGAACTGACGAAGCGAGGCGTGCGTTCCTGGGCCACCAGGGCGCAGGTCACGAGAAGCACGGCGGAAGCGCGGACGCTCTTCATCAAAGACTCCTGATTCAAGTGCCATCACTATACATCGTTTAACGAGGAATCAAGGGGAGGACTCCGTGCCGCTCCGCCTTGTGCATCCTGAGACGCAGTGCTAGTTTGACCATTCAGATCTCAAACCCATGAACCCTTTCCGCCTCCCCATCATTCCCATCGGCATCGCGATCATTACGTCGCGCGAGGGGGCATAGGCCGAATCCGATCCCGATTCAAGCCACCCCCCGCACCGCCAGGTCGGGGGGTTCTTCTTTGCATGGAGCCATGTCTTGAACTCAGAAGCCACCCAACCCTCCAAGGATCTGCTCGAGCGCATCCTCACCGCCCTGGTCTACGACGTGGCCATCGAATCCCCCCTGGAGGCCGCACCCAAGCTCTCCCGCCGCGTGGGCGCCCAGGTGTGGTTCAAGCGAGAGGATCTCCAGCCGGTCTTCTCCTTCAAACTGCGCGGCGCCTACAACCGGATCGCCCATCTGCAAGCCGCCGAGCGCAACCGCGGTGTCATCGCTGCCTCCGCTGGCAACCATGCCCAGGGCGTGGCCCTGGCCACGCAGAAACTGGGCTGCCAGGCCGTCATCGTCATGCCCATCACCACGCCGCTCATCAAGGTGGAAGCGGTGCGCACCCTGGGCGCCCAGGTGGTGCTTCACGGAGATTCCTTCGAGGAGGCCTATGCCCATTCCCAGGCCCTGGCCGCCACTGAAGGCAAGGTCTACATCCATCCCTATGATGATCTGGATGTCATTGCCGGACAGGGCACCATCGGTCTGGAACTGCTGCGCCAGATGCCCCGAAGCCTGAAGGCAGTCTTCGTCCCTGTGGGCGGGGGCGGCCTCATCGCAGGCATCGCTGCCTACCTCAAGCGCCTGCAGCCTGGGATTCGCATCATCGGCGTGGAGCCGGTGGATGCAGATGCCATGAGCCAATCCCTGGCCGCTGGCCACCGCGTGCGCCTTGAGCGCGTGGGCCTCTTCGCCGATGGTGTCGCCGTAAGCCAGGTGGGCGAGCAGACCTTCGAGCTGTGCCGGAAACATGTGGACGAGATCGTGCTGGTGAATACCGACGAGATCTGTGCGGCCATCAAGGATGTCTTTGAGGAGACCCGGTCCGTGCTGGAACCCGCCGGGGCCCTGGCGGTGGCGGGCCTCAAAGCCTGGGCCGCCCGCGAGGGTGTCACCGCCGCCTCGGGCAACCTCGTGGCCATCCTTTCGGGAGCCAACGCCAACTTCGACCGCCTGCGCTTCGTGGCCGAGCGGGCCGAGCTGGGCGAGCGGCGCGAGGCCATCCTCGCCGTCACCATCCCCGAACGGCCCGGCAGCTTCAGGGCCTTCTGCGAACTCATTGGCCAGCGTTCCATCACGGAGTTCAACTACCGCCTGGCTGATCCGGATCGGGCCCACATCTTCGTGGGCCTGCAGATGGCGAGCCGTGCCGAGGTCGAGCCCCTCCTCGCCCGCCTGCGGGAAGAAGGACTGGAGGCCCTGGATCTCAGCGACAACGAGATGGCCAAGCTCCATGTGCGCCATTTGGTGGGCGGCCGCGCTCCGCGGGTCACCAACGAGCGCATCTACCGCTTCGAGTTCCCGGAGCGCCCCGGCGCCCTGCTCCGCTTCCTGGACTGCATGAGCCGCGGCTGGAACATCTCCCTCTTCCACTACCGCAACCACGGAGCAGACTACGGCCGTGTGCTGGCGGGCATCCAGGTGCCGCCGGAGGACCAGGAAGCCTTCCAGGCTTTCCTCGATGCCCTCGGTTACCGCTTTGTGGATGAAGGCGCCAATCCGGCCTATGGCCTGTTCTTGGCCTAGATCGAAAAGGCCTGGGTGAGCTGCTGCAGTTGCGAAGCTGTGGCCGCGATGTCATCGATGGTCCGCTTGGTTTCCGCAAGGCTGGCGGACAACTGGGTCGTGGCCGAAGCATTCCGTTCAGCCAAGCCCGCCGTGGTTCCCACGGACTGACTCACCTCCTGGCTGGACTTCGCCTGCTCTCCGATGGCCAGGTTGATCGCCACGACCCCTTTGGAGCGTTCCGTGGCGTTCGCCTCGATGGCCTGCAGGCTGAGTTGAACCCTGGCCACGGTGTCGGCCCCGGCGCCCACCCGTTCGCTGCTTTCGGCGATCAGAGCGTGGATCTCGTTGGCGGCACCCGCACTGCGTTCCGCCAACTTGCGGATCTCCTCCGCCACCACGGCGAAGCCCTTGCCGGACTGACCCGCCTTGGCCGCTTCGATGGCGGCATTGAGGGAGAGCAGGTTGGTCTGCCGGGCGATTTCGGTGATGACCGACGTGATGCGGCCCACCTTTTCAGAGCTTTCCCGGATGGCCTCCATGGTGCGGGTGGTCTGCTCGGCGTTCTCCAGACCTGCCTTCGTCACCCGCTGCGATTCATCCGCCAATCCTCTTGCGATCTCCAGCCGCTGAGCGACTTCATGGGTCGAAGCCACCACCTGCTCCATGGCTGCGGCGGAGGTTTCCATGGCCTTGCGCTGCACGTCCGCGCCCTGACTCAGGTCGAGGGTGGTCGCATTGAGCTGCTCCGCCGTGGCCGTCAACTGGTGCGTGCCAGCGGCGGTCTGCTCTGAGATGTGTTTGATGGTCTGCATGCTCGCGGCCAGCCGGTCGAGCGCCACATCCAGATCAGAGGAGATCTGCCCGATCTCATCCTTGGCCGCCACCTGGGCCCGCACCCGCAGATCGCCCGCGGCCAAGGCGCGCATGGCGCGGCTGACCTTTCCGATCTCACCTTGGACATGGGTGAGGATCACCCGCAGGACCAACAGGCCCAGCCCGACGGACACCATGCCGAAAACCACAAGGGCCACCTGGATGCGGTCCCCGAAGGACGCAGTCTCAGCATTGATCCGCTCGGTGTGGGCGGCCAGATGCTTGAGCACGGTCTCCAGCGTTTCACGAGCCTTCCGGGCCTCGCCGACATTGGCCTCCATCAGCACAGGATCGCCGTCGGCCTTGCCGCTCTTGGCCTTCTCGAGGATCGCGGGGAACGCTTCCACATACTGTTTCTGGGCCAGCAGGGCCGCATCCACCAGCGGACGATCCTCGGCACTCCAGGCGAGGCCCCCCAGGCGCTGGAAATCTCTGGCCAGGAGCGCCTCGAACGCCTTCATCCGATCACCGCGCTTCTGGAGGTAGGCCTCATCGTGGGCCGCCGCGATCATGGAGACATGAATGGTGCGCAGCACGTTCGCATCGTTGATGAATTGGGTAAGCGCTTCAGACGTGCGGGTGACAGCCAGGGAATCCGCCTGGCCGGCCTGGATGCGCTCGATGCAGAAGGATCCCATGGCTGCCATGGAGATGATCAACACCGCAGGCAGCAGAATGATCAGGCCGAACTTCTTTCCCAGAGTGAGACTGTCCAACCATCGGTGCATGGCTTGCGTTCTCCTCCCGGGGACGCCGCCCGGTTGGTTGAAAATATCACTACCGCATAGTCGTCAAAGCATACAAGTTCTTACGGCTGTGTAAAACGACAGAGCAACAGTCATTCGTTTCCGCCGCCGTCACCTTCGGGAAACTCAGAACAGGCGACCCACCAAAGCGGCCAGTGCTGTTTCCGTCCGCAGAATGCGAGGGCCGAGGTCCAGGGGTTCTAGGCCCGCCTCAAGCAGACTGCGGACTTCGGGATCGATCCAGCCCCCTTCAGGACCGATGGCAAGGGTGACAGGAGTGGCCAGTGGCCTCGGCGCGGTTTCGCCGCTTCCCGGATGCGCCAGAAGACCGCAACCACTGTCCAGCAGTGCGGGCAAATCCGTTTCGACGAAAGGACGGAAGAGCCTCGCCAGATGCAGTTCTGGAAGCACCGTGTCTTTCGCCTGCTCCAGGCCCAGCAGCATCTGTTCGCGCAGGTTTTCCGGCTTCAGCTTCGGGCTGGCCCAGTAGGCCTTCTCCACCTTCCAGGCATTCAGCAGAACGAGACGGGCCGCTCCCAGACTGGTGGCCGCGGCCACCACGCGGTTCAGCACCTTGGGCCGTGGCAAAGCAATCACAAGGGTCAGGGGCAGTTTCGGCGGCGGGTCCTGGTCCAGCCGGAGATCCAGCTCCAAGGCTTCCTCATCGAGGCGCACCACCCTGCCCCGCCCCATGCGGCCACCCAACATGCCTACGGTGAGTTCGCCCCCCGCCTCGGCACGATGCACCTCTCGGACATGCCGCAACCGGCGTCCGCTCAGGCGGGCACGGTCGGTCGCGATGAAATCCTCGGGAAACAGCAGCACCAGGTTCATAGCAGCGGCTTCGCCAGGATCAGATCCCGATCCACCTGCTCGCCGATCTTGAACACATGTTCGCCCACCTCCTGGAAACCCCAGCGGCGATAGAACGCCAGGGCCCGGTGGTTGTTCTCCCAGACGCCCAGCCAGATTTCATCCGCGCCCCAGGCCGTGGCCATCTTCAAGGCCTCCCGCATCAAAAAGGGCGCCGCACCCCTGGCCGTGGCAGGCCTTCATTACGTAGATGCGCTGCAACTCCACGGGACGCTCCCCGGCCACCCCCGGTTCGCGGTAGCCCAACCGAAGCTGAAGGAAACCCGAGGGCTGGCCATCGACTTCCAGCACCCGACCCGGCCGGGAGGGATCCTCCAACTCCGCCCGCTGTTGTGGAACGCCATAGGTGCGGGTGAGAAAAGCATCCATGTCCTCGGGAGAACAAATGCGCTCGAAGGTCTCGCGGAAGGTGCGGGCGCCGAGATCGGCGAGGATCGCAGCATCTTCGGGAAGCGCGGGGCGAAGACAGATGGAGGTCATGATCCCTACTTCCGCTTGGCCGCGGGTCTGCCGGGCGCTTTCGCCTTTGATTTGGTGTTGGCCCGTGCGGCGACGGCGATGGCCTTGGCCATCCATTCCGCCAGTTGGTCCGGGTCCTCCAGCACCTCCTCGGGCAGCTGGTAGTACTGCATGGGCCTCTCGGGATCACCAAAGGGCAGGAAGGGTCCCATGCCCGCCGCCACGAAGTCGGAACGGTTGCTGTCGTCCACCTTGAAGTAGAGGGTCTCCTCCGCCACCAGGGCGAAGGCGCGGCCATCCGCGAAGAAGGTCAGACCGCCAAACATGGGTCGGGTGGTCACCGGGCGGATCTGCCCCAATTGTTCGAGGAGGTATGTGCGGAAGCTCACTGAGACGGTCATGGCGACCATGCTACCTTCCCAGAAGCCGGGCTGTCCCGGCGTCTTTTGACAGGATCCAGCCATGCGGATCAACACCCTCGATGAACTCCTCCGCGCCGTGAAAGACCGCCCCCGCAAGCGCCTGGTGGTGGCCTGGGCCAACGACGCCCACACCCTGGAAGCGGTGAATGCCGCGGTGGAAGCGGGACTGGTGGAAGCCATCTTGGTCGGCGATGAAGCCGCCATCCTGAAGGTCTTCGGAGAACTGGGCCTGGCCAAGGAGCGCTTCCGCATCGTGCACACCGCCACAGACACCGAAGCCGCCTCCAAGGCCGTGGGCATGGTGCGCTCCGGCGAGGCGGACCTGCTCATGAAGGGGCTCCTCAGCACCGACAAATACATGCGCGCCATCCTGAATAAGGAACAGGGCCTGCTGGATCCTGGCGCCATTCTCAGCCACGTGACCGTCATGGAGCACCCCGGCCATCCCAAGCTCATGATCGCCGGTGACGTGGCCGTGATCCCCGAACCGGAGTTCAAGGAGAAGCTCGCCATCCTCAACTACCTGGTGAAGACCGCCAAGGCCCTGGGCATCGAAACCCCCAAGGTGGCTGTGCTGGCGGCTTCCGAGCAGGTGCTGCCCAAGATGAGTTCCAGTTCCGATGCGGCCATGCTCTCGAAGATGGCGGACCGCGGCCAGATCAAGGGCGCCCTGGTGGACGGCCCTCTGGCCTTGGACGGCGCCATCGACCCCGAAGCCGCTCAGATCAAGGGATTGGTCGGCCCCGTGGCCGGCGATGCCGACTGCCTGCTCTTCCCCAACATCGAGGCTGGCAACGTGTTCTACAAGGCCGGCACCAAACTGGGCGGCGCCGAAATCGCCGCGGTAGTGGTCGGCGCGCGCGTGCCCTGCGTGCTCAGCAGCCGCGGCGACAGCGCGAAAACCAAGCTCAGCTCCATCGCCTTGGCGGCATTGCTGGCCTGAGCACCATGCCCCGCGTGGATCAGAAGGGCGCAGAGGAGAATGCCCTGCGCCCTTCGTGTTCTCTGCCACCACCTTGACGAGACGATATGGCTTAAAATGGCTCCTCTCGTCCGATGGTTTATTTGGCCGCCTACTTATCCCACCAGCAGATGTGTCGATTCGTGGTGAAGCATTCATTCACGTAACAAGTCTGGCAGCTGTAAGTCACTCTTCCACCGCCAGCAACCCCATCGGCTGCTTCAGACGTCAGGTCCTTCAGCGTTTCCTTCTTGAGGTTCAATTTCTTCTCGTTCTGCTTCACCATGGAAGCCTCCTCGGATGGATTTGGATTCCAGCGGAATCCAGGTTGGGGTTGATGGATGGATCCTACCCACCGACCAGACCGTGGCGACCCCACGCATTCAAACTCGACACAGCCACAGGGCGGAGCGACACATCGCCCTGGGCGAACGTCACTTCCACCCAGGCGAACCAAATGGTCGCCCTGCCCCTAGCCGACCCGCCAGCTGCATTGGGAGGGGATCGGGGTGTCTGCGGGATTGCTGGCCTCCGCGGCGGCGGCTCCCTCGTGGTATCCGTACTTCAAGTGTTCTGGATGCGCCATGAGGCTCCAATCCAGATCCGGATCCCGGTGCTCGAACCATTCGCCAACCTGATAGACACAGCTCGCGCAGGTGGCGAAGGTGGGGCCGGAAAGCTGCCGCACTTCATCCTTCAACGGGTGACACTGCACCAAGGGACAACCCAAAATCAGAAGCCAGCTGCCCAGACCTGAAGGGTCGCTCGTTTGGATGTATTCCATCACATGCCCCGTGGTCAGGTGATCCTAGCTTCATGAGCCTGGTCAGGGTCCGAAAGCAAGGATCTTACTGTTGCAGGGCCACTTCACGTTGAAGGTGGCACAGCGCATGGGCCGACCTGCACTCAGGTCCAGCTGAGTGACACGCTGTGTCGGTTGGATCAAATCAGGGCGAAGGTGGAGCCCTCTGTCCAAACCACAACCTCATGGGACGGGGAGACCATGAGGAAGGTTTTCCAGCCTCCTCGTGATCTCCCAGTCGTTGTGAGGGATCTCCCTCAAACCGTCGGCGGATAATCCTTCGCCACTTCGCGCCCTGCCAACACGCGCAGGGCACCCTTGGCCAGGGCGGCCATCTCGTTTTCGCCAGGGTAGACCTGCACGGGGCACCCCAGGGATACGGTATAACGCGTGAGGTCGGCCACCAGCTTCTTGGAGCGGGCCATGCCACCGGTCAGCAGAATGGCATCGATGGGTTCGCCCTCGAAGGCCGGCGCCAGAGCCGTGATGTTCTTGGCAATCTGGTAGACCATAGCTGAGTAGACCAGCGCCGCCTCGGCATCACCTTCATCCACGCGGCGTTCGACTTCGCGCATGTCGGCGGTGCCCAGCAGGTCGATGAGTCCGCCGCGTCCCTTGTTCAGGAGCTTCAGCTCGGCCTTGGTGTACTTGCCGGAGAAAAAGAGATCGATGAGCTGGCCCGGCGGCAGGCTGCCGGAGCGCTGGGGCGAGAAGGGCCCTTCCCCATCGAGGCCGTTGTTCACATCCAGGTAGTGGCCCTTGCGGTGGGCACCGACCGTGATGCCGCCGCCCATGTGAGCCACGATGACATTGATGCGCTCGTAGAAGGTTTCGCGCTCCTCGGCGAAGCGCCGGGCCGTGGCGATCTGGTTCAGGGCGTGACTCACCACGCGACGCGGCAGCTCCTTGATCCCCGTGATCTTCACCTTCTCTTCGACCTCGTCCACCACCACCGGATCGACGATGAACGCGGGTTTGGTGGTGCCTGCCACCAGCTCAGCGGCGATGAGGGCGCCCAGGTTGGACGCGTGCTCGCCGCGCTTGCCTTCGCGCAGATCCTTCAGCATGGCTTCACCCACATTCCATGTTCCGTGGGGGATGGGACGCAGCAGCCCGCCGCGGCCCGCCACCGCATCCAGATCCGCCAGGGACAGACCCTGGTCGGACAGGAAGCGCAGCACCGCATCCTTGCGGAAGCTGAATTGATCGGTGATGGGCTTGCCCTCAAAGCCTTTCAGGGCCTCGGAGGCATGCTGGATCTCTTCGGTGCAACGCTCCTCGTCTCCCTCGTACACGGAGGTCTTGGTGGACGTCGAGCCGGGGTTGAGCACCAGCACGCGGTGACGCCGGAAGAAGGTGTCCTTGGGTGTGCGGTTCCACTCGCCGTAGGCGTGCAGGCGCATGACGGAGGCCTTCACCGCGAGACGGATGTCCTCGGGCGTACAGTCCATGGCCAGATCCACCCCCTGGAACCGGAGGCCGAACATCACGGGGAACTTGCGGGCATCCGGGAAGCGGGTGCCATAGAGGTGGTAGAGCAGGTTGCCCATGTCGAGGTTGGGGCAGACGATGACATTGGGGCCGCCCTCCCAGGGCAGGCCGTCAGCTTCGTATAGCCCCGCGGAACGCCGCGAGAGCGCCACGCTGACCTTCACCTCGCTGCGAATGTGGATGGTCCCGTAGCGGGGAGAGTGGGCCACCCGCTCGGCCAGGATGGCCGGTACCAGATCCGCGGCCTGGCGCACCAGTTCAGGCGAGGGGCCTTCGTCGCTGCCCCGGTTGGAATAAGACACCATGGCACAGCGGATCTCGGGCAGGACGTCCTCGGGAATGAGGTCGCGGGCCACGGCGCAGGTACCCACGGCCACTTCCGCGAGGATGCGGGGCGACATGCTGGCGTTCACGCCCACATCGCCGAAAACCACGATGTTGTGAGGGTAGACATCCTGCGGGTGCTCATCGGGCAGTACGAAAATGCCCGCTTCACAAGTGACCTCGCGGTGGGCCAACAGATCCACCATGGGCCGGAAGAAGGCCTTGGGTTCGTGGATGGCGCCGCCCACCACCATGTCGGCATGGCCCAGCTTCACGGCCCAGATGCCGAAGTGGCCGGGCTCCGAAACCTGGGCGCGGGCTTCATCCAGGGTGATCGTCCTGCCCTGCGACAGGTTCCATTCCACACAGGCTGCGGTGAAGGCCTCCACCAGGTCCGGACGGGAGGACGGGTCCAGGAAGGCGCTTTCGGAAAGGGTGTAGGCGACGCGATCCTCGCCGAGGTGACTCAAGTCGCGGGCGGCCATGGCCCGCACGTTGGCTTCGGGCGCGAGGAAGACAGGCCGGATGAACCGGCCCAGAAAGCAGGCGGCTTCGAGGGTGCGGGCGTCCAGGGCCTCCGGGAACACCACTGTGGGGCGGTTCCGGGGCACGGCCAGGAGACGGCTGTCGAGGGAGGCTTCGATGTCAAACATGGGGCTCCAAGGCCATGAAGGGCCTTCGTGGGGCGAGTCTATCAGGGGTCTTGGAAGGGGTTTCCGCCCCGCGGCGAGATGTGATCTCAGCGGTCTGCGAGGGTCACGGATTCCACCCAGATGACCTCGCAGGAACCATCTCCGGTATCCGCCCGGGAGAGGCTGCTGACCCAGTGCCAGCCATCCGCCCCGTCGGCCCGAACCAGTTGGCCCCGCAGGGCGATGACCTGCCCCACCCGGATGGAGAGCAGCCGCCTTCGCACCGCGTCGGTGGCGGGGATCATGTGCATGTTCGCGCTGTGGGTGATCACATCGGATGCGCTGATGGGCAGGCGCTCGGCACTCCAGAAATACCAGCGGTCCCGCTGTTGGATGGTGAAGGCCTCGAGTACGCGCGAATCGGACATGGGCCCCCAGCCCAGGGCGAAATCCACCGGCGACAACTCCGAGGCCCGATCGAACCGGTATCGTTCCGCACTGAGCACCCGAGCACAGATCTCGAACCGGGCCAGGGGCGTGATTTGGTGACCTTTGAAGGTCCAGGGATTCCGAGTTTCAGGATCCGTCTGGATCGGCTCTTCGAGCGCCAGAACACCTGGCGCATGGGAGAGTGGTCGGCCCTGCCACCACCAGGCACCCAGGAGGAGGACCGTTCCAGCCATGAACAGCAGGCCCCATCGCTCGCGCATCCAATCCCAGAGATCATCCATCCGGGAAGCATAGCGGCCTCTTCGCAGGTGCTCATCGCCCTGCAGCCGAAAATGGGCTACCTGCGGTTCGCAGTTTTGGTATTCCATGTCCGCGGGCGGTTTGAGCTTGTATAAAACGAAGATCGATTTATCCCAAACGAACCTCCGCCCAATTTTTCCGTTTGGTGATGCCCGTCACGGCGCCCATTTCAATTCGGACTATTTTCTTCGCCTTCATATGGTTCTTTCCCCGTTGGATCCCAGTCGCCCGCTTGATTCCAAGCCGGGGCGCCAGACCACGGAAGAACCCCGAATCCAGGGCGGGACGGCGCCTTGGTTCGGTACACTTTCCGAAACCCGTCCCCTGGAGTCCTCATGGACCTCACCTGGTTCTCTGTCCACCCCGGCCTGACGCTTCTGGCCCTCCTAGGCACCGCCTTTGCGCTGGTGCTCCTGAGCAAGTGGATCCGCTACATCCCCAACAACCGCGTGGGCATTGTCGAAAAACTCATCAGCGGCAAGGGCTCGGTGAAGACCGGCCTCATCGCCCTGGGCGGCGAGGCCGGCTTCCAGCCCCAGCTTCTGCGCGGCGGCTGGCACTTCCTCACGCCCTTCCAATACCGCATCCACAAGATGCCGCTGGTGACCATCCCCCAGGGCAAGATCGGCTACATCTTCGCCCGTGACGGCAAGGACCTGCCTCCCACGCAGGCCCTGGCCAGCAACCAGCGCGGATCTGACTTTCAGGATGTGGTGGCCTTCCTGCAGAACGGCGGCCAGAAGGGCCCCCAGCGCCAGATCCTGCGCGAGGGCATCTACGCCATCAACCTGGCTCAGTTCGTGGTCCTCACCGAGGATCAGCTCTACTACCTGCCCCTCGACAAGAGCGAGCTGGAAACCTTCCAGAAGATGAGCGCCATCATCGCCGAACGCGCCGGTTGGCGGCCCGTCATCATCCGCGGTGCCGATGACGCCGTGGGCATCGTCACCGTGCACGACGGCCCCAGCCTGGCCAGCGGCGAGATCATCGCCTCCACCGTGGGCGAGGATCCGCACCAGGCAGCGACTTATCACAACAACTTCCAGGACGCGGACAAGTTCCTCGTGGCCGGTGGGCAGCGCGGGCGCCAGTACCAGGTGCTGGTGGAAGGCACCTACTACATCAACCGCCTCTTCGCGACGGTGGAACTGATTCCGAAAACCGTGGTGGAAGTGGGCACCGTGGGCGTGGTGGTGAGTTACACCGGCGCCGTGGGCGCCGACATCAGCGGCCAGGAATACCGCCACGGCGAGCTGGTCACCAAGGGCACGCGCGGCGTGTGGAGCGAGCCCCTGCTGCCGGGCAAGTACGCCTTCAACACCTACGCAGGCAAGGTGCTCATGGTGCCCACCACCAACTTCATCCTCAAGTGGACCAAGGGCGAGGTGGGCAGCCACAAGTTCGACGAGAACCTGGCAGAGGTGAGCCTTATCACCAAGGATGCCTTCGAGCCCAGCCTGCCCCTCTCGGTGGTGGTGCACATCGACTACCGGAAGGCGCCCCTGGTCATCCAGCGCTTCGGCGACATCAAGAAGCTGGTGGAACAGACGCTCGATCCCATGGTCAGCGCCTATTTCAAGAACATCGGCCAGACGCGCACCCTCATCCAGCTCATCCAGGACCGCAGCGCCATCCAGGAGCAGAGCGGCGTCCAGATGAAGGAGAAGTTCGCCCAGTACAACCTGGAGCTCCAGGAAGTGCTCATCGGCACCCCCAGCAGCGGTGCCCAGGGCGGCCAGATCGAGCAGATCCTCACCCAGCTCCGCAGCCGCCAGATCGCCGACGAGCAGGTGGAGACCTACGGCCGCCAGCAGAACGCCGCCGCCAAGGAACGGGAGCTTCGCGAAGCCGAGGCCAAGGCCAAGCAGCAGACGGCGCTGACTGAATCGGCCATCAGCATCGAAGTGCAGAGCAACCAGGGCAAGGCCGACTACGCCAAGGCCCAGCAGCAGGCCGCCCAGATCCAAACCCTGGCTGGCGCCGAAGCCGAGAAGGTGCGCCTCATGGGCGAAGGCGAGGCCAAGCGCATCAAGGTCATGGCCGAAGCCCAGGCCGAGCAGGCCGCCCGCGTGGGCATCGCCCAGGCCATGGCCATTGAGGAGCAGGTCCGCGCCTACGGCGGCCCGCAGTTCCAGCTGGTGCAGCAGGTCATGAGCCGCTTTGCCGAGGCCATCGAGAAGTCCCAGGTGGATGTGGTCCCCAAGATCCACATGGGCGGCGGCGCCCAGGGTGGCGGCAGCCTCATCGAGAGCCTGCTGGGCCTCCTGCTGAGCGAAAAGGCCGGGCAGCTGGCGGGAGTCGCCACCACCACACCAGCCAACCCCGAAGCGGAGGCCCTCAAAGCCGCGCTGCGCCAGAACATGACGAAATAACCGTTGCTTGACGCTTGCAGGGGCGGCGCAAGCCGCCCCTGTTCATGTATGGGTGTTTCCCCGCCATCTATCCAGGTTGTGGGATGGGGGGCGCCGCCCTACCCTGAGGCCATGCCTGCTGTTGCTTCCTTCGCGAAGGCCATCAAACACATCAGAAAAGCTGCCCTCAGCTTTCCCGAAACACGGGAGGATCACCCGTGGGGTGAGAGTGCCTTCAAGGTCCGGGACAAGGTCTTCCTTTTCATGTCCGAGGGAGAGGGCCAGCTTCGCATCACGGTGAAACTGCCCGAATCCAGAGGCCTGGCGCTCTTGATGCCCTTCGCTCAACCCACCGGCTATGGGCTTGGCAAGAGTGGCTGGATCACCGCGTCCCTCGTCCCCAACGACCCCCTTCCCTTGCCGATGCTACTGGACTGGATGGAAGAGAGTTTCTGCGCCGTCGCCGCGAAAAAAGTCATCACAAGCTGGAAGGCAGGAGCCACCCCGGAATCAGTCCGGAAGCGGCCATAATCCCACCATGGATACTCAGGAACCTCTTCGCAATCTTCTCGACGCCTGCCGCCGCCTCCATGCGGGAGGTCTGCTGGCAGCCTCGGATGGCAACTTGTCGGTGCGACTGCCCAACGGCCTCATCGCCATGACCCCGAGTGGCGTGCCCAAGGCCCAGGTGAATCTCGAGGATTTGGCCTACCTCCAGCTGGATGGAACCATCGTCTCGGGCCGTCCCAGCAGCGAGCGGGCCATGCACCTCGCGGTCTACCAGACCGTGCCGGAAGCCAAGGCCCTCGTCCACGCCCATCCTCCCACGGCCATCGCCTGGTCCCTTGCCAGGCCTGAGCTGGGGGAGTTGCCTTCGGATGGCCTGCCCGAAGTGATCCTCGCGGCTGGCCGCATTCCCATCGTGCCCATGGCCATTCCCGGCACCGAGGCCATGGGTGGCAATCTCCGGCCCTACCTGCCCGCCCATCGCCTGATGATTCTGGCGCGCCACGGCGGCCTTTGTTGGGGCGAACACATGAACGAAGCGGCCGGTGGCATGGAGCGGCTGGAGCAGATCGCCGACATCCTCTGGAAAGCGGAAACCCTGGGCGGTGCCAAGCCTCTGCCCGCCTCTGACCTCGCGGAACTGCGGGCGCTGCGGGCCAAGCAGGGTCCGAGGATCATCTGAAAGAAAGCAGGTCCACAGATTCCGCACCTGACACAGATTCCAAAGCTGCAGAAATCTGTGTGAATCTGTGAAATCTGTGGAGAAAAAGTTCTTATGAATCCCTTCGAATCCCTCGGCCTGAAGCACGATGGCCGCACCCTCTGGGTGCTGGACCAGACCCAGCTCCCCGATGCAGAGGTGTGGCTGGATGGCAGCGAGCCGGAAGCCATGGTCGCGCTTATCAAGCGGTTGGCCGTGCGCGGCGCCCCCCTCATCGGCGTAGCTGCTGCGGCCTGCCTGGCCACCTTCGCCCAGCGGGGCGCAGGCGCCGTCGAATATGCAGCTGCCTGTGCCGCTCTGCGCGCGGCACGACCCACGGCGGTGAACCTGATGTGGGCCATGGATCGCATGAAGAATGTCACCGATCCCGTGGCCGAAGCCCAGGCCATCTTCGAGGAGGATGTGCGTCTTTGTGAGGGCATGGCGCTTCACGGTGCCGCCCTGATCCAGGATGGTGAGGGGATCCTCACCCACTGCAACACGGGCGGCCTTGCCACGGCAGGCATCGGCACAGCCCTGGGCGTCATCCGCCGCGCCCACGAGCAGGGGAAACGCATCCATGTGTACGCCGATGAAACACGGCCCCTCCTCCAAGGTGGCCGCCTCACGGCCTGGGAGCTCAAACGCCTCGGCATTCCCGCCACCCTCATCACCGACAGCATGGCGGCTCTTCTCCTGCGCGATGGGCGGATCCAACGCGTGCTGGTGGGCTCAGACCGAGTGGCCGCCAACGGCGATTTCGCGAACAAGGTGGGCACCTACGGGGTGGCGGTGCAGGCGCGCTTCCACGGTGTGCCCTTCCATCCCGTGGCTCCCTTCTCCACCGTGGACCTGGCCTGTCCTGACGGCGCCGCAATTCCCATTGAAGAACGGAATCCGGAGGAGGTTCGCGGGTTTGGCACCATCCGCTGGGCCCCTGACGGCATGCCCGCCTGGAATCCCAGTTTTGATGTCACTCCCGTGGATCTGGTCACCAGCCTCATCCTGGATCGTGGGGTGTACACGGCACAGGCGCTCAAGGCTGGGGCCCTGCTTCGGGCTTAGAAACCGGCTGCCGCCCCCTCCATCATCCGAAACATCAAGATGGCCCCGGCGGCAGCCACGTTGAGGCTGTCCATGCCTGAGGCCATGGGGATGGCCACGGTGCGGTCGCAACCCGCGATCTGCTCGGCATCAAGCCCCAGGTCTTCGGGACCCATGACCAGCGCGCAGCGGGAGGCCGGTCGCCAGGTCCTGGCATCCTCGGCGCTGGCATCCAGGGCTGCGGCGATGATTTCAGAACCCGCTTCTGCGGCCTTCCAGCCCGCGAGCAGCGCCCAGGGATCCTCCGCCCTCCACACGGGAATGCGCCACACAGCGCCCATGGAGACCCGCACGGTGCGACGGGTCCACTGGCCCGGCCCCGGACCAGCCAGCACACCTTCCAAACCCAAGGCCGCAGCACTTCTGAGCAGAAGGCCCAGGTTTTCGCTGTCGTAAAGGCGGGGCAGAACCAGGAGTCGGCGAGCCTCTTGGAGTTTGGATTCAGCGGGTGGTGGTGGCACCTGGGCACAGGCCATAAGGCCCCGGTGAAAGGGAAACCCGGCCAACTCGGAAAGAGCCCCGGCGTCCGCCGTCAGAAGGTCCACCCCCGCCGGGAGGCGGTCTCGCAGGGCTGCCGCGGCCGACGTGGTTGCCGCCACGGAGATGAGACGCACCTCCCCTCTTCGCGCCGCTTCCAGCAGATCCTCGACCAGGATGCGCCCCTCGGCAATGAAGCACGTGCCATGTTCGGGGTGTTGCCTGGTCCCGGCAAAACGGAGGTCGCGATAAGGGTCCCAGGGATCAAAAGTGCTCATGGGTCCAGGGTAGCCCCGAGCGTTGGAGTTGGCGGAAACCAGAGGCGGAGGCGAGGCATGCCGCAGCCGATGCCCCACCCTTCGCAGGCGATCCGATTCCATGGGGCCACAAACAAAGGACTTCACCGGTGTTCTGATCATGTATTAACCGTGTTAATAAAGAAAGAAAGGTTTGTACCAGTATTTAACATATTAATTTTACTAACATTTCTTGACACCCAAATCGCTCATAGCAATCTGTTATTTCCACCCAGTGCCATCTGCTCTGAGCCATTACCTAGCGCTTCCGAACACCCCCCGCACCATTGATGACCTGCCGTCTGGAGCCATCCATGCCTCCCGAACGTGAATCCATCCCCCAGCGAGTCCAAACGCTCGCGCTTCAGATCAGCTCGCGGCCAGCGGTCCGCCAAGCGGTCAAACTCTTCCTGGATGCCGCTGCTGCCGGCATCGCCTGGGTGGCCGCCACCAGTCTGGTGCATTTTGAATTCCCCCGGCTGCTGCCGCTCCTGATCTGGGTTTCCTTCGCGATGGCCGTGAACGCCACCTTTCAGCACACGCGCCAGCACTACCGGCTGGTGGGATTCGTGGAGCTCCGGTCGCTCCTGATGAGCATGATGGTGATGGTCGCCGTAGCCCTTGCTTGTTACGTGACCACGGTTTATTTCAAGATCGGGGTGGCTCACCCTGAGGTCGCGCTGGCGGCCAGCCTGCTCACCACCTTGACCTGGGTCGTGCTGCGCGCGGCCTCTGCTGAGCTCTTCAAGCGCCGCTTTCAGAAGCAGAACCCCCACCGCCCCACCGTGGACCGGCGGAAAGCTCCCCGCGGAGGACGCTCCTTGGCCAATGACCTGGCCCTGCGCACCCTCATCGTGGGCGCCGGCCAAGCCGGTTCACGGTTGTGCCAGGAACTCCAGTCGAATCCGAAACTGAGAAGCCACGTGGTCGGCTTCCTGGATGATGCCCTCGAAAAGCAGGGCGTCCGCATTCATGGTGTGCCGGTCCTGGGGCCCTGCGGCATGCTGCCTACCTTCATCAAGGAAGCCCAGGCCAGCCAGGTGATCCTGGCCATCCCCAGCGCTCCCGGCTCCAGAATCCGCGAACTGGCCAAGGCCCTCCAGGGCGAAGGTGTTCGGGTGAAGACGCTGCCCAGCATGCAGGACCTCCTGGGCAAGGAGGCGTGGAAGCCGGAACTGCGAGACATCGCCATCGAAGACCTGCTCCGCCGGGAGCCCATCCAGCTGGACCTGGGCTCCATCCAGCAGGCCCTGACGGATTCCGTGGTGCTCATCACCGGTGCCGGGGGTTCCATCGGCAGTGAGCTGGCGCGGCAAGTGGCCCATTTCGGCCCCTCCCGCCTCATCCTCCTGGGCCGCGGCGAGAACAGTCTCTGGGGCGTGGAACGGGAGATCCGGCGACTCCATCCGGAATTGGCGCTGGAGGTCGAGCTTTGCGACATCCGGAACGCCCTCCGCCTGCAGCAGGTGTTTGAAGCCTGGAGGCCTGCCTTTGTCTTCCATGCTGCCGCGCACAAGCATGTGCCCTATCTGGAAAACCACCCGGAAGAAGGCATCGAGAACAACATCTTCGGCACCTTGAACGTGCTGAATGCCGCCAAATCCGTAGGCACCCGGAAATTCGTGAACATTTCCACCGACAAGGCCGTGAACCCCACCAGCGTTCTGGGTGTCACCAAGCGCGTGGCTGAATTCCTGGTCCTCAGGGCCGCCGAAAGCGAACTGGGGGATGGCCGCTACATGAGCGTCCGCTTCGGGAACGTGTTGGGCAGCCGGGGGAGCGTGATTCCGCTCTTCCACGAGCAAATCCGCCAGGGCGGCCCGATCACGGTCACTCACCCCGAGATGACCCGGTATTTCATGACGATCCCCGAGGCCAGCCAGCTGGTCCTGCAGGCCGGCCTCCTGGGCCGCACCGGCCAGGTTTTCGTGCTCGACATGGGTGAGCCGGTCCGCATTGTGGATTTGGCCGCTGACATGGCGCGACTCTCGGGCCTGACCCCAGGCTTTGACATCGACATTCAGTTCTCCGGCATCCGACCTGGCGAGAAGCTGTTCGAGGAACTCTTCACCGACAAGGAACATCGCCAATCGGAAGTCCATTCCAAAGTCTTTGAGGCCTCCCCGGAGCCCAGAAACCGGGCGGTGCTTGACCGGGCCCTCAGCGCCCTGAAGGAAGCCATGGATCTTCCCGAGGATCTGCGTCAAACCGCCTTCGTCCAAACCTTCATGGAACTGGTGCCCGCCTATGCACCTTCTCCCAATGGATTGGGCAAGTACCTGGCCGTGAAGGCAGTCGGGGCACCGCTGGTGGCCCCGGCGCCGAAAATCGTCGTCTTGCGCCCCACGCCTCCCTTGGCCCAGGCGCAACCCTGAGCCGAACAGTTCTATGGGTCGCCTCCACTGCGATCTGGTAGCATCAACTGTTTTATCCAGTTCAAAGCAACACCCATTCGCCGGTATATTACCAACAGCTGCATCCCCTTCCAGGGTTCCCCCCACCCACCGAAATCACACCGAGGTGATCCAAATGGCTTTGGATGTCCATTCCATTACTCCTGAGATCCATGACTACATCGCGAAGAACTTCCTCTTCAGCGATCAGGGGTTCCAATACAGCGATGACGCATCCTTCCTGGAAGAGGGCATCATCGATTCGCTGGGGATCATCGAACTTGTCTCCTTCGTCGAGAAGAAGTTCGGCATTTCCGTGGCCGACCACGAACTGCTGCCCACCAACTTCGACTCCGTGGCCAGGCTGAGCGCCTTCATCACCCGCAAGCTGGCCGAAGCTTCCTGACGAGGCCCCTGGATGCTCGTCCATGAATTCCTGATTCGCTCGGCCAGCCAGTTCCCCCAGAAGACGGCGCTGGTGTGTGGCGAGAAGCGTTTCACCTATGCGGAACTGGACGCCATGTCCAACCGCCTGGGCCATGCCCTGGTGCAGGGCGGCGTCCGGCGCGGCGACCGGGTGGCCATCCACCTCCACAACTCCGTGGAAGCCGTGGTCGGCATCTTCGCCATCCTCAAGGCTGGCGCCGCCTTCGTCTTCATCAACGCTTCGACCAAGCCGGACAAGCTGACCTACATCCTGAACAACTGCCGCGCCAAGGCGCTGCTCATGGATGGCCGTCTGGGAAATGCGGATGATCTGCTGAGCGCAGTTCCATCTCTTGCCCAGGTGGTGGTGAGTGGGCCCAAGTCGGCCCCTGCCGATCCCCGAATCCGGTCCTACGCGGACATCCAGGCTCAATCGCCAGCGACGCCCCTGCCCATCGTCAACATCGACCTGGATCTGGCCTGCCTCATCTACACGTCCGGAAGCACCGGCGAACCCAAGGGCGTGATGAGCGACCACAGCAACGTGGATTTCGCCAGCAGCTCCATCATGACCTACCTGGAAAGCAGGGCCGAAGACATCGTCCTCAGCGTCCTGCCGCTCTCCTTCGACTACGGGCTCTACCAGCTTCTGATGACCTTCAAGGCCGGCGCAACGCTGGTGCTGGAACGCACCTTCATGTACCCGGCGGCGATCCTCCAGCGCATCCAGGAGGAACGGCCCACGGGCTTCCCTGGTGTGCCCACCGTGTTCGCCATGCTGCTCCAGCTGGATCTGAGCACCTTCGACCTCTCCAGCCTGCGCTACATCACCAACACCGCCGCGGCGCTCTCGCCGAACAAAATCCTTGAAATACAGGCGGCCTTCCCCGGTGTGACCCTCTACTCGATGTATGGCCTCACGGAGACCAAGCGCACCCTCTACCTTCCACCGGACCAGCTGAGCGTCCGCCCAGGTTCCGTGGGCATTCCCATTCCCGGCACCGAGGCCTGGATCGAGGATGAATCGGGCCGCCGCCTGGGCCCCGGCGAAACCGGCGAGCTGGTGGTGCGGGGACGCCACGTCATGCGCGGCTACTGGGAAGCCCCCGAAGCCACCGCCAAGCGCTACCGCCCCGGCCCCCTTCCCGGCGAGCGGTTGTGCTATTCAGGCGACCTGTTCCGGCAGGATGAGGAAGGCTATTTCTACTTCATCAGCCGCAAGGACGACATCATCAAATGCCGCGGTGAGAAGGTGGCTCCCAAGGAAGTGGAGAACGTGCTGCACCAGCTGCCGGGCGTCACGGCCGTGGTGATTGGCGTTCCTGATGCCACCGCCGGGGAAGTGGTGAAAGCCTTCATCGTCGCCAACGGCAATCCGCTGACCGAAGCCGAGGTGATCGCCCATTGCCGGGCTCGGCTGGAGGATTTCATGGTGCCCAAATACGTCGAGTTCCGCACGGAGCTGCCCATGACCTCTTCGGGGAAGATCAGCAAACTTGGTCTGACTTAGAAGGCTCTCCAAGCAATCGATAGGGGCTGCATTGATGACAAAGGGTTTCCAGGCAAGGAAGTGGGCGCCGGGCGGTGCGGGCACACCGTTCAAGCCCGGTGACGCAGGATGGGAGCCCTTTGCCATCAACCCTCCGGGCTGGGGCGGCAGCCGTCGAAATGCTGCGTCAGGCTCCTCGTCCTTGGAACCACCAAGGCCTTCGTCGCCTTCCTTGCCTCCCTCGGCTGGCGCCCCAGTGCAGCCCCCACCCATTGCTTGGAGAGCCTTCTAATGTGCGGCATCGTTGGCATCTGCGACCTGGGTGGCGCGCGGCGGGTGGAGGAAGCCACCCTCCGCCAGATGCTCGGCATGATCCGCCACCGCGGGCCTGAGCAGTTCGGCATCTACCTGGACGACTCGGTGGGCCTGGGCAATGCCCGCCTCAGCATTGTCGATCTGAGCAGCGGTCAGCAGCCCATCTCCAACGAGGACGGCACGCTCTGGATCGTCTTCAACGGCGAGATCTTCAACCACCCGGAATTGCGCGAGGAACTGGAGCGGCTGGGGCATCGCTACACCACCAACTGCGACACGGAAACGGTCCTTCACGCCTACGAGGAGTATGGCCCGGACTGCCTCTCCCGCTTCAACGGCCAGTTCGCCATCGCCATCTGGGACACGCGCAACCGCAGCCTCTTCATGGCCCGCGATCGACTGGGCGTCCGGCCCATCTTCTACACCATCAAGGATGGCGCCCTGATCTTCGGTTCGGAGATCAAGGCGATCCTCGCCGCCCCTGGCGTCACCGCCGCTGCGGACCCCGTGGCCCTCGACCAGATTTTCACGGTCTGGAGCCCGCTCTCTCCCCGTTCCTTCTTCCGGGGCATCAAGGAAGTTCCCGCGGGGCACTGGATGCTCGTGAAGGAAGGCCGCATCACCGTCAAGCCCTACTGGGAGCTCAGCTTTCCGGAGGAGGGTGACTTCGCGCTCCGCTCCAAGCAGTCCTACGCCGAGGAATTCCGAGAGCTTCTCATTGACGCCACGCGGCTCCGCCTGCGGGCCGATGTGCCCGTGGGCGCCTACCTCAGTGGTGGCCTCGATTCCTCCACCATCACGGCCATCATCCGGAACTTCACCTCCAATCCCCTGGAGACCTTCTCCATCTCCTTCACCGATCCCGCCTTTGACGAAAGCAGCTATCAGAGCCGCATGGCCCAGGCGCTGGGCACGGATCACCATGTGGTGTACGCCACCCATGCGGATATCGGCCGCGTGTTCCCTGAAGTGATCTGGCACACCGAAACCCCCATCATGCGCACCTCCCCGGCGCCCATGTTCCTGCTGTCGGGTTTGGTGCGGGAAAAGGGCTTCAAGGTGGTTCTCACGGGTGAAGGCGCTGACGAATTCCTGGCCGGGTACGACATCTTCAAGGAGGCGAAGATCCGCCGGTTCTGGGCGGCCCGTCCCGATTCGGAGTTCCGCCCCGGCCTCTTCAACAAGATCTACCCCTGGCTGGCGGATCTGTCCCGGGGCAACTATGTGAAGTCCTTCTTCGGCATGGGGCTCGGTGATACGCAGGCACCGGATTACTCCCACCAGATCCGCTGGCGCACCACGGCCCGAGCGAAGCGCTTTTTCAGCGACGAGCTGCAACAGACCCTTCGGGAAGGCCAGCAGCACCTGTCACCCAGCCTGCCGAGCGGGTTTGATGCCTGGGATCCGCTCCACCAGGCGCAGTATCTGGAGATCAACGTCTTCCTCTCGCAGTACCTGCTCTCCTCCCAGAGTGATCGTGTGGCCATGGGCCACTCGGTGGAGGGACGGTTCCCCTTCCTGGATTACCGGGTGGTGGAGTTCTGCAACCACCTGCCTCCCTCGCTCAAGCTGAAGGGATTGACGGAGAAGCACCTGCTGAAGGAAGTCAGCCGGGAATGGCTGCCCGCCGACATCACGGACCGGCCCAAGCAGCCCTTCCGGGCTCCCATCCACCGGGCCTTCTTCAACGACACGCCTGCGGACTACCTCGAGGAGCTGCTTTCCCCTTCGGCGCTCAAGGCTTCGGGCTTCTTCAAGCCTCAGGCCGTGGGCCAGCTGGTGGCCAAGCTGAAACAAGGCCTCGCCCTCAGCGAAACCGACGACATGGCCCTGGCCGGCATCATCTCCACCCAGCTGATGGACCGGCAGTTCCTCTCCTCTTTCAAGCTTTCGCCCACCCTCAGCGGCTCCGACCACGTCAAGGTCGTCCGCGGCCATGAGACATCCCACGGAGTGCTGCCATGACCTTGACCAAGCGCGTTCTCGACATCGACGCGGCAGCGGAGACTGATCGCATCGTGAAGTGGATGCGGGAGAACATGCGGGGCCTCCACCGCACGGGAGCGGTGCTGGGCATCAGCGGCGGCATCGATTCCTCCGTGTGCCTCGCCCTCTGCGTCAAAGCCTTCGGCCCCGACCGGGTGATCCCCCTGCTGCTGCCCGAAAAGGATTCCGATCCGGCCTCGGAGGAATTGGCGCGCATGCTGGCCGCGCATTACGGAACCACGCCCATCCTGGAAGTCATCACCGGCGCCCTGGATGGCTACCGCTGCTATGAGCGCCGGGATGAAGCCATCGCCAGGATCTTCCCCGAGTACGACCCCAAGAAGGGCTACCTCGCGAAGATCGTTCTGCCTCCGGGCCTCCTGGACGAGGGCACGCTGAACGTCTACTCCCTCACCATCGTGACGCCGGAGGGCGAGGAGAAGAGCCTGCGCCTGCCGCCCGCGGAATTCGCCCAGATCGTGGCCGCTTCCAACTTCAAACAGCGCACCCGCACGGCGATGCTCTACTACCACGCAGAGCTGCGGAACTTCGCCGTCATCGGGACGCCCAACAAGAACGAGCACGACCAGGGCTTCTTCGTGAAATACGGCGATGGCGGCGTCGACCTGAAGCCCATCGTCCACCTCTACAAGACGCAGGTCTACCAGCTGGCCCGATACCTGGGCGTGCCCGAGGTCATCCAGAAGCGGCCCCCCACCTCGGACACCTACAGCGCTCCGGCCACCCAGGAGGAGTTCTTCTTCCGTCTTCCCTTCGATGTCATGGACATGCTCTGGTACGCCCAGGAAAACAAGATCTCCGCTGAAGAGACCGCCGCCGCCCTGGACATGACCCCGGCCCAAGTGCGCAATGCCTTCGAGGATTTCACCCGCAAGACAAGGACCACCCACTACCTGCGCACGCCGCCCCTGGATATGACCGCGCTCGGCCACCCCATCCAGGCGGTTCGCTGAAGCCACCTCTGAACGAAGGAGCCGCCTGATGCCAGTGGGTCGCCGATTCCCCCGCCAGCCGATGTTTGGCTCTGCGCTCGCGCTGCTGCTGGGCCTGCTGGCGATGACGGTCCCTTTTTCCACCTCCTGCTCCCGAAGCGCCTCCTCGGCCTCGGTGACCTCCAAGGAGCACGCCATGCAGCCCTCCCCCAAACCCGTGCGCATCGCCTTCCTGCACCACAGCACGGGCGGCATCGTGTGGGAGAGCGGACTGCCCCAGTTCATCCAGTCCTGGAACGCGACCCACGGAACGGACTACCGCATCACCGAACTGCCCTACCCCAGCGCCACCGGAGGGCATACCTCGCTTCGAAAGCTGCTGCCCGCCCGGGTCTTCAACGTCCTGATCAAGAACCACTATCCCTGGGACAACCAGCCCTATGACTACTGGAACCTGTGGGTAGCCCACCAGGGCGAGAACCGCGACCGGTCCGAGCTCAACCTCGACGACCTGGCCCGCTCCTACGATGTGATCGTCTTCAAGCACTGCTTCCCGGTCAGCCGTGTGCAGCCCGAGGAGGGGGCCCCCAGCGTCTCCTCGCCGAAACAGACCTTGGCCAACTACAAGCTGCAGTACGAAGCGCTCAAGACCCGGATGCGGCAATTCCCGCAAATCCGCTTCATCCTGTGGACCGGCCCGGCGCTGACGGAATCCGGAACCACCCCGGAGGAGGCGGAACGGGCGCGGCAATTCGCCTCCTGGGTGAAGGAGACCTGGGATGAAAAGGGCGACAACCTCTTCCTCTGGGATTTCCGGGAGCTGGAGACCCATGGAGGACTCTTCCTCCGCCCGGAGAACGCCCACGGGCCAAACAACCCTCATCCAGCCAAAACCTTCGCGGTCCAAGTCGCTCCTCTTCTCGGCCAGCGGATTGTGGACGTGATCGAGGGGCGAGCTGACCATTCCAGCCTCACGGGCCGATGAGGCCCGGTCATTTCAGCATCAAGCCACAGGGAGACCCCATGGAGCCAGCGGCCCACCAAGAGCTGAAGACCCACTTGGCGGCCCTCCTCGCCGACGCTGCCGGATCCGCCGCAGAGACGGAAGCCGATGCCATCCTCGAGGCCGCCCTGATCGCGCGACCAGAGGCACCACAGGATCTGGCCCTGGAGCTGGCCGGGAAGCGTGCCGCCGGCGCGCCTCTTGGATTGGTCCTCGGTCGCCAGCGCTTTCTCGGGGTTGAGCTGCTCGCCAAGGCGGACGTATTGGCCCCCCGGGAAGAAACGGAGATTCTCGGCACCGAAGTCCTCTCCATCCTCCGTGCCCTGAGCCAGGAGGAACCGGGGCGGGAGCTGCGGATGATCGACATGGGCTGCGGATCCGGGAACCTGGCCTGCGCCGCGGCCATGGCCGTGCCCCAGGTGCGGATCTGGGCCTCGGACATCACCGCCTCCTGTGCCGAACTGACCCGGGCCAATGCCGCACACCTTGGCCTCCAGCACCGGATCGAGGTTTCCCAAGGCGACCTTTTCGCACCCCTCACCGGGAAGGGCCTCGAAGGCACCATGGATCTGGTGGTGATGAACCCGCCCTACATCCCTTCAACTTCCCTGGCGAACTCCCACGCGGCTCTGCTGCAGCACGAGCCAAGGGAGGCCTTCGATGGTGGGCCCTACGGCATCTCCATCCTCTCCCGCCTCCTTCAGGATGCCCCGCTGTTCCTCAAGCCGGGTGCGCATCTGCTTTTCGAGTTTGGGCTTGGCCAGGCCCGGATGATCCAATCCCTGGTCGAGAAGAAGAACCTTTACACCGGACTGCGCTTCGCCTCGGATGTCGAAGGCCATCCTCGCGCCGCCATCGCCAGGAGATAATGAAGGCTTCCACCAGAAGCCACTCCCCTTCCCCTCCCGGCGCGTTCGCTCCCGATCAACAGAATTCCGACCTAGAATCGACACGTCAAAGGAACGACTCATGTCCATCGTTGGCACTTTGAAGTCTTTCTACCGTAAATACCGGCTGTGGAAGCTTCGCAGAGCCGGATTGACGATTCCCGACGATTGCAGCCTGATGAGACCCTTCCCGAAATTTGGCGACGAGCCCTACCTGATCACCATTGGACACAATGTCGGTTTCGCAGCGGAAGTCATCTTCATCACGCACGATGGAGGAACGAAGGTTTTCAAGCGGGAGGAGCGCTATAAAAAAGTGCTCAAATACGGCCGCATCACCGTCCACGACAATTGTGTCATCGGACAGCGGGTCATCATCCTGCCCGGTGTGACCATCGGACCCAACTCGGTGGTGGCCGCCGGCTCCGTGGTGTCTCGAAACGTGCCACCGGGAGTTCTCGCCGCCGGCAATCCCGCCAAGCCCGTCATGACCCTCCATCAGTACGCGGAGTGGTCCCTGGCCGCCACCCCAGACTACGACGAGCAGGAATACCGGAAGGACAAGCGGGCCTTCCTGACGAAATTCCACATGCGAGGGCGTGCCGCCAACCGGGCCAAGCCTCTCCCGCAAGATCCCGTCTAGGGTGATCCTGCCGTTTCTTGAGCCGAACCCGGCCTTTGGTACCGACTCAGCAGGGGCGAGGAATGGGAATCAAGGGCTTTCCCAAACGGTGGATCAACCCGAACCACACGCGCATGGAAGGGCTCCTTTAAGGCCCCAGGAACGGCTTTCAGCATGGAAATTAACTTGCGTTAACATTCAATTTAGCGATAACGTAATACCACTCCTTTCCTTCGGTCACGGTGCATCGGGAGCCCCCTCATGGAGATCGGCATGTCCCAGTCCCTGAACCTCACATCAGCTTCCGTCTCTGTCCTGCCACTGGGCGCGCCCAGTCATGCGGCAGCGAGCGCTGCGGGCCGGAGCTCCGGCGCATCCCGATGGAACATGGGGGCCGCCCTCGGAGCAGCCCTGATGGTTGTCGGCTGTGCTTCGCCCGGCATGAAGCTGGATGTGAAACCCGGCGCGCGGCCCACCACCACCCAGGTCAATGGCCTCAATGTCACGCTTCAGGCCCTGGATCCGCAGGCGGCGCCCATGCGTGCGGCCCGGACCACGGATCCCGCCACCCTCAGCGCCCTGCTGGTGGACAAGGTGCCGCCCTACCGGGTTGGCCCCCAGGATGTCCTCCTGATCACCGTCTGGGATCACCCTGAAATCACCCTGCCCCTCGGCCAGTTCCGCACGGACGCCGCCACCGGCATGGTGATCGACGAAGACGGATTCCTCTACTTCCCCTACGTGGGCAAGATCCAGATCAGCGGGCAGACCATTTCTCAGGTGCGGGATACCATCACGAGCCACCTGGCCAAAGTCCTCCAGAAGCCGCAGGTGGATGTCAAGGTGGTGGCCTATCGCTCTCAGAAGATCTACGTGGGCGGAGAAGTCAAAAACCCCGCCGTCTACAATGTGACCGACGTGCCGTTCACCCTGGCTGAGGCTGTGAATCGGGCGGGCGGGTTCCTCCCCACCGCCGACGACAGCCGCCTGGTCCTCACCCGCGGCGACAAATCCTGGCGCCTGGACTTCCAGTCCCTCCTCGGGGCCGGCAACCGCATCGGCCAGATTCTCCTGAAGGATGGGGATTCCCTGCATGTCCCCAACAGCCTGGAGGAGCCCATCTACCTGATGGGTGAACTGGTGAAGCCTGGAACCCTGCCTCTGACCCACGGCAACCTCTCCCTGGCCAAGGCCATTTCCGATGCGGGCGGCATCCTGGGCGCCAGCGCCGATGCCCGCTCCATCTATGTCATCCGCCAGGGCACTGCTGCCAATGCCGTCGATGTCTTCCACCTGGATGCCCGCAACCCCACCGCCATGGTGCTGGCCGATCACTTCGCCCTCAATCCCCGGGACATCGTCTATGTCGATGCCGGAACCCTGGTCCGTTTCAACCGGGTCATGAACCTGCTGGCCCCCTCGATTTCTGCGGTCACCTCCACCGCGCTCACAGCGGCTGAAGTCCGCTATTCCTTCAAAAAATAATGCTAGGATCCGATGAGCCAGGGGGGAAGCCGACCCCTGGAGGTTCCACATCCGCGAGCCAAGCCACTTGAAAACCATGCCGATGTTCAAGTCCATCCTGGTCCTTTGCGAGGGCAACCACTGCCGCAGCCCCATCGCCGAAGCTCTGCTCCGGGAGGCCCTTCCCCCCGGCATCAAGGTCGAATCCGCGGGCTTGCGTGCCATGGTGGGCGCTCACCCCCACTCAGAGGTGCTCCACCTGATGGCCAGCCTGGGCATCAACGTCTCGGGTCACAGGGGCCGGCAGCTCACGAAGGCGATGGGCTTGGCCGCTGATCTCATTCTGGTCATGGATCAGGAACAGAAGGAACACTGCAGCAGGATGGTCCCCGGCACCCGCGGCCGGATCTTCCTGTTGAGCCACTGGCTGGCCACGCCGCCCCCCGCCATTGCAGATCCCATCAACAAGGACAAAGAGGCTTTTCGGTTGGCCTTTGAAGTCATTCAGCAGTCCGTGGCAAGTTGGTTGCCCCACATGACTCTCAATCAAAGGTTGGCATGAGCGCTTCCTCCCCTTCTGATCCGCAACCCTCCAGGCCCCGGGTGACCGATTCCACCGAGGCCCTGGATCTTGGAGAGTGGCTGGCCAACCTCTGGGAAGGCCGCTACCTGGTTCTGGGCTGCACCCTGGTGTTCATGATCATGGGCGCCTTCGCTGCCCTGACTTCCACCCCGGCCTATCAGACCGAAGCCATGCTTCAGGTGCAGGGGAAGCGAATCGGGTCCTCTGATCCTGCTTTCAGCAAAATGGAAAACCTCTTTGCCGAGCCCCCTGAGGCATCGGCTGAAATCGAGATTCTGAAGAGCAACAAAGTCCTGGGCGGAACGGTTGAAGCCCTGGGCCTTGACCTGGTGGTGACCCCCAAACTCACCCCCGTGGTGGGCGCCTTCTTTGCCCGCGGCAAGGCTGATGCGCCCAGGCTGGACATCGAATCCTTTGAATTGCCGACCCAGTGGCGCGGCGAGCGCTTCAGTCTGGTGGCCTTGAAGGATGGGGAGTTCCAATGGAAGGGACCGGATGGCTCCCTTCTGGGAACCGGAAAGGCCGGTGAACCCCTTCGTGGCTTCCTTGCTGGCATCCCCCTCACTTTGAAGGTCCGTGATCTCACGGCCCGGCCAGGCCAGGTGTTCGTTTTCTCCAAGAAGCCCGTCGCTGCCGCGCTGGCGGAGCTCAGCCAGCGTTTCAGCGCTTTTGAAAAAGGCAAACAGACCAATGTCATCGGCCTGACCCTCACCGATGGCAGCCCCAAACGCGGCGCCGAAATCCTCAACGAGATCATCAATCGATACATCCAGCACAAAGTTGAGCGAAAGTCCGGCGAAGCCTCCAAGACGCTGGCCCTTCTGCAGGAGAAACTGCCGGGCCTCAAGGCCAAGCTGGATGCCTCGGAAAACAAGCTGAACCAGTTCCGGAGCCGTTCCGGGTCCGTGGACCTGGGTCGGGAAGCCGATGTATCCATTCAGCAGAGCGCCTCGCTCAGCGCACAGATCTCGACCTTGAAGCAGAAGAAGGAAGAGATGCTGCGGACCTACCGGGAAAACTCGGATGTGGTCACCACGCTAAACCAGCAGATCGCCAAGCTTCAGGGCGAACTGGGCCAAGTCAACTCCAAGGTGCGGGCACTTCCGGGCACACAGCAGGAAGTGGTCCGCCTGAGCCGCGAAGTGCAGGTCAACACCGAGCTGTATACGGCCGTCCTCAACAACATCCAGCAGTTGCAGGTGGCCAATGCCGGAGAAGTCGGCAGTGTGACCATCGTCGATCCCGCCACGCCGAACCTCGCTCCCCTGGGCCTCAGGCCGATGATGCAGGTGGCCCTCTACACGTTCCTGGGTTTCCTGCTGGGCATCGGGATTCTGGTGCTGAAGCGGGCCCTGCGCAGCGGCATCAAGGATCACCGCCTGATCGAATCCAAGCTGGGCCTCCCCGTCATCGTGACCATCCCCCACAGCAAGGCCCAGGAAGAGCATTACCGGGCCATCAGCCTGAGGAAGGATGGCAGCCACCTCCTGGCCTCCCTCACGCCGGATGACCTGGCGATGGAGAGCCTGCGGAGCCTCCGGACTGTCCTTCACTTCTCCATGAAGGATGCCGCCAATAACGCCATCATGATCACGGGCCCTTCACCCTCCATCGGGAAATCGTTCGTCAGCAGCAACTTCTCAGCAGTGCTGGCCCAGACGGGTGCACGGGTACTGGTGGTGGACGGCGATTTGCGCCGTGGAAACCTCCACCATTACTTCGGTTTGAAGAACCGCCTGGGCGGCCTTTCCGAGGTGCTCAATGGCCGGACCACCTGGAAGGAAGTGATCCATCAGACCGAGGTTCCGGGCTTGGATCTGATCAGCACCGGAGTCATTCCGCCCAATCCCGCGGACCTGCTGATGACAGCCCAGTTCTCGGAATTCATCAAAGAGGTTTGCGCCGCCTACGATTTCGTCCTCATCGATGGCGCCCCCCTGTTGCCCGTCACCGACTCTCTCATCATCGGCTCCAAGGTGGGGACCGTCCTGCTCGTGGCCAAGTACGACCAGCACCCCTTGGACGAGCTGCGGACCTGCCAGAGCCGTCTCCACAGTCAGAACATCCCCATTGCCGGGTGCATCTTCAATGACATCACGCCGCTTGGCCTTGGCTACAGCTACCAGGACTACCGGTACGCCTATCACTACAAGTACAAATAATTTCCCGGCCTTTCCCCTTCCGCTTGCCAGCCACGCCACCAAGCCTTCGGGCGGGAATGGCACTTCGTGATTCGAGCCCATGAAATGGTTCTGTGCTGAACAGATCCCCGGTAACCGGTTTGCACACCTTGACCTGAGCATTTGGCATAGAAGAATGGGACCCTTAATTCCAGCATTGGACTGATCGATGGTTGTAAGAAAGTGGGGACGCCGCCGATGATGAAGGAAAGTCACTACCTGGTTCGATTCGATGACATCTGCCCGACCATGAACTGGGAGGCCTGGGATGGCATCGAAGCGCACCTGGTCCGTCACGACGTGCGGCCCATCCTCGCAGTGGTGCCCGACAATCAGGATCCCAAACTGATGGTGGCACCCCCCAGGGCCGATTTCTGGGACCAGGTTCGCAAGTGGCAGGCCATGGGCTGGACCATCGCGCTTCATGGCTATCAGCACGTGTACTCCAACAAGAATCCCGGGATGCTGCGCCTCACCGCGCAAAGCGAATTCGCTGGCCTTTCCTACGAAGAACAGTCATCAAAGCTGAAAAAGGCCCTGGCCATCTTCGCTCAGCAGGGCGTTCGCGCCGATGCCTGGGTGGCCCCTTCCCACTCCTTTGACCGCACCACTGTCAAGGTTCTCAAAGAACTCGGCGTGCCAGTCATCAGCGATGGGCTATGGCCCTGGCCCTTCACGGAGGAAGGGACCATGACCTGGATTCCCCAGCAGCTGTGGACATTCCGGTCCCGGCCCGCTGGCGTTTGGACGGTCTGCAACCATCACAACGATTGGAACGACCGCAAGGTGGCCTGGTTCGGGGAGATGCTCGAAGCCTACGCCCCCAAGATGACGGACGTGGCCACCGTACTGAAGATCTTCAGCGGGCGTCGACAAACCCGCCTGGATCGGTTGCGGGCCTCAACCCGCTGGACGTGGACCATGGCCCGATCCTTCCTCGTGGATCTTCTCTACAAGGTCATCCGCGCCCGCCCGGAGGCCACATGAACGCCATCTCGGTTTCGGCCCGCCCCAGATCCCGGGCGAAGTACCTCCTCCGATTCGACGACCTCTGCCCGACCATGGACTGGACCGTCTGGGATGCTTTGGAACGGATCATGGATGAGCAGGGCGTCAGGCCAATCCTGGGCGTGGTGCCCGACAACCGCGATCCGAAACTCAGCGTGGCCCCCGGCGCTCCGGATTTCTGGGAGCGCGTGCGCAGATGGCAGGCCAAAGGCTGGGCCATCGGCTTGCACGGCTACCAGCACACCTATGTGAATGCGGAGCCCGGGCTTCTGCACCTGAACAAGCAGAGCGAGTTTGCGGGGTTGAGCTTTGAAGCGCAGCACGAGAAGCTGCGCCTGGGCTTGGCCATTTTCGAGCGGGAAGGGGTGCGCGCCGATGTCTGGATCGCCCCGGCCCATTCTTTCGATTGGGTGACGGTTTCCGCCTTGAATGCGCTTGGCCTACGGGTTATCAGCGACGGCTTCGCCTTCAAGCCCTATCGGGATCCCCAGGGGTCCATCTGGGTGCCCCAGCAGTTCGCCAGCATGCGACCCATGCCCTTCGGGCTGTGGACCTTCTGCTACCACCCCAATGGCCTCTCCCTGAAGGGCATTGAGACCTTCCGCCACAGCCTGGAACAACTCCGGCCGGGCATGATCTCCCTGGCCGAAGCTGTCGCCCTGGGGAACCGCCCCCGTTCCGCCGCAGACCGCCTCGTGGGTGCCTTGCGCATGGCGGTTTCGGGCCTCCGCCGCCTGGGGAAGCGATGAGCACCCCCGCTGGATCCGGTCCCGTCGGAGACGCACCCACCCTCCCCCGTCCCTGAAGCGAGCTGGCATGGCCTCCAAAACCCGGGTCCTCTTCCTCATTCCTTCCCTGGTGGCGCACGGGGCTGAGCGGCAGCTGTGCGAGCTGGTGCGTTACATGGACCCCAACCGGTTCGAGGTCCACGTGGTGGTGTTCTATGACCCTGGAACCTACATTGGCGGTGAGCTTGGACCCGAGATCGCAGACCTTCCCCACGTCACTTTGCACAGCCTGCACAAGCGCCGCGGACCGGCCGGATTCCTGACCGCCTTCCCCCGCCTGCTGGCGCTGGTGCTCCGCACGAAGCCCCACATCCTCCATGGCTACATGGATGGAAACCTGCCGGTGCTCGGCGCGGGTTGGCTGCTTCGCAAGCGCATTGTCTGGGGCATCCGCCGCTCCAGCAGTGACCTCACGAAACTCAATCGACGTGCACTGAGACTGGGGGCAGTGATGGCGCGCCTCTCCAAGCACGTGGACCTCATCCTTTTCAACTCGGAAGCAGGCCGCGCCAATTACAGCAAGGCTGGCATGCATGGCCGTCGCGCGCATGTCATCCCCAACGGCTTCGACATCCAGCGCTTCGCCCCCGATCCAGATGCCGGCGCGTTGCAGCGGCAGGCCTGGGGTGTTCCCCCAGACGTGCCCCTCATCGGCATCGTTGGGCGATTCGCGCCCGTCAAGGACCACCCCACTTTCCTGCGGGCCGCCGCGCGCCTGCACCAGGCATGGCCAGAGGCCAGGTTCGTCTGCGTTGGCAACGGGCCTGCGGACTACACCGAAACCCTCAAACAACAGGCAGAAAACCTGGGCCTTGGTGATCGCGTGCTCTGGCCGGGCGTCTGCGACCGCATGCCTGCCGCCTACAACGCCCTGTCGCTGCTGATCCTTTCCTCGACCGACGAGGGGTTCCCCAATGTGGTGGGCGAGGCCATGGCCTGCGGCATTCCCTGCGTCACCACCCGGGTGGGCGATGCGGCGCTGCTTGTGGGCGAGACGGGGGCGGTGACCGCCCCGGCCGACGACGTCGCCCTCGCCGCTGCGGCCTCCGCATTGCTGGGCGAGACCCCCGAGGCCCGCGCCGAGCGCAGCCGCGCCGCACGGTCTCGGATCTGCTCCACCTTCAGTGTCCAGGCCTTGGCCCGGAACACGGAAGACATGCTGCTCTCCCTGCTTCCGGGCCCTCAAACCGCGGCTCTGGATCGCGCGGGGGAAAACTGATGGATGTCGTCTTCCTCATCACCAGCCTGGATCGCGGTGGCGCCGAGACTCAGCTGGTACGCATCGCCCTCACCCTTCGGCGTCGCGGATGGAAGGTGGGCATCCTCACCATGCTGCCTTCTTCGGCCTTCCTGGATGACTTGAAAGCAGCGGACATTCCCCTCGTGGAGTGCATCTCGACCTCAAGGCAGCAACCCTGGCGCATGATCCCCAAAGTCGTCCGCCAGCTGCGGGCCTGGCACCCGCCCGTGCTGGTCACCTTCAACTTCCCCGCCGATGTCATGGGCCGGATCGCCGGAAAACTGGCAGGGGTCCCCGCCATCATCGGCTCACTGCGAACCGCATTCGTCAAGAACGGCCTGCGCCGGTTGTTCTATCGCCTCTCGGAACCCCTCATCGCGCTCACCGTTTCCAATTCCAAGGCCGCCATCGACTACATGGTGGCCCGCCGTCTCCTCACACCAAAGAAGACGTGCGTCATCCCCAACGGCATGTTGGCCTCCAACTACCCTGCTCCAGCTGATCGCGACGAGGTGCGTCGGGAACTGAGCATTTCGCCCGATAGCTTTCTGTGGCTCGCCGTGGGGAACCTGCGGGCCGCCAAGGACTACCCCACGCTGCTGGCGGCCGCCAGCCTCTGCGCCGCGGCCCACCCGTCCTTCCGACTCTGTGTGGTGGGCGGAGGCGAAGAGCTGAGCTCCCTGCTGGCGGATGTCGAGGCTCGAGGCCTGCAAGGCCGTGTGCACTTCCTCGGGCAGCGCTCCGATGTGCCCCGGGTGCTGGTGGCCGCGGACGCCTTCGTGCTGTCCTCCGCCTGGGAAGGCCTGCCGAACACCGTCATGGAAGCCATGGCCTCGGCCCTGCCCGTGGTGGCCACGAATGTGGGTGGCGTATCAGAACTGCTTGAAGAGGGCGTTTCAGGCTTCATCGTGCCCGCGCGCCAGCCCGGGGCCCTGGCCGAGCGCATGAGTGCGCTCATGACCCTGCCTGCCGAAGCACGGGAGGCCATGGGCGCCGTCGGCCGGGCGCGCATGGTCGCCGACTTCGACATCGAGCGGGTGGTGGATCAGTGGGAGGAAGCCTTGCAGCTACGGCATTCTGGGCCCGCCACGGACTGACCCATGGCACGTCGACATCTGTGATGCCGTCTCGCATTCAACCGTGAAGGAGGGGCCATGGATGGAATGAAAGCACCTGCTCCAACCCCTCCATCCCCTTCATCCCGGCTGAACATCTCATGTTTTTCTTCTGCCTGGATGGAGGAGAGGGATGGGATACGGATAAGGGACGCCCGGCGAACATGCCACAGGTCCCCCGAACAGTCGTTTCCATTGTGAATTCGTGGTTGCCATAGCCTTTGGCGAAACCGAATCAGGACACGCTGCACACCACCTTGCCGAACCCCTGTCCAGCCTCCAAGTGCCGCTGGGCCTCGGGGTATTCCGCCAGATCGAACACGCGATCAATGACGGGCCTGAAGGGCGGGTTGGTGGGGTTCCGCTGGAGGAGCGACAGCTGCGTCCAGAGGTGCTCGCGGCGGCCCATGTACGAGCCATGGATCTGGATCTGCTTGGCGAAGAGCGCTCGCAGGTCGAAGGAGGTCTCCCGGCCCGTGGTGGCCCCGCAGGTGACAATGCGTCCGCCGCGGGCACAGACGGAAAGGCTGGCCCCCCAAGTGGCGGCCCCCGTGTGCTCGAAGACCAGATCCACGCCGCGCCGGTTCGTCAGCTCCCGCACCTTGGTGGCGAGGGCCCGCATGTCGCCGCGGACAATGACGTGCTCCGCACCCAGTTCCCAGCATTTCATGGCCTTGACCTCGCTGCCCACCACGGCGATGGCGGTTCCTCCAAGGGCCCGCACGAGCTGGATGGCGGCGCTGCCCACCCCGCTGCCGCCGCCCCAGACCAGCACCGTCTCGCCGGGTCGCAGAGCCGCCTTGTGGACGAGCATCTCCCAGGCCGTGAGGAACACCAATGGGAAGGCCGCCGCCTGCTCGAAGCTCCAGTTTCCGGGGATGGGCAGCAGGTTGGCAGCGGGCACCAGCACATGGGTGGCGGCGGTGCCATCGCAGATGTGACCCAGCACACCGTAGGTGGGACACAGCATGTCATCCCCCCGGAAGCAGGCGGGACATACGCCGCAGCTTAGCCCCGGCGCGATCATGGCGCTGCCGCCCGGTTCCAGCCCCGGGGGAAGCACGGTGCCTTCGCCCACGGCTTCGATCACACCGGCCCCATCGCAGCCCGGCGTCATGGGCAACGGCAGGGGCAATCCGGGGATGCCCTCCGTCGTCCACAGATCCAGGCGGTTCAGGGCCATGGCCTTCAGCTCGAGGCGCACCCAACCCGGCCTGGGCTGGGCAGGCGCGAAGGCCTCCCGCACCGGTGATCCTGCGGGGCCGTGCTGGTGGATGCGGAAACGGAAGGCTTCGGCCACAGGGATCTCCACTACTCCGATTTCAGCGACCGCGTCATGAGCCGCCGCACGGCCTCTTCAGGGCTCTCGCCATGGAGGAGGCGCAGCACTTCGGCCGCGATGGGCAGATCCAGGCCATGCTCCTTGGCCAGGGCCAGGGCCGCCTGGGTGGTGAACATGCCCTCGATCACCTGGCCGCCGAGGGAATCCCGGGCCGCATCGATGCTGTTGCCTTTGCCGACCAGTTCACCGAAGGTGCGGTTACGGCTCTGAGGCCCTGTGGCCGTCAGCAGCAGGTCGCCCATGCCCGCCAGACCCATGACCGTGGTGGGCTGGCCGCCGAGAGCCTCCACCAGCCGCGCCATCTCCGCCAGGCCGCGGGTGATGAGGGCCGCGCGGGCGTTGTAGCCCAGTTTCAGGCCATCCACCAGGCCCGCAGCAATGGCCAGCACGTTCTTCAGGGCGCCGCATAGCTCCGTGCCGATCACGTCGCGGCTGAGGTAGATGCGCAGCTTCTCCGAGGCCAGATGGGCCTGCAGGGCCTTGGCCCGCTCCTCGGATACCTCGCTTGGGAGGGCCAGCACGATGGCCGAGGGCACGCCCCGCGACACCTCGTCGGCAAAGGTGGGGCCCGAGAGCACGCCCACGGGCACGTCCAGCACACCCGTGAGCGCCTGGGACAAGGTCTGATGCGTGCTCTGCAGGATGCCCTTGCTCACGTGGATCACCAGCTCGGGTGCCGCAGAGGCACGGGGACGCAGGCTGCGCCAGGCGTCCGGTGTCACCTGGGTGGGCATGGCCGAGATCCACAGCGGTGCCTGGAAGGCATCACTGGGATCATCCGACGTCTGCAGCCCCTCCGGAAATTCCACATCCTTCAGCCAGAGGTGCCGCCGCGTGGCGGCCATCTTGGCCATCTCTTCCGGAAAGTTGCCCCACAGCGCCACCTTGGCGCCTTTGCGGGCCCAGGTGATGGCCAGGGCTGTGCCCCAGGCGCCGGAACCGAAGACGCCAATGTCCGCGCGGCTAGACATCGGCCACCTCCTTCTTGGCGCCCCAGAGGGGTGCTTCGGTGCCCTTCAGCAGGCGCCGGATGTTCTCGTGGTGTTTGATGATGACCAGCAGCGCGATGTCGACCCACAGCAGCAGCACCACCGGCGTGGCGCCCTTCCAGACCAGGATGAGCGGCAAGGCGAAGGCCGACAGCACGCTGCCCAGGCTCACGTAGCGAAAGGCCAGCAGGATGACGATGAACACGCCGAGCGCCGGCAGCACCATGCCAGCTCGGAAGGCCAGGGCCACACCCAAAGCCGTGGCCACCCCTTTGCCGCCCTTGAAAGCCAGCCAAGGGGTGAACATGTGGCCCAGCACCGCGGCCAGGGCCAGCAGAGAGAGCGCCGATTCACCGAGCCCCAGTTTCTTTGCGATGAACACCGGCAGGAATCCCTTCAGCACATCCAGCAGCAGCGTGACGATGCCCAGGGCCTTGCCACCCACTCGGCTGACATTGGTGGCGCCGATGTTGCCGCTGCCGTGCTGCCGCACGTCCCCCTTCCCTGCCAGTTTCACCAGCACCAGACCGAAGGGGATGCTGCCGCACAGAAAGGCGCCGAGGCACCAGAGGACCAGGGAAGTCGGGGACAAGAGGTTCATGGATGCAGTGTATCAGCGGCTCACGGCCACGGCCCGCCGCAGCCGGTCCAGGGCCTGGGCCACACAACGCAGCTGCATTTCGGCGCGGTCTCCCGCGAGCTTCGGCGAACGCACCGCGGTGCCATCGGGCCCAGCCAGGGCGATGAACACCGTTCCCACGGGCGCGCCGCCCTCAGCGCCGGGCCCCGCGTTCCCGCAGATGCCCAGGGCCCAGGTGGCGCCCAGGCGGGCCCGCACGGCCTCGGCCATGGCGGTGGCACAGGCTTCGGACACCGTGCCCACCGAGGCCAGCCAATCGGCATCGAGCCCCAGGAAGGCGACCTTGGCCGGGATGGTGTACGCGGTGACGCCGCCGCGAAAGCTCTGGCTGGCACCCGCGATGGCCGTGAGTCGGGAAGCCAGCAAACCACCAGTCATGCTTTCGGCCACGGCGAGGGTTTCGCCCTGCTCGCGCAGCTGATCCAGCACAGCGTCCTCGAGGTTGCCCTCGCCCACGCAGGCGAGATCATCGCCCAGCACCGCCTCGAAATCCCGCCTCGCCGCCTCGAGGTCGGCGGGGTGGGCGCCCCGGGCCAGCAATTCCACCTGGGTGAGGTTGGCGAGGATGGTCCAGTCCAGGTGCGCATGCCGTTCGCGGGCCGCACGGGTCTGCTCATCCAGGGCGCTTTCCGGCACGCCGGAGACCACCATGCGCAGAGTGTGGACCGCCCGTCCCGCCAGGGGCCGCAGTCTGGGCTCCACCTGCTCTTCCCACATGCGTTTCATCTCGCGGGGCACGCCGGGCATCATGACCACCCGCACGCCGGGATGGTCCGGAGGGTCCTGCCACCAGATGCCGGGGGCCGTGCCCACGGGGTTCTTCAGCGGCTCGGCGCCCACGGGGATGAGGGTCTGCTTGAAGTTCACCTGCGGGGGAACTCGGTTGCGCGCCGCGTAGAAGGCCAGCAGGTCCTCGCGACTGGCGGCATCTTCCACCAGTTCGACGCCGAGGATTTCGGCGAAGAGCTCCTTGGTGAAATCATCGAAGGTCGGGCCCAGGCCGCCGGTGGTGAGGATGAGATCCGAACGCGACAGGGCCTCCCGGAAGAGTCCCGCCAGGTCCTCGCGGTTGTCGCCCACGGCGGTCTTCCGGTGGAAAGCCAGGCCCAGGCCCGCCAGACGTTCGCCCAGCCAGACGGAATTGGTGTCGATCCGCCGGGTGGTGAGCAGTTCCGTTCCGATGGCGATGCATTCGATGCGCATGACTGGAATGGAACCACGCCCGCGCCGGAAACTCCAGGCGCCAAGGTTTCGCGAGAGGCTAGAACGCGAGCCCGGTCTCCCGCAGCAGGGCCTCGGCGCTGCCATCGTTGCGGAACAGGATGCCCTTCATGCCCAGCCGCTCGGCGGCGGCGATGTTCGCCGGCACGTCGTCGATGAAGGCGCAGGCTTCGGCCGGGAGGCCGATGCGCGCCAGCAGGTGGAGGTAGATCTCCGGATGGGGCTTGCCCATCTTGAGGTGACCCGACACGGCCACATGCTGCAGCTTGGAGAGAAAGGTCAGGCGCGGGCGGCTTTCCTCGAAGGTGTCGCCGGACCAGTTCGTCAATCCATGGCAGGGCACGCCAGCCGCGTGCAGCTTCTCCAGCAGGTCGTTCCCTTCGGGTATCAGCCCCGTGAGCATGTCCAGCGCCCGGGCCCGGAAGGCCCGGATGAGGGCTTCGTGCTCGGGGAATTGCGCCACCTTTTCGGCGATGGCCGCTTCCCAGGAACGGCCGTAATCCTGCTGGATGTTCCAGGCCGAATTGCATACTTCGCTCAGGAAGAACCGCCGCTCCGCCGCATCGGGAATCAGCTCGCGGTAGACCACCTCGGGATCCCACCCAATGAGCACATTGCCGAAATCGAACACCACCGCTTGAATCGACACACCTTCTCCAGAGAAAGACCAGGATTCCAATCTAGCGGAGGGGGCGCCCTGCGCCCATGTGGTGCCAGGCACCCAACCTGAGGTGACACCCGCCGTTTCGCCCTCAATCGTAAAGGACCCACCACGGAGGCACGGAGCATGGGCACACCGCAGGCGCCAGGCTCGGATGCCCTAATGGATCCGAGGTTGGCGTCTGCGATGGCTTCCGGCCTAAGCCGGAAGCGGCCAACGGCCTGCCCATGACGGAGGAGCACGGAGGCCTCCGTGCCACCTCAGTGGCCTCAGTGTTTCCGTGGTGGACCTCTACGTTGAGGCCGATTGGCGCTTCAGGATTCCAGCCACTGCCGGGCCAGGCGGCGCCCGCCCCAGAGGCCCACCGCTGTGCCGACGATGCTCAGCAGCGCGGCGGTCATGAAGCCCACGAGATCACCGAGATACCAGCCCGCCAGGCTGCCCACGGTCGCTCCCACGAAACCCATGAGCTTTTCCATGCGGAGGCCTCCGAAGCTATAGGATGGGGGAATCCCCAGAGGTGTTCCCATGTTCGTGCCCGACCTCGATGACTTGGTGCTGGAATCCGACGAGGAATCCGGCATTCGGGAACTGGGCCGCCGCTTCCTGGCCCGGGGCCCCTGGACCACGGTGGCCTTCCTAGTGAAAACGAAGACCGATCCCGAGGGCGACTGGGAGGGACCCTTCCTCTGGCTGTACCGCTATCAGAAAGTGGCCCAGGGCTGGAAACTCGTGAGCCGCTTCCGCACCACGGAAACGGCTCAGCTCGAGATCCTGATGGCGGCCTTCGAAGAGTGGAAGGATTACTTGAGCCCCGGGAGGTAGCGTTCCCGGATCACCTTCAGGTGGTGGTCCGCATGGCCCAGCATGATGTAGGGCAGGCAACGGGCGGTGATGGACTTCCCGCTGGTCGTGCCCTGGTTCCCCCAGGCCGCCTCCGGCAGGCTCCGGAACAAGGTCAGGCTGGCCTGCCGCACCGCCAGGAAATCCGCCAGCAGGTCGGCCACGGAATGGCCTTCGGCCTGGGCGGAGGCCGCATAGTCATCCTCCTCGAAACCCGGCAGGGGCGTGACGTCGCCCCGGCCCAGGCGCAGGCACCGGTAGGCGAAGATGCGCTCCACATCCGTGAGGTGCTGCAGCAGATCCTTGAGGGTCCACTTTCCGGGCGCGTAGCGGTAGCCACCCTGGGCCTCGCTCAGGTTCCTGAACAGGGCCGCGGCGGCCTCGGTCTGAGACTGGTGCAGCGCCAGTGCATCGCCCGCGGGCGCCACTTCGAGGTAGTGGGCGTAGGCATCGCCGTACTCGCTGGGATCGGGCTTGCAGAGGCTCATGGGTGTCTCCCGGATCAGAACCTGATTTAGAAGGTCATCACCTTCATGGTGTTCGTGGTGCCGGACTTCCAGAGGGGCAGGCCCATGGTCATGACCACGCGGTCGAAAGCGCCCACTTCACGCTTGGACAGCAGCAGTTCCCGCACCAGCTCCACCATCTCGTCCGTGCTGGCGACGCGGGGAATCATGAGAGCCGTCACACCGCGGAACAAGCCCATGCGACGGGCGGTCAGCTCGTCGGGCGTGGCGCCCAGCACGGGCGTGCGGCCCGCGAGGCGGCTCACCAGGCGGGCGGTGTTGCCGCCCTCGGTGAAGGCCACGATGGAACGGGCGTTGATTTCATCCGCGGTGCGGCAGGCCGCGAAGGCCACGGAGATGTCCGTGCGGGCCAGCACCTTCTCGGCCAGTTCCTCCGGCAGCGTGGTGGTGCGCTGCTTCACATTGGCGTCGGCTTCGGCGGCGATGCGGGCCAGCCACTGCACGGCTTCCACCGGATGGGCGCCAGAGGCGCTTTCCGCGCTGAGCATGACGGCATCGGTGCCATCCCAGATGGCGTTGGCCACGTCGCTGGCCTCGGCCCGGGTGGGCTGGGCGTGCTCGATCATGCTCTCCAGCATCTGGGTGGCCGTGATGACGGGCTTCAGCGCCTTGCGGGCCGCCTTGATGATCTGCTTCTGCAGGCCGGGGACGCGCTCCACGCCCAACTCCACGCCCAGGTCGCCGCGGGCCACCATGACGCCCCAGGAGACATCGAGGATCTCGCCCAGGTGCGCGAGCGCGGTGGGGTGCTCGATCTTGGCGATGATGGGCTGGGTGCCGCCCAGGTGATGGATGATGGCCTGCAGCTGCTGCACGTCCGATGCGCGCCGAACGAAACTCTGGGCGAAGAGATCCACGTCATGCTCCACACCCCAGCGGATGTCGACGTGATCCTTTTCCGTGAGCGGGTCGGTGTTGATGTCCATGCCGATGGGATGGACTCCCTTGCGGGCCTTCAGGGGACCGCCGATGATCACCTCGGCCTTGAGCGCCTCGGTGCCCTTGGCGAGGATCTTCACGGTGATGGCGCCATCATCGAGCAGCCACTGCTGGCCCGGCTCCGCGCCTTCGAAGAGTTCGGGATGGGGCAACGGCGCGGCCCAGGCGCAGCCCGCGGGAACCGCCGTGCCCGGCAGGTAGAACACGCCTTCGCTGCCCGCCGCCAGATCCAGCGGCGTCTCGAGCAGGCCCACGCGCCACTTGGGGCCCTGGAGATCGAGGAAGACGGGAATGTGCCGACCCAGTTCGGTGGCGATGGCCCGCACCTGCTGAAGGGCCTCGGAACGAGAAACGGGGTCGCCATGGCTGGCATTCAAGCGAACCGCATCGGCCTCTTTGAGGGCTTCCCGCAGCCGGTCACCCTGCATCAGGGCAGGCCCCAAGGTCATCACGAGTTTAGTCTTGCGCACATCATCCCCCATCGCCTGCACAGCTATTCCACAACCTTTTCCACAGCCTGCGGCCTCGTTACAAACTTATCACAGGGCCTTTCCCTTGGGGCATCGCGGTGATACCTTCGATCTCCCGATACGGATGTTGGAGAAGATGGAATGCGCGATAAGCTGCGGATGCTCGTGGCCGAGATGGTGCATGGGGGAATCCCCCTGGAGCTGGCCCGGAGAGAGTTCGAGCGGGTGTACCTCGAAGAGGTGCTGGCCGCCCATGAAGGCAACCACAGTGCGGCCGCCCGGGAACTGGGCATCCACCGCAACACCCTGGCCAAGAAGCTGGAGGCCCCGCCCAGCCGTCTCCGCCGTGTGAGCCTGGCCAGCTGAGACCGGCTTTCCCTTCTGTCAAAGCCCAGCCCCGCGCTGGGCTTTTCTTTCGACAGGGCGCGCCAAGGCCGTTACAACAAGAACCGGGAGGAAGCTTGAGGAAGGTCGCCATCAACGGGCTGGGACGGATCGGCCGCTTGGCCCTGCGCCACTTGATGACGGCACCCCAGGTGCAGGTGGTGGCGGTCAACGACCTGGCCGACACGGCAACCCTGGCCTACCTCATGCGTCATGACTCCACGCACGGGCAGGCCCCCTTTCCCGTGACCTCCGACGGTGATCACCTGGTGCTGGATGGCCACCGGATCCGCGTCTACGGAGAACCCCATCCCGCCGCCATCCCCTTCGCCGATCATGGCGCCGAGGTGGTGCTGGAGTGCACGGGCCAATTCACGGAACGCGCCGCGGCCTCGGCCCACCTCCGGGGATCCGTCACCCACGTGCTCCTCAGCGCGGCCTCGGAGGAGGCGGACCAGACCCTCGTCATGGGCGTCAACGAAGGCGCGCTCGACACCGCGCAGCATCGGCTCATCTCCTGCGCCAGCGACACCACCCAGGCCCTGGCTCCCATGGTGAAGGTGCTCGATGAGGCCTTCGGTCTGGAACATGGCTTTGTGACCGCAGTGCACAGTTACACCAATGACCAGCGCATCTTGGATCTGCCCCATGCGGACCTCCGCCGCGCCCGGGCGGCCGCCCACAGCATGATTCCCACCCGCACCGAGGCCGCCGGGGCCATCGGCCTGGTGCTGCCCCACCTGGCGGGCCGCCTTGACGGCCTGGCCGTGCGGGTTCCCACACCTGATGTGAGCATCCTGGACCTCACCGCCGCCCTGAGCCGGGAGATCACCCTGGAGGCCGTCCACGCCGCCTTCCGGAACGCAGCCACTCGCGGTCCCTTGGGGCCCTATCTGGAGGTTCTCGACGAGGAACTGGTGAGCGCCGACCTGGTGGGCCGCACCGCCAGCTGCCTCTATGATCCCTTCCTCACCAAGCGCCTGGGCGCGCGCTTCGTGAAGGTGTTCGGCTGGTACGACAACGAGTTCGCCTACGCGGCCCGGCTGAAGGATCTCTGCCTGCACGTGCTAGAGGGGACACGGCCATGAAGCGCATCGCCCTCAACGGCCTGGGCCGCATCGGCCGCCTGGCGGTCCGGCAGCTGGGCGCGCAACAACTGGGCATGGGTCAGCCCGAGTTCATCTGTGCCGTGAACGATCCCGCGCCCTTGGACCAGGTCATCCAGCTGCTGCGCTTCGATTCCGTCCACGGCCAGAGCGCCCTGCCCATCGGCGGCCACACCGAGAACGGCCAGGATTTCCTCCTGCTGGGCGAACGCCGGGTACCGCTTTTCCACGCCCTGGATCCCTCGCTCATTCCCTTCCCCCCTGAAACGCGGCTGGTGGTGGAGGCCAGCGGCCGCTTCACCAAGCGGGCCGATGCGGCCCGCCACTTGAAACAGGGCGTCTCCCACGTGGTCATCAGCGCCCCCAGCCCCGATGCCGATTTCACGGCCATCGCCCCCGTGAACGGGGCGGAGCTGGATCCAGAGCGGCACCGCGTCATCTCCAACGCCAGTTGCACCGCCCACGCCACGGCCCCCATGCTGCAGATCCTCGACGAGGCCTTCGGCATCGAGGAAGCGGGCATGAGCACCGTGCACGTGGTCACCAACGATCAGAAGCTCCTGGATCAGCCCCACAAGGACCGGCGCCGCGGCCGCTCCGCCTTCCAGAGCATCATCCCCACCACCTCGTCGGCCTTTGGCGCCCTGCACCGCGCCATGCCTGCCCTGCCGCCTGGCTTCAACGGCGTGGCCCTGCGGGTGCCCACCCTCAGCGTGAACCTGGTGGACCTGGTGGCCACCCTGCGCCGGGATGCAGATTTGGCGGGCCTTCGCACCGCCTACGAACAGGCCGTCTGCAGGCGGTGGAAGGGGCTCGTCGCCCTTGCGGATCCCCACACGGTCAGCCACGACATCACCGGTCGCCGGGAAAGCGTGATCATGGATCTGGACCTGACCATGGCTCTGAGCCCGCGCTTCGTGAAAGTCTTCGGCTGGCACGACAACGAAACCGGCTACGCCGCTCGGTTGTGTGACCTGGTGGTGGATCTGGCAGGCCGGATCTAGATCGTTCCCGCCGCGAATCCCGTGCTGAAGGCCGCCTGCAGGTTGTAGCCACCCACGGGGCCATCGATGTCCAGCAGCTCGCCGCAGACGCGCAGGTTATCCCAGCTCCGCAGCGCCATGGTGCGGGGATCCACCGCGCTCAGGGTCACGCCTCCCGCGGCCACTTCTCCTCGGGCCAGCGGCACGGCCTGAGGCTCACCCAAGGGCAAGGCGGTCACGAGAGCCACCAAGCTCCTGCGCGCATCTTTGGGCAGATCCTTCAGCATCTGGGCGCGACTCAGCGCTTGCGCCTGAAGCAGCGGCTCCACCAGCCGCTCCGGCAAGTGGCGCGAGAGCCAGGTGGCCGCCAGCAGCCGGGGATTGGAGCGCTGCTCCGCCTGCAGGGCGGCATCCACCTGTTCGGGCAGCTCCGGCACCGAGGCGTAGGTGAGCCAAGCGGCGCCCGCGCGGCGAGCCCGTTCCGTGGTTTGGCTCAACTCCAACGCCGCAGGGCCGCTGATGCCGGCCTTGGTGAAGACGATGTCGCCCGCGAAGCTGGCGAGACGCCGGCCTTCCGCCCCGGCACTGAGGCGCAGCTCGCCCTCCCGCAGCGCCACCCCTTCCCAGTCCGGGCGGGGCCGCTGCAGGGGGAGGGGCGCCAGGGCCGGGAACCAGGGCTCCACTGGCACCTGCAGCCCCTTGAGCCAGCCCAACACCTCGCCCCGGGTGCCGGTTTCGGGGTAGCTGGCCCCGCCCGTGGCGAGGATGAAAACATCCGAATGGAGACGCTCCCCCTCCAGCAGCAGACCTTCGAAACGAGGCGCCCGTCCCAGCAGCCCCGTCACGCGGGCGCCCGTCCGCACCCGCACGCCGACCCGTTGCACCAGGGCCTCGAAGGCCGCGACCACGGCACCGGCGCTGCCGGGGCGATCCAGGGGAAAGACGCGGCCGTTGTCGCGCGTGTAGGTTTCAACCCCTTCGCGGCGCAGCAACTCCAGCACGGCGCCGTTGTCGAAGGCATGCAGCGAGGGCCGGAGGAAGCGGGCCTGTTCCTTGGGGAAGGCCGCCAGCAGTTCCTTGAGAGGGCCGTCGTGGGTGATGTTGCACTTGCCGCCCCCGCTGATGCGCAGCTTCACGCCCAGGCGGCCATTGGCTTCCAGCAGTTGCACGGAATGGCCCAGGGAAGCCGCCCGCCAGGCCGCCACCAGCCCTGCCGCACCGCCGCCGACCACCACCACGTTCGCCATGCTTCCATCATGGCCGAGGCCGGGCCCATTGCCGGAAGCATCGAGACGACGCTGGAAGGGGAAGGTCCTGGCCGCTACTGGAAGATGCCCTTGAAGAACTTCTTGATTTTTCCATCCCGCGGACCGGCCTTCTTGCCTCGAAGTTTCTGAAGCTGGATGGGGTCGGGCAAGGGCTTGCGGCGCTCCGGGATGACGCTCCAGGGTTCGTGGCCCTCGAGGGTGAGGCGGAGCTGGTGGGCGCCCTCACCCGGAACCTGCACGGACAGCGGCGTGCGGCCCTTCGCTTCCCCGTCGAGGGCCACCTCGGCGCCGGGGGGTTCGCTGGCCACGGCGACCTCGAAGGGAGCGGGCAGAAGGCGGAGCGACAGGGCCCGATCCTCCGCCTTGAGGCGCACCTCCAACGGCAGGTGGTCGGGCTTCTCCAGACGCAGGACATCCACCTTGCCCTTCACCACCACCTGACGCAGCGGCGTGCGCCCGAGCGGCGTGCCGTCGAGATAGACCTCGGCGCCCCCGGGACGGGAGTCGATGGACAGCACGCGGCTCGGGGCCGGACGGAAGAAGGCCACCAGGCCGATGAGAACCGCCCCCAGCGCGCCTGCGGCCCAGTACCAAGGAAACCGGCGGATCGAGGAGGCCGGGCGGGGAGGCCGTTCCAGCCGGAGGGTTCCCGTGAGCTTCACCTGCGCCGGGGACTCCAGGTGGGCCATGCAACTGCGGCGGAACCCAGCCTCCAGGGGCAGGGCCTCCATCAGTGCCTGGAGAAAGGCCTGGAGATCCGGGAACCGCCTCGAGGGGTCCTTGCCCAGGGCCCGGCTGAAGACAGCCCGCAGGCCGGACGCCATGTCCTCAGGAAAGACGGGCTCCTCGCGGGCGATGCGGTGCAGCAGCTGGCCCACGCTGTCTCCCCCGAAGGGCAGCTGCCCAGTGAGCAGCTCAAAGGCCGTGACAGTGAAGGACCAGCGGTCTGTGGCCGCATCGGCCTCTCCGCCGTTCAACGCTTCGGGCGCGGCGTAGGCGAGCGTGCCCAGGAAGGCGTCACGGTCGGTCAAGCGGCCCTGATCGCCTCTCGCCACGCCGAAATCCATGAGCTTGAGGCGGCCATCGCCCCCCACCATGAGGTTCGCGGGCTTGATGTCGCGGTGGATGATGCCCAGGGCGTGGACTGCCGCCAGGGCCTCTCCGGCCTGAAGAAGCAGACCAGCCGCCTGGGTCGGCGCGATGGGCCCCCGCTTGATCACGTCCGACAGGCATTCGCCATCCACATGTTCCATGACCAGGAAGGGGCCGCAGCCCGGCTCTTCGCCCACGTCATACACCGTGACCGCGTTGGGATGGCTCAAACGGGCGGAAATCTCCGCCTCCCGCTTGAAGCGTTCCAGCACCTCCGCGCTGCCGGTGCCCTCTCTCACGACCTTGATGGCCAGGGGACGCTTGAGCAGGGGGTCCTCCGCCAGGTACACCGTCCCCATCGTCCCTGCGCCGAGGGTGCCGAGGACCTTGTAGCGGCCGATGGTGGAAGGATCCAGGTTCATGGCTTCTTTGATCATGCCAGACGCGGCGCCCGTGTTCAGCCTGGGCCGCGCGTCACGGCAGCCAGGCGCCGCAGCCATCCGGTTAGACTGGAGACATGTCTGAGATCGGCTTCACTGTCCCCCGCCCTGCCCAGCTCCGCCGTTTCGGCCGGGTGTTCTATCCCGCGGGTCTGCGCCTGCAGAAGGCCCTGGCGGAATATGTGAATGAGGATGGGCGCCCGGACCAGCTCGTGATCCTGGAGCACGATCCCGTCTTCACCTTGGGCCGCAACGCCACCCCCGCCGACATCCACATGAGCGATGATTTCCTGAAGGCTCAGGGCGTGAGCGTCCACCGCACAGACCGGGGCGGTGAGGTGACCTATCACGGCCCTGGCCAGATTGTGGCCTATCCCATCTGCAACCTGCGCGGCGGTCGTGAGGATGTGGGCCGCCTGGTGCGTGGACTGGAAGAGGCCATGATCCGCACGGCGAAGGATTTTGGCATCACCGCCGACCGTCTCAAAGGCGCGCCGGGCATCTGGGTGGAAACACCTCGAGGTCCCGAGAAACTGGGCGCCATCGGCCTCCACCTCAGCCGCTGGATCAGCACCCATGGCATCGCGTTCAATGTGAACCCGAATCTGAACCACTTCAAATGGATCACACCCTGCGGTTTCACAGACAAAGGCGTGTGCAGCCTGGCCTCCCTGCTGGGCGACGCCGCGCCCACCTGGCAGGAAGCCGCAGATCGGCTGCAGGCGCACCTCATCGATTGCCTGGCCCTCGACCTTCAACCCGCGCGGGAACCCAGTCGCAGCGTGTCCGCCCTCACCTGGCGCCAGGGCGCCACGGAGCCTGAGATTCTCATGATGCTGCGGGTGCCGGAGCACGGCCTCTGGTGGCAGAGCGTCACCGGGATGATGGAGCCCGGCGAACAGCCCGAACAAACGGCCCACCGCGAAGTGATGGAGGAAACCGGCCTGGTCGGGCAGCTGTGCCCCCTGGGCCTCGCCCACAGTTTCTGGGTGGATCCCGCCATCGTCCGGTTTCCGGATGCGGAACCGCGCTTCAACACCGAGACTTGTTTCGCCATGGAGGTGGCCCCCGAGGCCCAGGTGCGTCTCGAGCCTTCTGAGCACAGCGAGTACCTGTGGTGCGGCCTGGAGGAGGCCCAGGAGCGCATGAAGTGGGAGGGTTCCAAGGCCGCCGTCGGCCTGCTTCGGCAGCAGCTGGGACGCTGACTTCCCACCCGATGGAGACTCACGGTGAAACCGGCCTGAACCGATGCGGTTCTGAGACCGCCATGCCTTCTCCCGAAGCCCAGCCCTCGCCCACCCTGCTCGGCCCATGGCCGAAGCACATCCTGTGGGTGGTGGCGGGGTATCTGGCCCTCGGCGCCGGGTCCTTCCTGCTGGCCCCCCACGCGCGCAGCCTGGGCCTGAACCTGCTCAACACCCTCGCCTTCTTCCAGGCGAGCGCCCAGGCCCTCGGCCGGGCCCGCCGCGAGCCCATGGCGCGCCGCGGTTGGCAGGTGCTCAGCGCCGGGTTGTTCGCCCAGTCCGTCAATCAGGCTTGGGCCACGATCCACATGATGCGGCTCGGAAACCCGCCCCCCTTCCCCTCTTGGGCGGACCTGTTTTCGCTGCTCTCCCTCACGCTCATCGCCTCGGCGCTGCTCGCCTGGCCCCTGGCCTCCGCTTCAGGTTCCGAGCGCTTACGGAAGGGCATGGATGGCCTGGGGGCGGCCATGTCGGCGTTTTTCATCGGCTGGTACTTCGCCTTGGGGCCCCTGTTCAGAAGGCCAGAGACCTTGCCCCTCGACCGCTGGACCATGGCCTCCTTCTTCATCGGCAACGCCACGATCCTCGGCACCTGCGCCTACCTGGGTGCGCGCCGAGCCTCTCGCTTTCGGGGGCCCCTGGGCTGGATCACGCTGGGATTCACCATCTCGCTGCTTCAAATCGTCTTCCAGGTGCCGCTGGCCCTGGTGGGCCAGTACCGCTTGGGTGATCCCCTCGACCTGATGGTGCTGCTGGCGGCCGTCTTCATGCTGCTGGCCCCCCTCGCGCCGGTGGCCCTGGAGCCAGGTCCGCCGCCGGGCGAAGAGATCCAGGATCGCTCCCCGGTGGCCCTGATCCTGCCCATGCTGCCCGCAGCCACGGCCCTGGCCTTCGTCCTGGCCTCCCTGGTCTGGGCTCCCGCCCGTCTGGACACCCCCGTGCTCGCCATGGCGACCCTCATGGCGGGCCTGGGGCTCTTCCGTGGCCTGCTGGCCCTCAGGGACCTTCAGCGCCTTTCCGCCAGCCTGGAGACCCGCGTGGGGGAACGCACCCGGGATCTCGAGATCATGCAGGAAGCCATGCTCCGAACGGAGCGTATGAATGCCATGGCGGTACTCGGTGCCGGTATGGCCCATGATCTCAACAATGCGCTTGCCACGGTCAGGGCCTGCGCGGAGTTGGCCCTGACGCGCCTCGAAGAGGGACGTCCGCCGGCAGCCAAGGACCTGGACCACATCCTGGTGGCGGCGGATCAATCAGCCGCCCTCACGCGGCGACTCATGATGTACGGCCGAGTGGAAGACGACCAGGCCAGCCACCTGTGCCTGCGGGATGAACTCGCGCACATGGAGACCATCCTCAGAATGCTCATTGGCCGACACATCAGCCTCCGCCTTGAGCTGGGCGGATCCCCCATGCCCATCCTGGGATCCCGCTCCCAGATCGAGCAGATCTTCGTGAACCTCGTGGCCAATGCCCGGGATGCCATGCCGCAGGGCGGAACCATCACGCTGCGCCTCTCGCGGGCTATCTCCAGGGGGAAACCCCTGGCGAGGGTGGAGGTCCAGGACACCGGCATGGGCATGACGCCGGAAGTCCAGGCCCAGATCTTCAACCCCTTCTTCACCACCAAAGGCCCGGGTCGCGGCACGGGCCTGGGGCTCGCCTCGGTACGCCAGCTGATGCAGGAACTGGGCGGCAGTCTCTCCGTGGCCTCCCAACCGGGCACGGGCACCACCTTCATGCTGCGCCTTCCCCTCGTGGAAGGTTGAGTCCCCGACCGGAACCAGCGCTCCGGGCGCAATGGCCAGTCAACGGCGTGAAAGGCCTGTCAGAACAGCAGTCGTCTGTGTTTGCGGTCTGCACTTCGAGGCAGCCCCTGGCTCACCCAACCAGCGTTTGCCCGCGCCCTTGATAATCTGAGGCAAACCCCGGAGAAGCCATGTTCCCCCAGTTCACTGAGGATCAATCCGCCGTGCGGGAAGCGGCCCGCGATTTCGCCCTGGCGGAAATCGAACCTGGCGCCGCAGCCCGTGATGCCAGCGGTGAATTTCCTTCAGAGATCATGAAGGAGCTGGGCGAGATGGGTTTCCTGGGCATGACCGTGCCCGAATCCTATGGCGGCGCTGGCGTGGATTTCCTCAGCTACATTCTCGCCCTGGAACAGATCGCCTACGCCGACGCCTCCGTGGCGGTGACCATGAGCGTCAACAACTCCGTGGCCTGCGCGCCCATCCTGGCCTTCGGCACCGAGGGCCAGAAACAGAAGTATCTCAAGCCCCTGGCCAGCGGCGAGGTGCTGGGCGGCTTCATGCTCACAGAGCCCGATGCAGGCTCCGACGCTGCGGCCCTGAAGACCCGCGCCACCAAGGTGGAAGGCGGCTGGCGGTTGAACGGCGCCAAGGCCTGGATCACCAACGGGGGCGTGGGGCGCTACTTCGTCACCATGGCCCGTACCGACCCCGACAAAGGCAAGAAGGGGATCAGCGCCTTCATCCTGGATGCGCAACAACCCGGCGTTGTCGTGGGCCGGGCCGAAGAAAAGATGGGCCTGCGTTCCAGCAAGACGGTGATGGTGGCCCTGGAGGATGCCTTTGTGCCTGAGGATGCCCTGCTGGGCAAGCTCGGAGATGGCCTGAAGGTGGCCTTCGGCGGGCTGGACGGTGGACGCATCGGCATCGCCGCCCAGGCCCTGGGCATCGCCCAGCGGGCCATGGACGAGAGCGTGGCCTACGCCAAGGCCCGCAGTTCCTTTGGCAAGCCCATCGGCGAACACCAGATGATCCAGACCTACCTGGCCGAGATGGAGGCGCGCCTGCAGGCTTCCCGCCTGCTCGTCTACCGGGCCGCGGCGCTCCGACAGGCGGGGAGGACCTGCACGGTGGAGGCCGCCACCGCCAAGCTCTTCACCACGGAAAGCGCGGTCTGGCTCTGCGACCGGGCGGTCCAGATCCATGGCGGCTACGGCTACTCGCGGGAATACCTGGTGGAACGGCTCTACCGGGATGTGCGGGTGACCACCATCTACGAGGGCACCAGCGAGATCCAGCGCATGGTCATCGCCAGGGAGTTGTTGAAGTAAACATTTTCAACACACGATGAAATGATACTTGCCCTCATCTCGCGAGGGAGACATGATGCTTGCTGGGTTAATCTAAACCGGTCCCCGCATTTGTCCGTAGGCAGCCTGTCCGTGTGGCAGCTCTTTTCGATCTTCAAGGAGTGGTGATGATGCGTCTTCCTATCTTCCCGGCCCTGCTGGTGGCCTTCTCCCTGGTGGCCCAGGACGCTCCGAAGGCCCCTGATGCCTCCCAACTCCGGCTGCAGGATGCCATCCAGATCGCCCTGAAGAACAACCTCCAGGTGCAGATCTCGCAGCAGACCCGGGAAAGCACCAAGGCGCAGGAACTCCAGAGCCTTGGGGCGTTTGATTGGACGCTGAACAGCGCCTATGCCATCACACATTCCAAATTCCAGCCGGACGGCCACAGCTTTGATGGCAGCGGCAACCCCATCTTCGGCAACACCATCACCGATACCCGCAAGTGGAACGTGGGCGTGTCCAAGCCCACAGAGTGGGGCGGCCTCTTCAATGTCGCCTACACCAACCCGAACTACAGCTCCACCGAGTACAACTACGCGGGAAGCCCGACCTTCTCCACGCGCTATCCCTACACCGGAAGCCTTTCCGCCTCCTTCACCCAGAGCCTGCTGAAGGGTTTCGGCCGGGAAGCCTCCGCCACCAACCTCATCGTGTCGCGCTACGGCGCCCAGGCGGCAGACTACACGTTCCAGCTCGCCATCATCGGCAACGTCGCCGCCACGGAATCGGCCTACTGGGACGTGGTCTACGCCAAGCGGAACCTGGAAAACAAGCGCCAGGCCCTGGCCCTGGCCCAGCAGCAGCTGAAGGAAAATCAGATCCGCGTGCAGGTGGGCACGCTGGCTCCCATCGAAGTCACCTCCTCGGAAGCCTCCGTCGCTCAGGCGGAGCAGGACATCATCACGTCCGAAGCGGGACTGCTCAACGCCAAAGATGCCCTCATCCGCACCCTCTACCCCACCACGGACCGGCCCGCCAACCTTGACACTGTGGACCTCCCCAGCGTGAAGCCCTTGGAGCTGGACGAGGAGAGCGCCGTCAAGCAGGCCCTGGTCAACCGTCTGGAACTGAAGAGCGCGCAGCTCGACCTGAAGGCCAAGCAGGTGCAGGAATCCGCCGCCAACAACCACCTCCTTCCCCAGCTCGACCTGAGCGTGGGCTACAACCTGAACTCCAACGTGCAGAACTCCTGGAGTTCGGTGAACACCGACCTCACCAACCGCAAGGACCCGGGTTACTCCGTGGGTCTGCAGTTCTCCCTGCCCATCCTGAACCGTGGCGCCAGGGGCAGCCTGGCCATCGCCCGGGCTTCCCGCCGCAGCAGCGAACTGAACCTCCATGATCAGGAACTGGGTATCGTGCTGCAGGTGCGCACGGCCTACCGAACCCTGGAATCCTCCGCCAAGGGCGTGGCTGCCGCCGAGAAGACCCGCTACTTCCGCGAGAAGGATCTCGAAGCGGAACAGAAGAAGTTCGAGAACGGCATGAGCACGAACTTCCTGGTGCTTTCCAAGCTCAACGACCTGAACACCGCCAAGGGCAATGAACTGCAGGCCCAGATCACCTACGCCAAGGCCGTGACCTCCTTGGATCAGGCGGTGGGCCGCCTTCTGGAGGCCCGCAAGCTGGAAGTCAAATAATTATCCGGGGGTTCCGCGCTGCGCGCACACCCCCGGGCCCCCGCGCAGAAGCCCGGCACAGCCGGGCTTCTGCTTTCCATCCTCCGGGGGTTCCGCGGCTATCTCCGCCGAGGGGCGGCAGGGCTGGTCGGGGTTTCTGACTTGGCATCGGCATCAGCAGGCAGCGTGTCCAGCAGCGTCTTCCAGTCGAACCAGGTCTTCTGGCCTTTGATCCACTTCTCGAACCAGTTGAACTCGCTGACCATCTTCACCAGCTGATAGCGGGGCTCACTGAGGCCGTGGGGCATGCCGGGATAGACGAGGTATTCCACAGGCACCTTCAGCTGCTTGAGGGCCATGTAGAGCTCATCGCTCTGGGGCTTCGGCACACGCTGATCGGCCTCGCCCACGTGAATGAGCGTGGGGGTCTTCGCGTTCTTGATGTATTTCAGCGCCGATTCGTGCACGAAGTTGTCCCAGGCCTCGTAGGGCTTGCCGCCCAGGTAGAACTCGCGCACGCTCTGCGTGTCGCTTTCGGCATACATGGAGATCCAGTTCACGGCCCCGGCCCCGGTGCTGATGGCCTTGAAGCGATCAGTCTGAGTCAGCGTCCAGCTGGACAAGTGACCGCCGGCGCTCCAGCCCATCATGCCGAGCTTGTCGGCGTCAGCGATGCCCTCGTGGATGAGGTGGTCCACGCCGCTGATGATGTCGCCGTAGGACAGCCGCATGAAGTTGCCACCGATCTGCCGGGTGAAGGCCTCGCCGTAGTTCGTCGAGCCCCGGTAGTTGGGCTGGAACACGACGTACCCGGCTGCGGCGTAGATGTGCGGGTAGGTCACGTAGCGGGCCTGGAAGCCGCTCATTTCCGCCGAGGCGGGACCGCCGTGCAGCTGCACGATGAGCGGGTAGCGTCGGCCCTTTTCGTAGCCGATGGGTTTGATGAGCAGGCCTTCCACCTGGGTGCCGTCCTTGGCCTTCCAGCGGATGGTTTCGGTCTCGCCCAGGGACAGCTTCGCCACCTGCGGGTTGGCATCCGAGACCTTCACCCAGGCCGAGGGTGTGCCGATGGACGCGGGCTTCGCCACGTAGAGATCCGCGGCTTTCCGGGGGTGACTGAAGCTGAAGAGGAAACGCTTCGCTTCAGGATGATAGGCGCCTGCGATCACGCCGGTCTCATGGGTGAGCTGGGTTAGCGTGCCATCCGCCGTGGAAAGCGAGAACAGGTGCTGGCTGGTGCCCAGCCCCTCGGTGAAGTAGAGGTTGCGGGAATCCTCGCTCCAGCTGGCGCGGGAGACGCTCATGTCCTTGCCCGCCAGAAGGTTTTTCGCGGGACCACCCGCGGTGGGAAGGATCCACAGCTTCTCATTGCGCAGCCGCTCGAAGCGCTCGGGCGCAGAGTACATCAGCCACTTCCCGTCCGGCGAGAAGGCGGAGTACCCCGCCTGCTTCTCCAGGATCTGCCGGGATTGCCCGCTCTGCAGGTCCAGCAAGTGGAGGCTGGCCTCCTCCTGTGTGATGTCACCCACTCGGCGGGCCGAGGGCATGGCGAGGTAGTCGACCCAGCGGCCATCCTTCGACAGATCGAAGGAGGTCACGGTGAAGTCCGCGCCTTCCGTCCAGCGCTTTTCGGTTTTGTCCTTGAGATCCACCGACCACAGATGCACCGGCGGCTGCTCCGGGTCGGCCACCCGCACGTCGAATTTCTTCTCCTTCCGCTTGGCCTCGTCCTTGTCCAGGCGATCCGGGCTGGTGAAGAAGAGGCGGCTGCCATCCTCTGCGATCTCGAAATCGCGGATGGGGGTGGCGTGTTTGGGCAGCGCCACGGGCGCCAATTCCTCCGAGGCCAGATCAATGATGGAGAGCTGGCGATCCTCCGCCTTCCCGGCGCTGAAGACCAGCCATTTACCATCGTGGCTGAAACTGAATGCGTGGACACCATCCTTGGCGTCCGTGAGTTTGCGGGCCTCGCCACCATCCACGGACATCCAGTAGATTTGCTGGCTGCCCTCACGGTCGCTGAGAAAGGCGAAACGCTTGGCATCCCGCGCCCACTGGGGAGATGTCTCATTCTTCTCGCGGGTGAAGGTCATCTGGCGTGCCGCACCACTCTGCGCATCCGCCAGGAAGATGTCCGTGTAATTTTTCCCGGATTTCCAGTGGGGGATGCTCATGGTGTAAAGCACTCTGGCGCCATCCGGCGACAGCTGGCCCCCGCTCACCGACCGCATCTCCATGACATCCATGAAGGTCATGGGCCGTGTGGCCGGGGCCACCGCCGGAGTCGTCACCTGAGCCATCGCCGGAGCCGCCGCCACCAGGGCCGCCATCACACCATTCCATTGCCTTGAACGCATGCCGCCTCCTACCTCGTCACATGAGGTTTATCATGGATCACCCAAAAAGCTCAGTCCATCCGCAAGCTGAGATCCACCGAGGGCGCGCTGTGCGTGAGGGCACCCACGCTGAGGAAGTCCACACCGGTTTCCGCCACGGCTCGGGCCCGCTCCAGGGTGATGTTGCCGCTGGCCTCCAGGAAGAGGCGTCGGCCGCTGCGGTCGCGCAGGGCGACCGCCTCGCGCATCTGATCGAGGGCCATGTTGTCCAGAAGCACCCCGTCTACATCCGGCAGTTCCAGGCAGGCCTTGAGCTGGCCCAGGTTTTCCACCTCGACCTCGATCTTCACCAGGTTCGGCGCCACCCGGCGGGCGGATTCCACCGCCGCCCGGATGCCGCCCACCGCCGCCAGGTGGTTCTCCTTCAACAACACACCATCGCTGAGGTTCAGGCGGTGGTTCACGCCGCCCCCGCAGCGCACCGCGTACTTTTCCAGCACCTTCAGGCCCGGCGTGGTCTTGCGCGTATCCAGGATGCGCGCACCGGTGCCTTCCACCGCGTCCACGAATTTCCGCGTGAGGGTGGCAGTGCCCGAAAGCCGCTGCAGCAGGTTCAGCATGACCCGCTCTGCCAGCAGGATGCCGTGGCTGGATCCGCGCAGCCGCATGACCTCTGTGCCCGTCCCTACTTTCTGGCCATCGTGCTTGGGCAGCTCGATGACCATCGAACCGCAGGCCAGCTTCAGGGTTTCGGCGGCCACGGGCAGCCCGGCCAGCACCAGATCGGCCTTGGCCACCACGCGGGCGGTCATGGGGCGATCCGGCACGGAGGCGGTGGTCCAGTCCTGCGTGCCCCAGTCTTCACGCAGAAAAGCGCGCAGCTGGTCGCGGTAGGTCTCGGGATGAGGCGGATGGAACATGCGGGAAGCTCCAGATTCAGCCTACAATCATGACCAAACCCGGAGTGTTCATGTCCTTCCTTCTCGTCGAGAAAGCAGATCGCGTTGCCTGGATCACGCTGAATCGACCCGAAAAGCTCAACGCCCTGAATCATGAGGTCCTGAAGGGCCTGGACCTGCTGTTCCTGGACCTGGAGCAGGATCCCGAGGTGGGCGTGGTCGTGATCACCGGAGCCGGTGAAAAGGCCTTCATCGCCGGGGCGGACATCACCGAGCTGAAGGATCTGGATGCCGCCGCCGCCCGTCGGCTGGCCCTGCTGGGTCAGGCCGTCTTCCAGCGCATTGAATCCCTGCCCAAGCCCGTCATCGCCGCCGTGAACGGCTTTGCCCTGGGCGGCGGTTGCGAACTGGCCCTGGCCTGCCACATCCGCATCGCCAGCGAGAACGCGCGCTTCGGCCTGCCCGAGGTGAGCCTCGGCACCATCCCCGGCTATGGCGGCACCCAGCGGCTGCCCCGGCTGGTGGGCAAGGGCGTGGCCCTCGATCTCATCCTCAGCGGCGACATGGTGCCCGCAGCCGATGCCCATCGCATGGGCCTGGTGAGCCGGGTGGTGCCCCAGGCCGAGCTGCGGACCGCCACGGAGAAACTGGCCAAGACCCTGCTCTCCCGCGGCCCCCTGGCCCTGCGCAGCGCCCTGGCGTCTGTGAACGAGGGCCTGGACATGCCCCAGGACCAGGGCCTTCAGTACGAGGCCGCCCTCTTCGGCCTGATGGCCGCCACCCAGGACATGAAGGAAGGCATCAGCGCCTTCCTGGAGAAGCGGAAAGCGCAGTTCAAAGGCGTGTAGAACGCCACAGAACCAAAAGCGGGGCCAATCGGCCCCGCTTTTTTGCATGCCGAGTGGAACCTACCGCTTGGCGGCGGGCGTTCCCAGCGACACGGCGGCGGACTGCTCGTTGTTGTGGAGATCCACCACCTTCACCAGGAGGCGGTCGCCGCGCACCATGTCCCGGGGCACCAGCACGTCGAAGCGCTCTTCCTTCTGATCGAAAACGCGATCCTCGGGCACGATCAGGAGCCAGTGCTCGCCATCGGCACTGACGGCCGCTTCCTTCAGCACGGAGGTCTCGTCCCGCGCCACGAAGCGCACCCGAACGCCTTCGCCTTCGGGCACGGCACTGAGTTCGGAGATGGCGGGCGGCGTGTGGTCCACCGTGAAGGGCGCCGTGCGCCAGGTGCTGGTGAGCGCCGCATTGAACGGTGCCGACGGCGCGTCAGAAGCCACCACCTCCAGCCGGTAGCGCCCATCGGGCACTGGCAGGGTGTCGAAGCTGAAGAACTTCTCCTTCCAGGCTTTTTCGAGGAGGATGGGCGCACCTTTCTCAGGCAGCAGGCGGATGGCGAACTGCAGGGCGTCGCCATTGGGATCGTTCACCCGGAACACGAAGCTCTGCCCGCCGCGCCGGAAGCTGCGCTTCTCGGCACCCATGTAGCCCAGGGCGGGAATGAGCTTCTGGGTTTCCAGGGGGACGCGCTCGATGCCGATGTCGTCGGGGGGCGCCGTGCGGGTGATGACCAGGCCCGGAGGCATCAGGTCAACCCCTTCCCAGACCGGTGCGAGGTTCCGCTGGGCCCAATAGACGTTCACCGTTTCCACGGTGGGCGTGGCGCCGCCACGGGTGCTGCTCAGGCGCAGCCGGAACTGCGCGAAGCGTGCGGGCGGCAAGGCCGGGCGCTCGCCGCTGCGAAGGGGCGGCGTCCAGTTGCTCCAGGTGGCATCGGGCGTTTCTGTGCTACCCGTGCGGAACTGCAATTCGACATTGGTGCCCGTGGGGGTTTCCGCATCCAGGTAGGCCCGGCCCCAGTCGGCGATGGGCGCCCCCTTGAGGATTCTCGATTCCAGGGTGCCTTCCGTGGCCTGCGCTTCGGAAAGCAGGTGGAGTTCGGCGGGATTCGAGCCCACCACCAGCAGATCCCCGCCGGAGGGCAGGAAGGCCGTGGCCTGGGCCGTGCCCAGCTCCTGCACCACCGCGAAGGGTTCCGTATCGCGCCCCTTGCCGAGCGGCAGGGAGAAGAGGCGTGAGCGGTTGCCCGTGGCCACCAGCAGCTGGCCCTTCCAGGCGGCCAGGGCATAGACCTGGCTCTGGGAGCTCTGCCACAGCGTTTCGGGCACCCGGTCCTTGTCGAGGCGGATGACTGCCGAGCGGGTGGTGGCCGTGGTGTCCGCCTGGAGGTAACCCTCCCGGCGCTCCAACTGGCCTGTGCTGAACTTGGGCGTCAAGCCATTGTCGGCGCCGATGAAGAGCTGTCCATCCACGTAGGCCAGGGCCCGCACTTCCTCAAAGGGCGTATCCATGAGGGTTTCCAGGCGGTCGCCCTGGCGGCTGTAACGCAGCACCAGACCGCGCCCATGGCTGCCGAGGTACCAGCCTCCCTGGCCGTCCGAAGTCAGGGCCGTGAAGGCGGTTTCATCGGCCAGCTCCGTCAGGCGTCGGCTGGAGCCTTCGCGGGCCTGCACCAGGACCGCGCCCTTTTCAGCCCCGCCCGCCACCAGCACAGTGTCGCCTTCCACGGCCAGCGCCCAGACGATGCGGGCCTCAATCTCCGCAAAGGACTTCACGTCCCCGGTTGGTGAAACACGAAGCAGCTTGCCCTCGCCTGTGGGCGCCACGATGAGATCCTGGCCCAGCCGGGCCATGGCGAAGACGATGCCCCCCTTCACCTGGCCCAGGGGCTTCATCTGGCCACCGGTGTAGTGGAAGAGCTTGCCGTCGGTGCCAGCGGACAGGTAGGCGCCACCGGAACCATCCGGAAGGGCCGACCAGATCACGCCTTCAGGCAGTTGGCCCACCCGTCGCAGGTTCGGCGCCAGGCGCAGTCGGCCGTCGGCACTGATGCGCACCCCCCGGGTTTCGGAACCCAGCCAGTCGTTGAACCCTGAGAAGGTGGCCATGGGCTGTTCCGCCAGAGCCGAAACCCCCACCACCGCCGAAAGAAGGCATGTCATCCAGCGCATAGAACCCTTTCCTCGCAGACGCATCTATTCGATCTCCACTTCAATTTGGCTGAGGCCGCGGACTTCCCGTTCGAGGGGCAGCAGGGCGCGCCCCACGATGCGGCGCTGCAGGCGGTTGTCGCTGCTGGCCCCATCGCCGCCCACAAGGCTGGCCACGGTGGGTGGAATGCCCTCGATGCGGCTGCCGCGCAGGCCCGCGCCGGGCTGCACCTGTACCAGCAGGGCGTAGGCGTGGTTGTTGCGGAGGGCCCCATTCAGGATGCGCACCACATCGCCCATGGAAGCTGTCTCAATCGCGCGCTCATCCGGATCGGCGGCCATGAGGCTGAAACCATCGCCGACCATGAGGGTCGCCTTGCCCTTGGCCGCCGAGGAGGGCACCTGAATGTTGAAGGTGGCGGTTTCCCGCACCCCCTGGATGTTCTGGAGGGTCACCAACACCGGCAGCACCTCGCCACGCTTGGCCCGCGCCTTGAGCAGGCGCACCCCGGCAATGGCGGTGAGATCCAGCCGCTCCTCAGCCTTGATGGTGATGGAGATGCCCTCGAACACGGGCTTTTCAAAGGGATTCAGGCAGATGGCCTGAAGCATCCCGCCCAGGTATTGGGCGAGACGCCCAGGGTTCAGGTCGGCGATGACATTCTCGATCTGGATGGCTGGATGCCCGGCCAGCTTGATGTTCCCCTGCATGGAAAGGCTCTGGAATCCCAGGCCGCGGGTGTGGGCGTCCAGGGTCTGGGCCACGGCCGTGGCGGCCAGGGCCGCCGTGGCCACGGGATGATCCATGAGCTCGAAGCGGAAATTGAGGGTGCGTTTGCCCCCCAGGTTCAGGCCCAGGCGCATGGGCACCATGCGGGCCTCGGCGCCGAGGATGCCCGCCACACCCGAATTGCGATCCAGGCGCAAAGCGCCAATGGGAGCGACCGGCATGGCCAGCTTGAAGGAGCTCTGGTAGCTGGACACCGTCGTGGCCACGGTGGCGGACCAGAGCGGCAGGTCCACGGGCCCGAGGTTGAAGAGTTGGTGCCCGAACATCAGCACCCGCTTGCCGGACACATAGGTGATGGTGCCCGAAGCCGTCAGGTCGAGATCGCCCTGCATGAGGGAGATGGCTGCCATGCCTCCGGGTTCCAGAGGGCTGGCCTCCTCCCGGCCACCCGAAAGCGCCGGTCCCGCGGCAAAGGTCACGGGCCATCCGGCCCAAAAGCGTTGCGCCTCGGTGCCCAACGGGCTTCCCGCCAGGGCCATGGGCAGCGCCTGGGGATCCAGATCGCCCATCACCTCTGAGAACGGCAGCATCTGGCCCAGCAGGGCCGATTTCAGCACCTTGGGCGGCTCCAGCTTGGGCAGGATGAGTGGCGTCCGGCTGGGCGCAATATCGGGAATATCCTTCAGCTGCTCCAGCATCTCCGCAATGGGCGTGATGCCCCCGATGGGTTCCTTTTCGAACATGATTCCGGTGCTGAGAGCGCCGATGAGCTTGCCGTCGATGTAGCAGGGGCTGCCGCTCATACCGGCCAGGATGCCGGTATCCGCCAGAGGGCCGCCCGAGGCCCGGACCATGATCCGGCTTCGGCCTGGGGCCGCATTCTTCTGCACTCCGACCACTTCAAACTCGAAGCGGTCGATCTTGCCACCCTGAAAGACCGTCCTGCCATGGCCCTTCATGCCTGCGCGGATCTCTGAAACCCCCATGGTGGCTGGCCCCTGGGCGAATAGGGCGCCCAGAGAAATGAAGAAGGAAGCCAGGACAACCAGTTTCATGGGGATCTCAAGGAAAGGTAGAAGCCTAACAGATGGCCCGGAATGGAACCCCTGTGACCATCTTGTGCCATTCGTGTCACATTCGTTCCTTGACCCCAGGTCAAGGTGCTATCAAGAGCCTCGGCCCGCTACTCTTGGGTATCGGAGGAACTTCATATGCGTTCACGGCATTTGCGTAACTCATCCTTGGTGGCGCTGCTGGTGGCAGCGGCTCCCCTCGTCGCCCAGGGGGTATCCACTCAGTTGGGCGGTCGGGTCCTGGATGCCAAAGGCCAAGCGGTTCCTGGGGCCACGGTGGTCATCCGCAACACGGAGACCGGCCTGACCCGCACCCTGCAAACCAGTGAGGAAGGCCGCTACATGGCCACCCTCCTGCCCGTCGGCCCCTACCAGGTCACCGTGACCAAGGCCGGCTTCCAGACTGCCGCCAACATCAAGGTGAACCTGAACCTGGGCGACGCCGCACCCCTCACTGTCCGCCTCGCCGTCGAAACTGGCGCGGTGGTGGAAGTGATGGCCACGGCTCCCCAAGTGGACGCCGAGCGCGCCAGCGCCGCCGCCATCGTGTCCCCGGACAACCTCACGAACCTGCCGGTCTTCAACCGTAACTTTACCAATCTGGCCACCCTGACCCCCCAGGTGGTGGTGGACAGCAGCCGCGGCAATCTTGCCATCGCCGGCCAGCGCGGTGTGAACACATCCATCAACATCGATGGCGGCGACAACAACGAGCCCTTCTTCGGTGGCGCCATCGGCGCAGCAGAGGGCAAGACCCCCTTCACGATTTCCATCGAAGCCATCCGCGAATATCAGGTCATCACCGACGGCGCCAGCGCCGAATTCGGCCGCATGGGTGGTGGCTATGTGAACGCCATCACCAAGAACGGAACCAACGAACTTAGTGGCAGCGTTTTCTACTACACCCGCCCGCGCATCTGGGTCGAGTCGGGCCCCACCCTTCTGCAGCCCAGCGGCTCCACCACCGCGAACCCCGTGGGCAATTTCCAGCAGGAGCAGTTCGGCTTCAGCGTGGGCGGCCCCCTGGTCAAGGACAAGCTCTTCTATTTCGTGGCCTATGATGCTCAGCGCCGGAAGGATCCCATCAACCAGGTCTGGGGACCGGCCAACGCCCCCTCCGTCCTGAACCCGGCCAACGCCGCCGATGCCGTGCTCCTCGCCAAGGGCGGCAACTATTCCAGCAAGGCCGACTCCGACACGCTGTTCGCTCGCTTCGACTGGAACATCACGACCGACCAGGCCCTCCAGTTCCGCATCAACCACTCCAAGTTCAAGGGTGACGTGGGTGCCGGCGCCCAGGCTGCCTACGAGAACCTGTCTTCGGACGAAATCACCACGGACACCTATGTGTTGCAGTGGAACTGGGTCATCAATGGCAACTGGATGAACGAAGCGCGTCTGAGCTACGCCAAGGACGACATGCCCCGGAACCCCTACGCCTCCCTGCCTGAGGTGGTCATCGGCAGCGGTTCCAACACAGTCGGTTACTACGGCGCATACCCCTTTGACCGTACCTACAACACCAAGCGCACTCAGATCCAAGAGAACATCAGCTACGTGACCCCGACCATCCAGGTGAAAGGTGGTATCGACTACAACTCTGTGGATGTTGCCGAATTCTTCGCCGGAAACTGGCGCGGCGTCTACAACTTCACCTCGCTCGCCAATTTCCGCGCCGGCAACTGGTCCTACTACCGCCAGAACTTCGGTCTGAGCGGCCCCGTGCAGAGTGCGGGCCAGTTCTCCGCCACAGAGAAGCAGCTCGCCGCCTTCATTCAGGCTGATCTCCGTGTGAGCGACACCCTGAAGGTTGGCCTGGGCGTTCGCTGGGACAAGCAGGAGAATCCTAACTATCCGATCCTGGATATGAGCAACCGCCTGGCCACCTCCATGCCCCTGACGGCGAAGATCCCCACGGACAGCCAGATTTCCCCTCGCGCCTCCTTCACCTGGACCCCTGCCATCGACCAGGGCAAAACCGTCTTGCGCGGCAGCCTCGGCCGCTATGTGAGCACCACCCCCGCCGTGTTCCTCTACCAAGTGTTCGCCGCGAATGGTCGACGGACAGGCTCCAAGGACTTCCAGCCCTCTGAAGCCGCCACCTATGGCATCCCCATCGGCGCGGCCTTCAACCCCGCGAACCCCTTCTGGTTCTCCTCCACTCCGAGTGCCTTCACGCCTTTCAACATCTGGACTTTCTCGCCTAGCTTCAAGAACCCCTACACGGACCGCGCCAACGTTGGCATCGAGCGCTCCTTCAAGGATCTCGTTCTCGGTTTCTCGGCCACGTACGCCAAGAGCAACCAGCTGGAGCGCACGGAAGATCTCAACCTCGGCACGCCGACTGCCAATGCTTCCGGCCGGCTGATCTACCCCAGCACGGTCAGCGCCAGCGGGGCCTATACACCCGTCCGCCCCAATCCGAACTACGGAACCATGGGCTACTACCTGTCGGATGCAACGGGCATCTACCATGCCTACACCGCCAGCCTGAAGTACCACAAGGAAGGCAGCGCCTTCGACGCGCAGCTGTACTACACCTACGCCATCAACAAGGACAGCGATTCCAACGAGCGCAACTATTCCGGCATCAGCATCCAGGATCAGGGCAAGCTGGGCAGCCAGTGGGGCTACGCCGACACCGACCGCCGCGAAGTCCTCACTGGCTACTTCAGCTATCTGGATAAGGACATCACGGGCATCCTGACCTCGCTCTCGGTCCGTTACCAGACGGGTACGCCCTACACTCTGACCTACTCGGCCGATGTGAACGGCGATGGCAACAGCTCCAATGACCGCTATTTTGACAACGGCCGCGACACGGGCCGCAACACCCAGCGTGCCGGTTCGGTCCTCTCCTTCGACCTTGGCCTCCGCCGCGAGTTCCTCCTGACCCGCCGCGTGAAGATGACCCTCTCTACGGACGTCTTCAACCTCCTGAACCGCCAGGACACCTACCTGTCCACGGGCGTGTCCTACCCGACCGGTGTGACCCCGGCCACCGTGGATGCGAACTACGCCAAGAACCTGACCCTCAAGCAGAACTGGCTCGGCTCTGCCCGCCAGATCCAGGTCGGCGCTCGCTTCGCCTTCTAGGCTGGACAGATCCCCCCAAGGGCGGCGCGCAAGCGCTGCCCTTTTTCGTTATGGTTGAAGCATGCGAATTCTGGCGCTGGGCGATGTGGTGGGGGAACCGGGACGGCGGCTGGTGGAGGCTTTCGTGCCCGACCTGCGCCGCGAGACCGAGGCCGATTTCGTGGTGGTGAACGGCGAGAACGCCGCCCATGGCCATGGCATCACCGAGCCCATCGCCCGGGAATGGTTTGATCGCCTGGGCGTGGACGTGATCACCACCGGCAACCACGCCTTCGATGTCAAGGGCATCGAAGGGTACTTCCGCCAGGAACCACGTCTCCTCCGCCCCGCCAACCATCCGCCGGAAACCGCCGGCAATGGCTGGGTGAAGCTACATACCACCTCGGGCGCCGAAGTACTCGTCATCAACCTCATGGGCCGGGTGCACATGCCTCCCTGCGATTGCCCCTTTCGTTGCGTGGACCTGATCCTGCAGAAAGAGCGGGCCGATCTCGTTCTCGTCGACATGCACGCCGAGGCCACCAGCGAGGCTCAGGCCATGGGCTACCATCTGGAGGGCCGCGCTGCCGCGGTGCTGGGCACCCACACCCATGTGCCCACCCTCGACGCCAAGGTGCTGCCGGGCGGCACCGCCTATGTGACGGACATCGGCATGACCGGACCCTATGGCGGCGTCATCGGGATGAAGAAGGAAGCCAGCCTCGGCCGTTTCCTGAAGGTGCAACGCCCCAAATACGAGGTGGCCGAAAGCGATCTGCAACTCCATGCCGTGCTCATCACCACCGAAGGCAAGAAAGCCATCCGCATCGAGCGGATCCTGCGGACGCTATGAATCTTCCACCTGAAATCGCGAGGCGATTTCAGCGGCTGAACCTTCGCAGCATGCGCATGTTCCGCCGGTAGGCCACGCCCCGGGTGAAGTTGATGGCCACCTGGCGGGGAAAGCGGGTGATGGAGCTGGCGAGGGTGATGAAGGTACGAACGGTCTGGGCGGCGGTACGCCCCTGGCGGCTGGCGTTGTCGTAATAGACCATGAGGGCCTGGCGCATGGTGGCCCGGGGCAGGTTGAAGAGGCCATAGCTCTCGATCACATCGTGGTTGATGCGGCGGGTTCCATCCTGTTCCGTGACGATGAGGTCCTCAGGGCGGATCTCTTGGCTCATGGCAACTCCTCGGGTCAAAAGTGTATCGGCCCGAAAAGGGGTTTGCTCAAGCCGTGCCAATCCAGCCGGGAATCAATCCTCAAGCTTGGGGAACAGAACCCCAGCCAGGGCTGCCCCGATCAGGGGCGCCGCCCAGAACAGCCAGAGCTGGGACAGGGCCCAGCCGCCCACGAATAGAGCCGGCCCGGTGCTGCGGGCAGGGTTCACGGAGGTGTTGGTCACCGGGATGCTGATCAGATGGATCAGCGTCAGGCAGAGACCGATGGCCAGGGGCGCAAATCCCTGGGCCGCCTTCTTGGCCGTGCTGCCCAGGATCACCAGCAGGAAGAAGAAGGTCATCACCACTTCCGTGAGGAAGGCGGCGCCCAGGCCGTACCGGCCCGGGGAGTGCTCCCCGAAGCCATTGCTGGCGAAGCCGCCGATGGCGGAGCCGTTGCCTGTGGCGATCACGTAGAGAATGGCCGAGGCGGCCACGGCCCCCAGCACCTGAGCCACCCAGTACGAGGCCAGATCCTTGAAGGGGAAGCGCCCGCCCACAGCCAGGCCCAGCGTCACCGCCGGATTCAGGTGGCAGCCGGAGATGGGCCCGATGGCATAGGCCATGGTCACAACGGTCAAACCGAAAGCCAAACTGACGCCATGGAGGCCGATGCCCACGCCTGGGAAGGCCGCCGCCAGCACGGCGCTGCCACAGCCGCCCAACACCAGCCAGAGCGTCCCCAAAAACTCAGCCACGAGCCGCTTGTTCATATCACCCTCCTGGGAAGAATGCGCGGAAACAAGGAATTGAAGTCGACAGTCTACCCGGCGCCGGAACAGCGCCGAGGGTTATCCCGGAATGGTGAGGAAGTGTAAGCGTGCCTCAGGAAAGGCGGGTCCATCCCTCCAGGAACAGCCCGAACAGGGGATCGGCCTCTGCCTTCTGTTCCACCAGGGTCCGGATCTGGGCCTCCTCGGCCTCCATCTGCTCGGGACTGAGGTGCCCGGACAAGGTCATGGCCCGCAACCAGACCAGAAAGGTGGTCAAGGCATCGAACTGGTTGTACCGCACAATGCCTGCGATATCCCCGGCCCGCCAAAGGTCGATGACGTTCTTGCCATCGGTGCCCAGCTTGCCGGGAATGCCGCAGGCCGTGGCCAACTCGTGCAAGGTGGAGGAGGCCTTGCCCCAGGCGCCGGTGATTTCCCGCAGGTCGATGTGCTGGTTGCCGTAGCGGTCGAAGAAATCCCCGGCGGCCCACTTCTCGGCGCTGCGCCCCAGGCCGGGAATGGAGAGCCGGTGCACCATGGCCCGCTGAACCAGGATGGGCAGGTCGGACTCGCGGGAATTGAAGCCCACCAACTGGGGTTTCTTGTCACCCAGAGCCACCAGAAAGCGCCGCAGCAGATCATCCTCGGGCAGCGCTTCCGGCCCCTCCGGCAAGGCGTAGAGCCGATGGGTGACCTCGCCATGCTTCACGGTACGGATCACGGCCGCGATGGACACCACGCGGCAGAGGATGGTCTTCAGGTAGGGCTGGGGATTTTCGGCGGTGGCACCGCCATAGGCCCAGAGCCGCTCCAGCACCATTTCATCGGGCATGTCCTTGGGCAGATCCAGCACCCGCCTTCCCGTGGGCGGGTCCGGCACCCACTCGGCATCGAAGGCGAAGATCTGGTGATGCGGTGGTCTCAGCATGGCTGCCTACTTTCCCAAAGCCCACTTGCCGCCGCCACCGATGGCGCAGGCCAGGCCCACCAGCAGGCGGAAGAGGCCGCCCAGGTTCGCCAACAGCCCGGCCCCGTGGAGCCATCCATGGACCAGCGGCCAACCCAGCACCGCCGCCAGGATGCCCCCCGCCAAAGGCACCCAAATGCCCAGCAGGATCAGGACCCCGCAGATCAGCTCTCCCAGGGACAAACCCCAGGTGGCGGCATGGGCCACGGTGATGGCGCCGTGGGCACCACGCAGCGTCGAAAAAGCCTGCAGCACCGCCATGCCGCCCACTGCCAGCCGAAGCAGGAGCAGAGCCCAATCGATGCGGGATTTGGAGGCGGCCATGGTGTCCCCGGGAATCGTCCATTGTAGGCTTGGGGATCATCCTTGGACCAACCATGATCCGCACCCTGGCCTTCGACGCTGACGACACCCTCTGGCACAACGAAACCCACTACGCCGAAACCCAGGAGGCCTTCCGGGCCCTGCTGCGCCAGTACCACGACGACGCCTGGATCGACGAACGACTACACGCCACCGAAATGCGGAACCTCAGCCATTACGGCTACGGGATCAAAGGCTTCACGCTCTCCATGATCGAGACCGCCCTCGAACTCACCGAAGATCGCCTCGACGGCGTCGGCATCCGCCAAGTGGTCGAGCTCGGCAAGGCCATGCTGGCCAAGCCTGTGGAGCCCCTCCCCGGCGTGGCCGAGGTGCTCCGCCAATTGGCTGGCACCCACGACCTCATGCTCATCACCAAGGGCGACCTCTTCGACCAGGAGACCAAGCTCGTGAAATCGGGCCTGGGTGGCCATTTCTCCAAGGTGGAAATCGTCTCCGAAAAGGACGAGGCCACCTATGCCGCCATCCTCGAGCGGCACGGCCTCGCTTCTGAAAGTTTCGTGATGGTGGGCAACTCCGTGAAGTCCGACATCCTGCCCGTGCTGGCCCTTGGCGGGCGGGCGGTGCACATCCCCTACCACCTGACCTGGGCCCACGAGGTGGTGGCCAGCCCCGAGGGCGCGCCGTTCCCTGTGCTCGGATCCATCCAGGAGCTTCCGAATCTGCTGGCCAGCTGGTGACGGCGTTCTCAGGCCACCAGCGCTATCCTTAGAGAATCGGCCCAGCTGCCATCGCACTGACCGGCCTGCAGAGGCAACCGGGCTCTGCCCTTCTTTGTGCTGCTTCTCCAGCTTCAATTCCAAGGAGATCCCCCATGAGCATTCAGACCATTGGCGTCATCGGCGCAGGCCAGATGGGCAACGGCATCGCCCACGTGTTCGCCCAGGCGGGCTTCAGCGTGCTCATGCAGGACATGACCGAAGCCTTCGCCCAGAAGGGCCTGGCCACCATCGACAAGAACCTGCAGCGGGGCGTGGACAAGGGCAAGCTGACCGTCCAGGAGAAGGCCGCCATCCTGGATCGCGTGAACCTCACCACCCGGCTGGAGGATCTCGCCAACTGCGACATCGTCATCGAGGCCGCCACCGAGCGGTGGGACGTGAAGAAGCAGCTCTTCGAAACACTGGATGCGGTGTGCAAGCCCGGCGCCATCCTGGCCTCCAACACCAGCAGCATCTCCATCACCAAGCTGGCCGCCGTCACCAAGCGGCCTGAGGCCTTCATCGGCATGCACTTCATGAATCCCGTACCGGTGATGCAGCTCATCGAGGTCATCCGCGGCCTGGCCACCAGCGATGCCACCTTCGAGACCGTGATGGAGCTCTCGAAGAAACTGGGCAAGACGCCCATCGCCTGCAACGATTTCCCCGGCTTCGTCAGCAACCGGGTGCTCCTCCCCATGATCAACGAAGCCATCTACGCCCTGTACGAAGGCGTGGCCACCGTGGAAAGCATCGACGGCATCATGAGGCTGGGCATGAACCACCCCATGGGACCCCTGGCCCTGGCGGATTTCATCGGCCTGGACACCTGCCTCTTCATCCTCAACGTGCTGCGGGATGGCCTGGGCGACCCCAAGTACCGTCCCTGCCCCCTGCTCATCAAATACGTGGATGCGGGCTGGCTGGGCAAGAAGTCGGGCCGCGGCTTCTACGATTACAGCAAGGCCTGAGGCCCGGTTCCAGAGTCTCCGGGGAACGTGATCTGAGTCGCCCTGGCGGGAGCCCCGGGTGCCGGTGGATCCCGCTAGAATGCCTCATTCCACCCCACGAGGAGACAGCATGGCGACGGCGCGAGTACGCGAGATCCTGTCCTGGTACAGCTCTGAAAATCCAGGCGTGAAAGCCAACCTGGCCCGCATCATGAACACGGGTCGGCTGGCGGGCACCGGCAAGTTCGTGATCCTGCCCGTGGACCAGGGCTTCGAGCATGGGCCCGCCCGCAGCTTCGCCCCCAACCCGGCGGGCTACGATCCCCGCTACCACGTGGAGCTGGCCATCGAGGCCGGCTGCAATGCCTACGCAGCGCCCCTGGGCTTCATCGAGCATGTGGCCTCGGACTATGCCGGCGACATCCCCTTCATCCTGAAACTCAACAACAGCGACTGCCTCAGCAAGGGCATCGAGCCCTGCAGCGCCATCACCGGCAGCGTGGAAGACGCCCTGCGCCTGGGCTGCGCCGCCATCGGCTACACGATTTACCCCGGCAGCGGTGATCGCAACATCCAGTACGAGGCCCTGCGCGAGCTGATCCTTGAGGCCAAGGCCGTGGGTTTGCCTTCTGTGGTGTGGTCCTACCCCCGCGGCTCAGGCCTGAGCAAGGATGGCGAGACCGCCGTGGATGTGGCGGGCTATGCCGCCCAGATCGCCGCCCAGCTGGGCGCCCACATCATCAAGGTGAAGCCCCCGAAGAAGCACCTGGAAGTGAAGGAGGCCGCCGCCACCTTCGAGAAGCAGGGCATCCCCATCGACAGCCTGAGCGACCGCGTGAAGGAAGTGGTGCGCAGCGCCTTCGGGGGTCGCCGCATCGTCATCTTCAGCGGTGGCGAGGCCAAGGGCACCGAGGAAGTCCTCCAGGAAGTCACCCAGCTGGCCGCGGGCGGCGCCTTCGGTTCCATCATGGGCCGCAACGCCTTCCAGCGTCCCAAGAAGGAAGCCATCGAGCTGCTGCACAGCGTGATGGACATCTTCAAGTTGGCGTGAGGGCTCGGAACGCTGCGCGTGCCGAGATGAGAAGAGCGGCGCCTTCGCGCCGCTCTTCTGGTATGCGGTTTGTCTTTTTTAGCTCGGAATGCGCAGCATTCCGAGCCCTACTTGGGCGGGTGCTCCAGGAAGCTGAGCCCCACGCTCTTCTCGGCCGTGGTGCGCCGCTGCCAGTCATTCTCGAAGAGGATGGCGGGGTTGCCCTCGGTGTCTTCCACCAGCTCGCCCCAGAATTTGCTGGGCTCGGGCCAGCCGCCTTCGATCCAGCGGGCCATCTGGAAACCGCGAGGCTCCAGCAGCACGGGGCAGGCGTATTCCTCTTTGAGGCGGTGCTGAAGCACCTCGAACTGCAGGCGGCCGATGGCGCCCAGAATGGGCAGCGGCGCCCCGCCCTTGGGCCAGAACACCTGCACCACGCCCTCTTCCGCAATCTGGGTGAGCCCCTTGAGGAAGCCCTTACGGGCGCCGGGATCCGCCAATCGCACCGACACGAACTGCTCTGGGGAGAACCGGGGCACGGCGTGGAATTCAAGGGGGCCCGCAGCACTCAGCACGTCGCCGATGCGGAAGAGGCCCGGATTGATGAGGCCCAGGATGTCACCCGGGTAGGCCTCGTCCACGATCTGCCGCTCGCGGCCAAAGAACATGTGGGGGTAGTTGAGCTTGATGGATTTCTTTTCGCGCACGTGCAGCGCATCCATGCCGCGCTCGAACTTGCCGGAGACGATGCGGGCGAAGGCCACGCGGTCGCGGTGGGCCTTGTTCATGTTGGCCTGCACCTTGAACACGAAGGCCGTGAAAGGCTGTTCCGGCGCCACCTCGCCGCCGTTCATGAGGGGCCGCGCCCCGGGGGCCGGAGCCAGGTCCAGAAATTCCTCCAGGAATTCCGCCACGCCGAAGTTGTTCACGGCCGAGCCGAAGAACATGGGTGACTGTTCGCCGCGCAGGAAGGCCTCGCGGTCGAAGGCGGGCAGCACGTGGTCCATGAGGTCCACATCGTCCTTGAGCTGCTGCAGTTCGGCGGCCGTCAGCAGGGCGGCGATCTCGGGGTCGTCCAGCCCCCCCTGCCCGGCCACGCGGGCCTTCCGGCCTGCTTTCGCCCGTTCGAACACCTGGATCTGCCCCGTGGCCCGCACGTAGACGCCCTTGAAATCAGTGCCCGAGCCGATGGGCCAGGTCATGGGGACGGCGTGGAGGCCGAAGAGCTCCTCGACCTCGTCGATGAGTTCCACGGGCTCGCGTCCGGGCCGGTCCAGCTTGTTCACGAAGGTGAAGATGGGAAGGCGGCGTTCCTTGGCCACCCGGAAGAGTTTCTTGGTCTGCTCTTCCACGCCTTTGGCGCAGTCCAGCAGCATCACCACGACATCCGCCGCCGTGAGGGCCCGGTAGGTGTCTTCGCTGAAATCCTGGTGGCCCGGCGTGTCCAGCAGGTTGATGGCCTTGCCCAGGTATTCAAACTGCATGGCCGCGGAGGTGACGCTGATGCCGCGCTCCTGCTCGATGCTCATCCAATCCGAATGGGCGGCCGCGCCGCCTTCCCGGGCCTTGACGGAGCCAGCCCGGTCAATGGCGCCGCCATAGAGCAACAGTTTCTCTGTCAGCGTGGTCTTGCCGGCGTCAGGGTGGCTGATGATGGCGAAGGTGCGCCGCCGCTGGATTTCTTCCGAAAGGCTCATGGATTCCAACATAGAAAGGCGCGGCTGTGCCGCGCCTCGTCCATTCTAGCTCCAAAGGGCGCTTTCGCGCCCTTTGGAGATGGGGTTCAGCCCCGGGCCGCCATCCGGCGCTGGATCTCCACTTCATCCACATCCTCGATGTGGGTGGCAATCCACCAGTTGTTGCCCCAGGGATCCTGCACCCCGGCGTTGCGGTCCCCGTAGAACTGATCCGCGGGTTCCAGGGTCGACACTCCACCTGCCGCCAGAGCGGCTCGGTAGACAGCATCTGTGTCGGGCACATACAGATAGAAACCCGTGGGCATGGGCTTCCAGGGATCCTTGGCCTGGGCCACCATCAGCATGGAGTCGCCGATGCGGACTTCGGCGTTGGCGATGGTGCCGTCGGGGCGGAGGGTGCGGCTCTTCTCCACGGCGCCGAAGGCCTTTTCGATGAAGGCCAGGAAGGCCAGGCCATTGGGAACGACCAGATAGGGCGAAACGGTGTGGAATCCTGCAGGTACCGGCTCAACCATGGTTGCCTCCTTACACTTGCTCCAAAAGGGCGCCCAAGCGCCCTTTTGGAGTCGGGAACAGTTACTTGATGATGCCCACCTGACTGAGCATCCAGGCGGTTTCGAAGGCCTTGTCCTTCAGGGCGTCATAACGCCCAGAGGCGCCGCCGTGACCAGCAGGCTCCATCTTGATCTTCAGCAGCAGGGGGTTGCTGTCAGTCTTCAGGGTGCGCAGTTTGGCCACGTATTTGGCGGGCTCCCAGTACATCACCTGGCTGTCATTGAAGCTGGTGGTGACGAGGATGGCCGGATAGGCCTTCTTCTGCAGGTTGTCGTAGGGGCTGTAGGCGCGCATGTAGTCGAAGGCGGCCTTCTCGTTGGGATTGCCCCACTCCAGATACTCGCCCACGGTGAGCGGCAGGCTGGCGTCCATCATGGTGTTCATCACATCGACGAAGGGCACGGCGCTGTGCACGGCCTTGAAGAGATCGGGGCGCAGGTTGGTGACGGCGCCCATGAGCAGGCCACCGGCGCTGCCGCCCTCGATGACCAGGCGGTCCTTGCTGGTCCACTTCTCCTTCACCAGGAAGTCGGCGGAATCAATGAAATCAGTGAAGGTGTTCATCTTCTTCATGAGCATGCCGTCGTCGTGCCAGGCCTCGCCCATGTCGTTGCCACCCCGGATGTGGGCCAGCACGTAGACCATGCCACGGTCCAAGAGACTCAGCCGGGGGATGGAGAAGGTGGCCGACTGGCCGTAGCCGTAGGAGCCGTAGGCATAGAGGAAGAGCGGCGCGCTGCCATCCCGCTTGACGCCCTTCTTGTAGACCACGGACAGCGGCACTTTCACCCCATCCCGGGCCGTGGCCCAGAGGCGCTCCGTGGCGTACTGGGATTTGTCATAGCCGCCCAGCACTTCCGTCTGCTTCAGCAGGGTCTGCTTGCCCGTGGCCATGTCGCAGTCGTAGATGCTGGAGGGCGTCACCATGGACTGGTAGTTCAGCCGGAAGGTGGTGGAGGTGTACTCCGGAGTGCCGGCGTCGAAGGCTGAGTAGACGCTCTCGGGGAAGCTCACATCCCGCCAGGTTTTCGCTTTCACATCGAAGATGCGGAAACGTTCGAGCCCCTGGCTCTTCTCCGCCACCACAAAGAAATCCTTGAAGGGATCGAAGCCATCCAGCAGCACGTCTGGCCGGTGGGGCAGCACTTCGCTCCAGTGGGCGGGATCGGGTGTGGCCACGGGGGCGGAAACCAGGCGGAAGTTCTTGGCGCCCCTGTTGGTGCGGAGGTAGAAGAGGCCCTCCCGGTGTTCGAGGTCGTATTTGTGGCCCTTTTCCCGCGGCAGTACGGCCTTGAACGCGCCCTTGGGGTCGTTGGCGGCGAGGTAGCGCATCTCCCAGGTGTCTGTGGATTGGCTGGCGGAAACGAGGTACTTGTGGTCCTTGGTGCGGCCCACGCCCACGCCGTAGAGCTCATCCTTTTCCTCAAAGACCAGCTCAGGTTTGCCCGCTTTCAGATCCAGGCGCCAGAGCTGGTTGGAGCGCTTCGTGACGGCATCCTCGGTGACGAAGAAGACATGGCGGTTGTCCGCGGCCCATGTGAAGGAGGTGACCCGCTCGGCCAGGGGAGCGCTGATCTTGCCCGTGCCCAGATCCTTGGTGAAGAGCGTGTACTGGCGGAAGCCCGTGGCATCGGTGCTGTACAGCAGAGTCTTGTCGTCATCGCTGACGGACAGGCCACCCAGGCTGAGGAACTTCAGCCCCTTGGCCAGTTCGTTCTGGTCCAGCAGGACCTCCTCCAGAGCCTTCTCATCGTAGGCGCCGCTGTTGGTGGCCTTGCGTCGACACTGGATGCCGTACTGCTTGCCCTCCTCCGTGCGGGAGTAGTAATGGTAGGCGCCGCGTCGCACCGGAACGCTGAGATCGGTCTGCTTGATGCGGCCCAGAATCTCCTTGTAGAGGGCCTCGGAGAACGGCTTGAGATCCGCCGTCATGGCCTCCATGTAGCTGTTTTCCGCATTCAGATAGGCCACAACTTCGGGGTTCGCCTTCTCCCGAAGCCAGAACCAGGGGTCGTTCACCTTTTCGCCATGCCAGGTAGACAGGTGTTCGACCTGCTTGGCCACAGGGGGCACGGGTGCCTGCGCTGCGAGACGCAGCGTGACGCTCACAAGGGCCGCCAGGCCCGCAAACCGGAGGGTACGGATGGACATGGAGCGCTCCTGATGAACATGCGCTCCACCGTACCATGAAAAACGGGCCCCTCAAGAGGGGCCCGTTGGTGGTTTCTTGCGTGGCCTGTTTAAGCCTTGTCTTCCACGGTGGGAATGCGCATGCCATAGAAGGAGCGCCACACGAAGACCGTGGAGATCAGGAAGAAGACCAGGGCCCAGATGTGAGCGGTCACCGGGTTCAGCTCGATCGCCAGCTCGACGGCCAGAAGACCAAAGAGGGTGGTGAACTTGATGACGGGGTTCAAGGCCACGGAAGAGGTGTCCTTGAAGGGGTCGCCCACGGTGTCGCCCACGACGCAGGCGTCGTGCAGGGCCGTGCCCTTGGCCTTCAGTTCGGTTTCCACCAGCTTCTTGGCGTTATCCCAGGCACCACCGGTATTGGCCATGAAGATGGCCTGATAGAGACCGAAAACAGCGATGGAGATCAGATAGCCGATGAAGAAGTAGTGGTTGGCGCAGGCGAAGGCCAGGGTGGAGAAGAACACCGCCAGGAAGATGTTGAACATGCCCTTCTGGGCGTACTGGGTGCAGATCTCCACCACTTTCTTGGAGTCTTCCACCGAGGCCTTGGCGGCCCCGGAATCCAGCTTGATGTTCTGCTTGATGAACTCCACCGCCCGGTAGGCACCCGTGGCCACGGCCTGGCAGGCCGCGCCGGAGAACCAGAAGATGATGGCGCCGCCCGTGATGATGCCCAGGAGGAACAGGGGGTTGATGATCGAGAGGCCACGGAAGACGTTCTCGACACCGAACTTGCCGTTCAGCACCTGGATGATGGAGAAGATCAGCGTCGTGGCGCCCACCACGGCGGTGCCGATGAGCACGGGCTTGGCCGTGGCCTTGAAGGTGTTGCCGGCGCCGTCGTTCTCTTCGAGGTACATCTTGCCGTTCTCGAAGTCGGGCTTGAAGCCGAAGTCCTTCTGGATCTCCGCCTCAATGCCGGGAATCTCCTCGATGGTGGAGAGTTCATAGACGGACTGGGCGTTGTCCGTCACGGGGCCATAGGAATCCACGGCGATGGTCACGGGACCCATGCCCAGGAAGCCGAAGGCCACGAGGCCGAAGGCGAAGATGGCAGGAGCTTCCATGAAGCCGGCGAGGCCGAAGGTGGACACGTAGTACGCGGCGCCCATGAGGGCCACGATGGTGAGCCCCATCCAGTAGGCGGAGAAGTAGCCCGCCACCAGGCCGGAGATGATGTTGAGAGAGGCTCCGCCCTCCTTGGAGGCCGTCACCACTTCGCGGACATGGCCGGAGTTGGTGGAGGTGAAGGCTTTCACCAGCTCGGGAATGAGCGCGCCCGCGAGGGTGCCGCAGGTGATGATGGTCGAGAGCTTGCACCAGAGGTGGTCGGGCAGGTTGCCGATGAGCACCTTGGAGAGCACGTAGGTCATCACGATGGAGACGATGGACGTCAGCCACACCAGGGTGGTCAGGGGCGTCTCGAAATCGAACTTGGAGGACGCGCCGTACTTGGCCTTCGCCCAGAGGCCGTTGATCCAGTAGGACGCGGCGGAGGTCACAATCATGCCCACGCGCATGACGAAGATCCACACCAGCAGGGGCACCTGGATGGCGGGGTCCTTCACGGCCAGCAGGATGAAGGTAATGAGGGCCACGCCCGTGACACCGTAGGTTTCGAAGCCGTCGGCCGTGGGGCCCACGGAATCGCCCGCATTGTCACCCACGCAATCGGCGATGACGCCGGGGTTGCGGGCATCGTCTTCCTTGATTTTGAAGACGATCTTCATGAGGTCGGAGCCGATGTCAGCGATCTTGGTGAAGATGCCGCCTGCGATGCGCAGGGCGGCGGCACCGAGGGACTCGCCGATGGCGAAGCCGATGAAGCAGGGGCCAGCGGCATCACCGGGAATGAACAGCAGGATGGCCAGCATGAGGAGCAGTTCCACCGAAATGAGCAGCATGCCGATGGACATGCCGGCCTTCAGGGGGATTTCCATGGTGGGGAAGGGCTTGCCGCCCAGGGAGGCAAAAGCCGTGCGGGAGTTGGCGAAGGTGTTGATGCGGATCCCGAACCAAGCCACCGCCACCGAGCCCAGGATGCCGATGACCGAGAAGATCAAGATCACGATCACCTGGCCCCAGCCCATGGGCGTGTGCGCCAGGAACTTGAAGTAGGCGACGATGATGACGGCAATGAAAGCCCAGAGCACGGAAATGAATTTGATCTGGGTGATCAGGTAGGTCTTGCAGGTCTCGTAGATCAGCTCGGAGATTTCGAGCATGGATTTGTGCACGGGAAGATCGCGGATCTGGGCGTACTGCACCAGGCCGAAACCAATGCCGAGCAGACAGATGAAGAGGCCGATGAGCAGCAGGTTGTGGCCCGTCATGCCCATGAAACTGCCCTGCAGGGCAGGGATTTTCAGTTCTGCCTCACCGCCCGCGAAGGCTGGCGACGAGAGGAGCAGCATGACGATGGCGGTCATGGCCCCCTTCATGAGTCGGCCCGGCGCGAGCGAGCCGAGCAGGCGTTTGATCATCTCCATGGTTTTCCTCCAAATGGATTCAGAAAGGTGAAACGTGTGTGGTTGATGGAATCGCGGGATGGGATCGAGGTGGCGGGCGTTGAATCGGCGCAAGCCCCGCTGGGGGGCGAACCACCAAAGATCGTGTTTGGATCGTGAGAAACTCTAGCGCGGAAGGGCCTCTTGCCGCAAGACTGGGGCCCAGGCCCACGCCGTCTCAACCTCCAACAGCGCCGTTTGAGGCCAGTGTGACCAACGCCCACACCAAGGGGCTTTGGATTCCTCCCTCCAAGGAAGATAATCGAGAGACATATGGCTTCTCCCTTCGCTTCCGGCCATCCAGATCCGCCGGAACCCTCGCTTCACATTCAAGCCTTCTTCAAGGAGTCCACCTATGTCCGTCGCTGAACAGAGCATCGCGGGCGCGGAAGCCCGCGGCCACGGCTTCCTGGCCTCATCGGTCGGGAGAAAGGTGGTGATGGCAGCCACCGGCATCATCCTCTTCGGGTTCGTCACCGTGCACATGATCGGCAACACCCAGGCCTACCTGGGCGCCGAAAGCTTCAACGCCTACGCCAAGTTCCTCCACACCATGCTCCACGGCGCCGGCATCTGGATCTTCCGGGCCGTGCTCCTGACCGCTGCTGGCCTCCACGTCTGGGCCGCCGTGACCCTCACGCTGGATAACCAGGCCGCCCGCCCTGTGGGCTACCGCGCGCAGCAGTCCCAGGCCTCCACCTGGGCCTCCCGCACCATGCGTTGGAGCGGTGTCATCCTGGCCGCCTTCATCGTCTACCACCTGCTCCACCTGACCACGGGCACGGTGCACCCGAATTTCGACCACGCCAATCCCTACGCCAATTTCGTGAACGGCTTCAAGGTGCCCGTGGTGGCCGGCTTCTACATCGTGGCCCAGCTCTGTCTGGGGCTGCACATGTGGCACGGCGTCTGGAGCGTCACCCAGTCCTTGGGCCTCGCGCATCCCCGCTACAACAGCCTGCGCCGGAACTTCGCCACCGGCCTGACGATCCTCGTGGTTGGCGTGAACATCACCTATCCCATCGCCGTCCTCACCGGCGTCATCCACTGATCCAGGAGCAGCCATGGAACTCAATGCACGAATCCCTGACGGCCCCATCGAGAAGAAGTGGGAGAAGCACAAGTTCGAATCCAAGCTCGTCAACCCTGCCAACAAGCGCAAGTACCGCATCATCATGGTGGGCTCCGGCCTGGCCGGCGGCGCCGGCGCCGCCTCACTGGCCGAGCTTGGCTACAACGTGGACTGCTTCTGCTACCAGGACAGCCCCCGCCGCGCCCACTCCATCGCGGCCCAGGGCGGCATCAATGCGGCCAAGAACTACCGGAACGACGGCGACAGCGTCTACCGCCTGTTCTACGACACGGTGAAGGGCGGCGACTTCCGCGCCCGTGAGGCCAACGTCTACCGCCTGGCCGAAGTGAGCGCCGACATCATCGACCAGTGCGTGGCCAACGGCGTGCCCTTCGCCCGCGAATACGGCGGCCTGCTGGACAACCGCTCCTTCGGCGGCGCCCAGGTGAGCCGCACCTTCTACGCCCGCGGGCAGACCGGCCAGCAGCTCCTCATCGGCGCCTACCAGGCCCTGGAGCGCCAGGTGGGCCTCGGCACCGTGAAGATGCACAACCGCCACGAGATGCTCGAACTCATCATCGTGGATGGCGTGGCCAAGGGCATCGTCACCCGCGACATGGTTACAGGCGAGATCGAGTCCCACATCGCCGATGCCGTGATCCTCTCCACGGGCGGGTATGGCAACGTCTTCTACCTGTCCACCAATGCCATGGGCTGCAATGGCACCGCCGTTTGGCGCGCCTACAAGAAGGGCGCCGCCTTCGGCAATCCCTGCTTCACGCAGATCCACCCCACCTGCATCCCCGTCACCGGCGACCACCAGTCGAAGCTCACGCTCATGTCCGAGTCGCTGCGCAACGATGGGCGCGTCTGGGTACCAAAAAAGAAGGAAGACTGCAAGAAGAACCCCAACGACATCAAGGAAGAGGACCGCGACTACTACCTGGAGCGGAAGTACCCCTCCTTCGGCAACCTGGCCCCGCGCGACATTTCCAGCCGCGCGGCCAAGCAGGTTTGCGATGAGGGCCGCGGCGTGGGCGAGACCGGCCTGGGTGTCTACCTCGATTTCTCCGACGCCATCCAGCGTCTGGGCAAGGCCAAGATCGAGGAAAAGTACGGCAACCTCTTCGAGATGTACGAGCGCATCACGGACGAGAACCCCTACGAAACGCCCATGCGCATCTACCCCGCGGTGCACTACACCATGGGCGGCCTCTGGGTGGACTACAACCTGCAGAGCACCATCCCGGGCCTGTTCGTGGCCGGCGAAGCCAACTTCAGCGACCACGGCGCAAACCGACTGGGCGCTTCGGCCCTCATGCAGGGCTTGGCTGACGGCTACTTCGTGCTGCCCGCCACGGTGAGCAACTACCTCGCGAGCCTCAAGCCCGGCGTCCGCCCCGCTGCAGACCACCCGGAAGTGGCCGGGACCGTGACGGCCGTGAAGGACCGCATCCAGAAGCTGCTCTCCATCAAGGGCACCAAGAGCCCCACGCACTTCCACCGAGAGCTGGGCAAGATCATGTGGGAGTACTGCGGCATGGCCCGCAACGAGGCCGGCCTCAAGAAGGCCCTCGAGCTCATCCCCAAGCTCCGCGAGGAGTTCTGGCGGGATCTCCGCGTGGTCGGAGAGAACGAGAGCCTCAACCAGAGCCTGGAGATGGCGGCCCGTGTGGCCGACTTCCTCGAACTGGGCGAGCTGATGTGCCTCGACGCCCTGCAGCGCCGCGAAAGCTGCGGCGGGCACTTCCGCGAGGAGTTCCAGACCGAGGAGGGCGAAGCACTGCGCGACGACGAGAACTTCTGCCACGTCGCCGTCTGGGAATACAAGGGTGAAGGCCAGGCTCCGGTGCGCCACATCGAACCCCTGACCTTCGACAACGTCCACCTCGCCACCCGCAGCTACAAGTGAGGGCCTGAGCCATGTCCCAGAAATCCATGAACCTCACCCTCCACGTGTGGCGCCAGAAGAATGCCAAGTGCGACGGCAAGTTCGTCGAGTACAAGGCCGACGGTGTCAGCCCCGACATGTCCTTCCTCGAGATGCTGGATGTCGTGAACGAAGGCCTCATCGCCAAAGGCGAAGAGCCCATCGAGTTCGATCACGACTGCCGCGAAGGCATCTGCGGCATGTGCAGCATGGTCATCAACGGCCGTCCGCATGGACCCAAGGAACGCACCACCACCTGCCAGCTGCACATGCGCAGCTTCAAGGATGGCGACAGCATCACGCTGGAGCCCTGGCGCGCCGAGGCCTTCCCCGTGATCCGCGACCTCGTGGTGGACCGCACGGCCTTCGACCGCATCGTCGCGGCCGGTGGCTTCATCACGGCGCCTGCGGGCTCGCCCCAGGATGCCAATGCGCTGCCCATCTCCAAGGAGCATGCCGACCTGTCGATGGATGCCGCCGCCTGCATCGGCTGCGGCGCCTGCGTGGCCGCCTGCCCCAATGCCAGCGCCATGCTCTTCGTGTCCGCGAAGATCAGCCACCTGGGCCTGCTGCCCCAGGGGCAGCCTGAGCGCTACCTCCGCGTCCGCGACATGATCGCCCAAATGGACGCCGAAGAGTTTGGCACCTGCACCAACCACGGCGAATGCGAAGCCGCTTGCCCCAAGAGCATCAAGATGGAGAACATCGCGCGCATGAACCGCGACTTCATCAAGGCCAGCCTCACCTACCGGCCCGCCAGCACCAGCGGCGGCGGTGCGGGCTGAAGCACGCTCATCCCCATAAAAACGCCCGGCTCAGCCGGGCGTTTTTATGGGTGGTCGCTTTGCAGAGGCGGACTGTTCTGCCGAAGTCCTCTACCCTCTAACTGTGAAATATATCAAGATACCTGTATCTCCTGATCAAGGGAAAATCACCAACATTGCCTTGACCCGGCAAGCCGCCGGGTGCGCGGTTGCTTATCCTCCCAACCCACGACCCTGCCTTGTCCACCAGGGTTATCCGGAGGCCAAAGAACACGACCCAACTTAAGCGCGATGGGTCGCGTCTCCATCCTCATCGTGATGGGCGCAACCCTTCCCATCCACGCACATGGCGTTCAGACCGCCGATGTGTCGGGCGTGGTTGTGGATGACAAAGGGCAACCAGTCAGCAATGCCCGCATCATCCTCACCAGCCCCTCCCTCCAAGGTCAGCGCACCTACACGACAGATGCCTCCGGCCGATTCTCTGCCAGGCTGCTTCCCCCTGGCGCCTACACCATCCAGGTTTCCGAACCCAGCCACCAGACGTTGAGCGCCAACCAGCGTTTGGAACTGGGCCAGAGGTACAGCCCCCGCTTCGTTCTCCAGCCGGTGGGTAATGCGGTGGTGAGTGTCATCGGAACCTTGTCCCAGGTTGACAAGCAGGAAACCAGCACCAGCTCCAGTTTCCGTCTGGAAGAAGTCAACAACCTGCCCACAAACCGCAACGTTGAAAGCATGATGGCGCTGGCTCCTGGCGTCATCGATTCGAGCACGGTGAACGGTTATGCTCAGGTCCGCGGTGCCCTGAGTTCCAACAAACGCTTCATGCTGGATGGCCAGGAAGTCTCCGATAGCATCTACGGAAACCGCGGCATTTCGGTGATCGACGATGCCATCGACGAAGTCCAGATCATCACCGGAGCCATCTCTGCTGAATACGGCGACGTGGATGGAGGTGTCATCAACGCAGTCACCAAGACCGGTGGCAACAAGTTCACCGGTGTCTTCCGCAGCCAGCTGAGCAACGCCTCCTGGAACGCCACTAAGCCTTTCACCACCACGGCCAATAGGGCCCTTATTCCCAACAAACTGAACCACACGGACAGCCTGAGCATCGGCGGCTACCTGATCAAGGACAAGCTCTGGTTCTTTGTCTCGGGCCAGCAGCGCAACAACTCCACATTCCAGACCATTGATGCCGCCTCATCGGTGGATCCAGGCAAAGGCTACGCCCAGGGCGATGATGACAAGCGGCTCCAGGCCAAGTTCACTTACCAACTGAATCAGGACCATACACTTTCCTTCGCCTATGTCACCCACCGCGAAATGGTCACCAACAACAATTTCCTCTCCGGTGAGCTGGCCGCGCTGGAACCCCAGCTATCTCAGGACAGTTCCTGGAGTCTGAACTGGTCCGCCAACTGGGGGCTCAATCTCTCCATGGAGGCCCGCGTTGGTGTGAAGAAAGAGGCCCTCACCGGAGGCGGAACCGTTCCCGGTGTCACGCCAGTGTTTGACTACAACTCTGGGCTGGCGTACCTGAATGGCTTCTTCAATAACTACGATGGCGGAGATCATCGGGACAACCAGAGTGCCGACCTGAAGTTCACGAGCCTCTTTGAAGCAGCCGACTCCCACCAGCTGGTGTTCGGTGGGAATTACCTAAAAGGCAGCCACCGCGCCCAAAACCAGCAGTCCCGCACCAATGCCTACTACGATGTGGCGGGTTGGGATCCCCTGGGAACTCTTGGCGGGGCGCCCGATGGGGGCACGCCGTACGACTATCAAGTGTACAAATCGAGCACAGCGACCGCCTACGACAACAGCCTCGGCCTCTTCATCAATGACAAGTGGTCCCTCAATGACCGCGTCTCACTGAGCCTGGGCCTGCGTTGGGACAAATATCACGCCTACAGTGAGGATTCGCCCGCCACCGCTGGCGCTTCGGGCCTGTCGCCCCGCCTGAGTGGGAAGTGGGACATCTTCGGCGATACGTCCTGGCAGGTCGCGGCCAGCTTCAGCCGATACAACGCCAAGCCACTCTCTGCCATCGTCAATTCTGTCAGCAATGCGGGCAATCCCACGAACATCGGCTACCTGTACACCGGCCCCTACGATGGGGCAACGCCTGGTTCCACCGCGAGTCCTTCGAGCGTCACCAATCCGGCCAATTGGACGCAGGCTTATAACTATTCCAGCCCTCAGACCACCCGTCTCTCACCCAATTTGAAGGCGCCGCACACCAACGAATACCAGCTGAGCCTGACCCATGGTTTCAAGCTGGTTGGCCATGACGGCTATGTGAAGGGCACCCTCGTCCGCAAGGAATTCAAGGATCTCTTTGATTATCGTGCGGGCAATGATGGGACCTTCGCGCCTCCCGCTGAGTTGGGCCTGGGTTCCATATATGTGAAGGTCTGGGAGAACAGCAGCCAGGCCAAACGGACTTATCAGGACATGGAACTGGAGTCCGGAATCCATACGCCCAATTGGGACGCTTCGGGCAACGTGGTCTGGTCAACATTGAAAGGAAACTACCAGGGCGAAGGCAGTGGCGTTGGCCCCTCCGGTCAGGGTCTGAACTACTTCACGTCCATCAATGGGGCCCCCATTTACGACATCAACCACTTCTCGCCGAGCGGCCCCCTCGTGGGCCATGTTCCCCTCCGCATCCGTGCGACCGCCGACTACCACTTCGACTGGTCCTTGGGCAAAACCACCTTTGGCATCATCTACCGCTTCGACTCCGGCACTCACGACAGCCAGACCCGCACGGTGAACGCCGCAGACGTCAACCCGGCTCTCACCCAGATCAGCACCTTGACCCAGTACCGCAATGACACCCGGGGCAATATCGTCTATCCTTCCCAGGCTTTCACGGATTTGGCCATTTCCCAGGATTTCAAACTGTTCAAGGTTTCCGACAAATCCGTGGCCTTCTTCGCCAAGGTTGCCATTCTGAACGTCTTCAACCACCAGCAGCAGAAATCGTGGCGCAACCAATGGCAAACCCCCAATGGTGGCAACATCTATGACCCAGCGGGATGGACCCCGGTCACCGGCAACGGCCTGCCTCATGGGGCCAGCGATTACGGGGAGGCACGATCCCTTACCGCACAGGCCGGGTTCAAATTCTGATTCACCTGTAACCTTGCCCCGCACACATGAAAACGCCTGGCCGCCGCCAGGCGTTTTCATGTGTGGGCCGCCGAAAGTCCCTGCCCGCCTGGCGCCATTCGTCGGGGCCGCAGCCCCATTCACCGGGCAACCGTGACCACGGCTTCTGCACCAACGCAACTCAGTCCATGCTCATACCAGCCCGACCTTCCCAGGCCATCTGCAAGAGCTGAGGAAGCCCCCTACTTCGAACCATTTCACCCAGAATGAATCATGCGCCTTCCCGCCGTCCGATCCGCCCTGCACGCCCGCCTGCGGCACCCGGGCTGGTGGTCCATGGCCATCGTGCTGAGCACCTTCCCGTGCCTGTTCATGGTGCTGGCTCCGGGTCCCCACACGGGCCGGTTCTACCTTGGAGCGCTTTGGACCATTCCGGTACTGAATGTCGGGCTCTTCCTCTCCCCCCTGCCCTGGCAGTGGAGTGCCGACGAACGCTTGATGACGGGCTGGGGGCGCGGTCTTCTTCAGGTCCTGGTGTTCGCCCTGGCCATGGGCGCCCTCCTGGCCCCAATGGGCTGGTTCACGAACCACGCCACCCCCAAGGAATCCTTCAGCCTGGGGGCCATCCTGGGACTGTCCCTGCCCTTCCTGCTGCTGCTGGGGCCCGCAGGTTGGATCATTGCCCGGGCCGAACGGCTGGCCCGTGAAGCCCGCGATGCCCAGGCCAAGGCCCGGGAAAGCCTGTGGATGAGCCACCGGGGTGCGTTCAGTCCCCGCCTCCTCTTCAGCAACCTGAACCAGCTCGCCCTCACCGCCGGCCAGGACACGCGCTCAGCCGAGCAGGGGTTGCTGGATCTGGCCGCGCTGTACCGCCGCTGGCTGATGGAGGCAGAGCTGCCCCTCATCCCTCTGGCCACGGAACGCAGCCTGACCGAACAGTATCTCGCCCTTGAACGCAAACGATGGGGCGACAGCCTGAACCTCCGCTGGCGGCTGGCCCCCGATCTTGACGCCTTCCTGGTTCCTCCCCTCCTGCTGCAACCCCTGCTTGAATCGGCGCTGGAACACCCCACCGAAACAAGGCTCGACATGGATCTGGAAGAACAATCCCTGCCCCCCGGCCAACTGAGCCTGCGGCTGCAGGTCAGGGGCCCCGCCCCCATGCCCAGCGACGCTCAGCTCCACCCCATCCGACGCCGCCTGCAGGCCCTGCTGGGCCGTGAGGCCCAGCTCAGCCTGGTCTCGGTCCAAGGCGGCTGGGACATCCAGCTCCAACTGCCAGCCATGCCCGGGGAGGCCAAGCCATGAGGTTCCAGGAGGCCCTCCAGGCCGTGGCCCGACGAAGCCGACGCCCCGCCATCCTGGCCCTCGCCGGCAGCATGTGTCTGTTCAACTTGGGCTTGGTGGGCCTGGGCATGCTGGCCCAGCGGGTGGCGCCGCCTTCGGCCACCATGCCGCCGGCCATCCTGAACCTGCGCCTGGTCCTATGCACCATCCTGGGGTGTGGCTTCCTATTCATGGTCAGCCCCTTCAGCTGGCAATGGACGGGCGATGGACGGAGGATGGCCCCGCCCCGCCGAGGCATTCCCCAGGCCCTGCTCCTTCACATCGGGTATTCCCTGGTGAACATCGCCATCGGCTGGCCCAATTTCCAGAAATCGCTGACCTTCGCTACCCACGCTCCCCAGTCCAAGCCCATCGGCTTTCTGCCCCTCATGGGGGTGGGCCTGCTCCTGGGTTTCGCCTTCAACGTGGTGCTGAGCTTCGCCCTGGCCTTTTGGGAGGCCAAGACCCATGAGAAGCAGGAGGCGCTGCGCCAGGCTGAGGAGGCCCGCTGGAGCCTGCTGAAGGCCCAGATGTCGCCCCATGTCCTGCTGAACAGCCTCAACGGCCTGGCGGAGCTGGTGCGGGATGACACAGAGGCCGCCGTGAAAGGCATGCGTGACCTGGCCGAGATCTACCGCCAGTTGCTCACCCTGGGCGAAACGCCGACCGTTCCCTTGCGCGAGGAGCGCCACCTGCTGTCCCGCTACCTGGATGTGGAGAAGCTGCGCCTGGGCGAGACCCTCCAAGTTGATTGGGACTGGGATCCCGCGCTGGATGCCATAGCCGCCATGCCCCTGCTCCTCCAGCCCCTGGTGGAGAACGCCATCAAGCACGGCGTGGCTGCCGACCCCAACGGGGGCCTCATCCGCATCAGCGGCCAGCGGGCGGGCGGACACCTGATCCTCGCAGTCGCGAACACCGGGCAGGCCGCTGCTCCGACGTCTTCGAAGGGAACCGGCGTGGGGCTGAGGAACCTCCGCTCCCGGCTGGAACTCGCCTATGGCGGACGGGCTTCCTTCGATCTGGTGCGCGAGTGGCCCTGGACCCGCGCCATTCTGAAACTCCCCTTGGAGGAGAAGCCATGACCCTGCGCGTGGTGCTCGCCGATGACGAACCCCTGGCTCGGAAACGCCTGGCTCGGTTGCTGCGGGAGGCGGGCTGTGAGGTGTTGGCCGAACTGTCGGGCAGCGCCGCCACGCTGGAATGGTTCGCCAGCCGCGGTGGCGGTGAGGCGCTCTTCCTGGACATCCAGATGCCGGGGTTGACCGGGCTGGAGGTGCTGGCGGAATTGCAAGATCCGCCACCGGTGGTCTTCGTGACCGCCCACGTACAGTACGCCGTGCAAGCCTTCGAGGCCGCCGCCGTGGACTACCTCCTGAAACCCGTCACCGAGGACCGGCTGCACAAAACCCTCGAGCGGCTCCGACACCAGCAGATTCCCCGGCGCAGGGGCCCCGAGCTGGCGGCCCTGATACCGACCCCTTCGCCCCGGTTCCCCGTGCGGGCAGGTGAGGGCTTTGTTTTCTTAGACCTGCGTAAAGTCAGCCACTTCGAGGTGGAAGATGAAGTGGTCTATGCCTGGTCCAACGAACGATTCCGAACCTCCTGGACCACCCTTCTGGAGATCGAGCAGGCCTTCCCCGAAGAGGGCCTGTTGAAGGTCCATCGCCACCTCCTGGTGCGGCCCCAGGCCATTTTGGGCTTCAAGCCCCTGCTGGGCGGCCGAGGCGACATCACCGTCACGGGCGGGCGGGTGCTGCCGGTGAGCCGGGCCATGACGCCCAAGTTGAAAGCCCTGCTGGGCCTGCTTTCCAAGGAACCGGGCTGACACCTCAGCGGGCTTGCTTGAGGAGTTGGAGGGCCCGCTCTTCCAGCCGCGCGGGCTCATTGAGTTCCGGTTCTTCCAGCACCGCCTCCAGGAGCTGAATTTGAAGGTCGCCCAGCCAGGGGCCGCCCCGTCGGCCCGCCAGCTTCATGAGCGCGGCGCCGTTCAGGGCCAAAGCCCTCACGGACAGCGGTGGAGCCTGATCAGCCAAGGTCTGAAGCCGGTCCATCACCTTGCCATGCTCTGCCTGCCGGGCCTCCCACTCGAAGCCCTTGCCCCGCTGGTCGGCCAGCCGAAATGCCCCCCAGTGTTCCAACGTCAGGCCATCATCTCCCAGCCTGCGGAGGAACCGGCGACAGGCCGCATCCTTCCAGGTGGCGTCAGGGTGGAAGCCGTGGTGCCGGATGAGGGCCAGCACCTCTTTTCGAAGCGCATGGCTGGCCTTCAGCCGGTCGAGGATGGCTGCGGCCAGATCGAGGGACCGGGTTTCGTGGTTGTAGAAGTGGACTTCCCCATCCCCGCCCACGGTACGCTTGTCCGGCTTGCCCGAATCGTGCAGCAGGGCGGCCCAGCGCAGACCAGCTTCCGCCGGGGCGTGCCCCACCACCTCCAGGGTGTGCCGCCAGACATCGTACCGGTGGTGGCGGTTCTGAGCACAGCCCAGCATGGGCCTCAGCTCTGGCAGCCAGAGGTCCAGCAGGCCGCTGGAGGCCAGGAGATCCAGGCCCCGCGCCGGATTCTGGCTGCGCAGCAGCTTGTCCAGCTCGGTGAAGACACGCTCCACCGCCACCTTGCGGGCCACCTCCAGGCGCAGGGGAATGGCAGCAGCGGTGGCCGCCTCCACCTCGAAACCCAGCTGGGCGGCAAAACGACAGGCCCTCAAGGGGCGCAGCCCGTCCTCGGCGAAACGCTGCAAGGGATCACCCACGGCCCGAATGAGACCCTGGGCCAGATCCCGCCGCCCGCCGAAGGGATCCACCAGATCGCCGCCGCCCAAGGGCATCGCCATGGCATTGATGGTGAAGTCCCGCCGGGATAGATCCTCTTCCAGGGACACACCGAGGTGCACGGACTCCGGCCGCCGTCCATCCAGGTAGTCGCCATCGCTGCGGAAGGTGGTCACCTCCACGGGCCGGTCCTCCAGCATCACGGTCACGGTGCCGTGCTGCAAACCCGTGGGAATCACCTTCAAGCCCGCCGCCCGGGCGCGGTCCATGACCGCCTGGGGCAGCAGGCGCGTGGCCAGATCCCAGTCCGCGTGCGGGCGATCCAGCAGCTCGTCGCGGACCGCGCCGCCGACGATCACCAGCTCGGATCCTTCCCCCAGGGCCTCCTTGAGCCGGAGCAGCGGGGCCCAGGTCAATCCGCGGCTCCAGCGAGCCTGCGAAGCGCCTCGCCAGCCACCCGGCAGGTGAGCCAGGGGCGCAGGATCTGGGCGCCCTGGGATTCGTAGAACTCAATGGCGGGCGTGTTCCAATCCAGCACCTGCCAGGTGAAGCGGCTCCAGCCATGCTCTACCGCGGTGGCCGACAGGTGCTGCAGCAGCCCCTTCCCGATGCCATGGCCCCGGAATTCCGGCCGCACGAAGAGGTCCTCCAGATAGAGGCCTGGCCTGCCTTCCCAGGTGCTGAAATTCAGGAACCAGAGGGCGAACCCGGCGGGTCGTCCCTCCCACTCCGCCAAGGTGACCCGTACCAGCGGGTGCTCGGAAAAGAGGTGCCGCCGCAGATCACCCTCGGTGGCCACGGCGGCCTGGGGCTCGCGCTCGTACTCAGCCAGTTCCCGAATGTAGGCCAGGATCAGCGAGGCATCGGCGGGAACGGCGGGGCGCAGGGTCAACATGCGTCTATCCTAACCAGATGGACCAGGACACCGCCCTCCGGCTCTATGAGGCCATGCTGCTCACCCGCTTGACCGAGGAGCGGCTGGTGAAACTCTTCCGCCAAGGACAAACCCTCGGCAGCGTGTACCGCAGCCTGGGCCAGGAGGCCACGGCCTGCGCCACGGCCATGGCGCTGGGGCCGGAAGATGTCATCGCGCCGATGATCCGCAACCTGGGCTCCATGTTCGTCCGCGGAGTCACTCCCAAAGAGATCTTCCTCCAGTATCTGGGCCGGGCCACAGGCCCCTCCGGAGGCCGCGAGCACAACAACCACTTCGGCTCCGTGGCCCGGGGCATCATCGCGCCCACGTCCATGCTGGGGGCCCTGATTCCGGTGATGGCCGGTGTGGCCCTCTCCTTCCGCCAGAAGGGTGAACGCCGGGTGGCCATGACCTGGATCGGCGATGGCGGCAGCTCCACCGGCGCCTTCTATGAAGGCCTCAACTTCGCCACCGTGCAGAACCTCCCCCTCATCGTGGTGGGCGAATCCAATGGCTATGCCTTTTCCACACCACCGGAGCGGCAGATGGCCGGGCGCATGTCCCAGCGCTCCCAGGGGGCCTTTACCCTCACCGTGGACGGCAACGATGCCGTGGCGGTGTACGAGGCCGCAGCCCAGGCTCGCCAGCGCTGCCTGGAGGGCCAGGGCCCGGTCTTCCTCGTGTGCGAAACTTTCCGCATGAAGGGCCACGCCGAGCACGACGACCAGCGCTATGTGGACCCGGCACTGCTCGCCCAGTGGGCGACCAAGGATCCCCTGCCCCGCTTCGAGGCCTGGATGGCGCACCGAGGTTGGAAACCCGACCCCAGCCTTGGACCGCGGCTCGAAGCACGATTGTCAGCGGCGGCTGAAGCGGCCCTGGAGGCGCCCTGGCCAACCATCGAAGGCCTTTCTCAGGGCATTTTTAGCATCTGAAACCGCTGGTATTCAGCCACTTCCGCCTCCCTCCCGATGAGGGGGAAGCGGAGAAGCCCATGAGCATCAGCACGTTTACGGATCGGTTCCAAATACGCGGGAAGTTCAACCTGCTGCTCAGCCTTCAGGTCCTGGCCCTTGCCCTGGTGGGGGGACTGGGTTGGGCCGCAGTGAACGAATTGCAGCGCGGCCAGCAGGAGCTGGCCGAACAACTGCGGGAAACGGCGGCCCTTTCCCGCGTGCTGAATGGGATCAACGTCGTGCGTACCGTCCACATCAGCCTGATCGGGGGCGCTGCGGACCCGGAGTACATCGCAGCCCGGGAAACCCGGCTCAAGGGCTACGAGGCCACGCTGCAGCAAGATCTGGAAGCCTTGAAACCCCTGACTTGGTCTGCCCAGGACAAGGTGCTGCTGGACGAGGGACTCCAAACATTCCAGGACTACACCAAAGGCTTCCCCGCCCTGATGGCCGAGGCCAGGATTGATCGCACACCCAAGACCCTTTCCCGCCTCATGGACGCGAACGCCGAGTTGCTGCGGGTATCAAGGGACCGGTTCCTGAAGGTGCAGAAAGCCTCTGAGGATGACGCCGCCCGCATCATCACCGAGGACGTCGCTGCTGCCGCCAAGGGCAAGATCTGGATTCTCAGCCTCAGCGCCGGCGCCATCCTCCTGGGCATCCTGCTCAGCCGCGCCATCGGGGCGCGTGTGAGCCAGAAGGCCCATACCATTGAACTGGCCATGGACGCGGTGACGGCGGGAGATCTGACCCACCTGCCCGCCGCGGAAGGACAGGACGAACTCGACCACGTGGCCCGGGGTCTGGGCCAGGTCATCCAGAGCCTCCGCAGCGACATCCAGGCCATCAGCCAATCCGCAGAAGGCACCGCCTCCAGCGCTACGGAATTGGCGGCGACCACGGAGCAGGTGAACCGCACCACGGAAGAACTCCGCCGCAGCACCGAACAGGAGCGCCTGGCCATGGAGCGCTCTTCGGCCGCCCTGGAGGAGATGAACGCCAACATCCAGCAGGTGAAGCAGAGTGCCCTGCGGGCGGAGGCCCTTGCGACGCGTTCGCAGGAGGCGGGGCATCAGGGCCTCATCGCCGTGCAGGACACGGGTCACGCCATGGAGGCCATCGAGGAAAGCTCGTCCAAGGTGAACCGGATCATCACAGTGATCACGGACATCGCGCGACAAACCAACCTGCTCTCCCTCAATGCCGCCATCGAGGCCGCCAAGGCCGGTGCCATGGGCAAGGGCTTCGCCGTGGTGGCCGAGGAAGTGCGCAAGCTCGCGGAACGCAGCGGCAGCGCGGCCAAGGAGATCACCGCCCTCATCCAGGAGAGCACCGAACGTGTGGGCCTGGGCACTGAGTCGGTAAAGCAGGCCTCCCTCAACCTGGAGCGCATCGAGGGCCATGTCCGCGACAATGCGGGCCAGCTCAAGGAGATCGCCCATGCCATGGATGAGCAGGGGCGAGCCAGTGAAGAAGTGGTCCAGGCCATGGCCTCGGCCACTCAGATGGTCGAGCGCAATGCCTCGGCGGCCACAGAGCTGTCAGCCACCGTTCAGGAGACCGCCCGCACCACGGAGGAGCTGGCCAACCTGGCTCAGCAGATGCAGGTGCTTACGCGGCGCTTCAAGCTCTCGTAGCCACCTCGAGGATCGACAATGCGGCGTTGGTCACGTGGTCTGACCGCTAGACTGTCCTTGATATGGGGGAAACCGTGTTCGTTCTCATCCTGAATGCCGGCTCGTCGAGCCTGAAGTTCAACCTCTTTGACATGGCCAAAGAGGTTTCCATCGCCGAGGGCATGGCTGAGCGCATCGGCATCGCCGATGCCAACCTGGCCTGCGTCATCGAGGGCGACAAGCGCAAGGAGGTGATGGACCTTCCCACCCACAAGGAGGCCCTGGAAGCCATTTTGGAGCGGCTGCGCGCCACGGTGCTGCACGAAACCCCCATCCATGCCGTGGGCCACCGCGTGGTGCATGGCGGCCCCAAGTACGGCGATTCGGTGCTGGTCACGGAAGAAGTCATCCAGGACATCGAACACTTCGCCATGTATGCGCCCCTGCACAACCCCGCCAACGCCTTGGGCATCCGCACGGCCATGGCCGCCTTCCCGGATGTGCCCCACGTCGCGGTGTTCGACACGGCCTTCCACCACAACATCCCTGATCATGCCCGCATTTACGGCATCCCCTACGACCTGAGCCAGAAGTACGGCATCCGCCGCTACGGCTTCCACGGCACGAGCCACGCCTATGTGGCCGCCCGCACCGCCATCCTGCTCTGCCGCCCGCTCCGCGCCCTCAAGATCGTCACCTGCCACATCGGCAACGGCACCAGCATCTGCGCCGTGCACAACGGCAAGAGCGTGGACACCAGCATGGGCATGACCCCCCTGCAGGGCGTCATCATGGGTACCCGCTGCGGCACCATCGATCCCAGCGTGGTGGAAATGCTCATGGAATACGAGCACCTCGATTACAACGGCATCACCGACCTGCTCAACAAGAAATCCGGCCTGCTGGGCATCTCCGGCGTGTCCTCCGATTTCCGTGAGATTGAGCGCGCCGCCGAACAGGGCAATGATCGCGCCCGCCTGGCCCGCGACCTCCTGACCTACAACGTGCGTCAGTACATCGGTGCCTACGCCACCGTGCTTGACGGCGTCGACGCCATCACCTTCACGGCCGGCATCGGCACCCACAGCACCTTCGTGCGCGCCAAGGTCTGCAGCAAGCTGAGTTTCCTGGGCGTCAAGCTCGACAAGGAAGCCAACGAGCACGGCACCGGGGAAAGGATCATCAGCGCCCCCGACTCCAAGGTCGTGGTCACCGTGGTGCCCACCAATGAGGAATTGATGATCGCCCGGGAAACCGTTCGTTAGACCAGAACCCATCCCTGCTCAGGCCCCCGAATGGGGGCCTGAGTCATTGAGGCCCTTGGGTTCTCCAAGGGCTCTGGAGCCGAACCGAAATCCGGCCCAGCCCAGCCGTCACTGGCCGGTGGCCATCGTCCAGTGGCCGAATCATGTTCCAGGTGCCCTCTAAACGGCTTCAGACTCTGGTCCGTAGGCATTCCATCATCCCGGCTGGTCCGGCGTCTTTCCCATCAGGGGGTTCCATGCAGAAGCGGTGGATCATTGTCTCCGTGGCCGGTCTGGCCGCGGCGACGGGCATGTTCTTGACCTTGAAGGGCGGCGATGGCAAGTCCAAGAAGGCCGAAGCGAACACCCCCTTCCGCGTGGGCAAAGTGCAGGCTGAAGACCTGCAAGTGAGCGTGCGCGAGGTTGGCGTGGTGGATCCCCTCATCAAGGTCGATGTGAAATCCACGGTGTCGGGCCGCATTGTCCAGTTGAAGGTGCGCGAAGGTGCTTCAGTCCGCTCCGGCGAGGTGCTTGCCGAGGTCGAACCCGACGTCAACCAGGCCCAAACGCTTTCCGATGTGCAGGGCAGCGTCTCCCAGGCCCGGGTCAGTTTCAAGAATGCCGAGCGGGACTTCGCCCAGCAGGCGGAATTGTTCAAAGCCGGTCTCATATCCGACCAGGCTTTCCGCGGCGCCAAGACCGCCCGCGACCTGGCCGAGGAACTCTACAAGGCCGCCCAGACCCGCTATCAGATTGTCGAGGACCGGGGCATTCCCATCAGCGGCAACGCCTCCACCCAGCTGGCCCGAGTCACCGCGCCCATGAACGGCGTGATCATCAAGCGGGGCGTCGAACTGGGCGATACCATCACCTCCGGCGTCAGCTCCTTCAATGCGGGCACCGTGGTCTTCACGGTGGCCGATCTGGCCTCGCTCATCGTGAAGGTGAACCTCAACGAGGTGGACATCGCCAAGGTGAAGGTGGGCCAGCCCGTGCGCGTCACCCTGGATGCCTATCCCCAACGCGCCTTCACAGGCAAAGTCCGTTTTGTGGCCCCCGCCGCCGACCTGGTGGAGAAGATCAAGGTCTTCCGGGTGGAAGTGGCCCTGGATGAACTCACGGATTCCTTCAAGACGGGCATGAGCGCCAACGTGGAGATCCTCGGCGAGAAGCGCGACAAGGCCGTGAGCATCCCCCTGGAGGCCCTGCAACGCCGGGATGGCCAAACGGTGGTCTACCGCATGAAGGAGAACGTCACCCCCCAGGACATCGCCAAGGCCAAGGACGGCCTCACGGGTCGTGGCAAGTTCATCTGGCTCTCCGATCACTGGAAGGAATACTTCGAGGTGGTGCCCGTGAAGGCCGGCATCGCCACGCTGGAGCGGGTGGAGATCCTGTCGGGACTGAAGGCCAACGATCAGGTGAGCCTCGAAGACCCCAGCAAGAAGAAAGTCGAGAAAGATGATGAGAACAACTAGCCCCATAATCCAAACCCAGGCCCTCACCAAGGTCTACGGCTCCAACGGCACCGCGGTGCATGCGCTGCGCGGCATCGATTTCAGCGTGGAAAAGGGCGAGTTCGTGGCCCTCATCGGCCCCTCGGGCTCGGGCAAGTCCACCCTCATGGCCATCCTGGGCTGCCTCGATCTGCCCACGGCGGGCACCTACACACTGGACGGTCGCCAGGTTCAGGGCCTGGCGGGCGGCGAGCTGGCCCGCATCCGCAATGAGAAGGTCGGCTTCGTCTTCCAGAGCTACAACCTGCTGCCCAAGGCCAGCATCGCCCGCAACGTGGAGCTGCCCATGCTTTACGCGGGAGTGGGCCGCAAGGAGCGACGCGAGCGAGCTTTGGCCCTGTTGGAGAAGGTGGGCATCGCCGACAAGGCGGACAAGCTACCTGCCACCCTTTCGGGTGGCCAGAAGCAGCGCGTGGCCGTGGCCCGCGCCCTGGCCAACGAACCGGCCCTGCTGCTGGCCGACGAACCCACGGGCGCCCTGGACTCCAAGACCGGTGCTGAAGTGCTTGAGCTGTTCCACGAGCTGCACCAGCAGGGCAACACCATCCTGCTGGTCACCCACGACCCTTCCATCGCCGCCCAGGCGGAACGCCGGGTGGAGATTCGCGACGGCCTCATCGCCCTGGCCGAGGGAGTGGCCTAGATGAAGACTTCCGGCGCCTTCCGCGAACGGCTGCACGGGGCCTGGACGGAGATCCGGGAGAACCTCGGGCGCTCGGTGCTGCAAGCCCTCGGCGTGCTGCTGGGCGTGGCCTCGGTGCTGGGCGGATTCTCCATCTCCGACAGCCAGCGCAAGCGCTCTGATGAGATGTTCGTGAAGATGGGTGGCCTGGACAAGCTCAACGTCCAGCCCAAAGCCGCCATCAAGGACGGCCGCCCCACGGCCCTCCAGCAGGCGAATCTCGGGCTGCGCGACGCCGACGCCATCGGTGGCGAGGCCCTCAAGGCCGACGCCATCCAGGGCGTGAGCCGCCAAAGGAACGCACGGTCCCGAGTGGTATCCGCCTACGCCGATCAGGATCGCCAGATCAGCGGCATCGGCGGCGATTACATCCCCGCCAATGGGTACGGCATCGCCCAAGGCCGGGGCTTCTCGAACACCGAGATGGAAACCGGTGCTTCCGTGGTGGTGCTGGGCACCGAGGCCGCCAACACCTTCTTCCCCAAAGGCGACGCCCTGGGGGCCACTCTGAAGATCGGCGACATCCCGGTGACCGTCATCGGCACCTTCGAGGAGCGGGTTTTCCGCTTCCGCGAAGGCCAGGGCAATCAGTTCTGGTGGCGCAACCGCATCATCGCCGTGCCTGCAAATCTGGTGCAGCGGCGCATGAACGGCGACGCCTACCGCCGCGTGGACCGGGTGACCTTCCGCATCCCAGACATGGGCGCCATGAGCGGCTTCGCCGCCCAGATGAAGAACCTGCTCACGGCGAACCACCGCCTGCAGGAGGATTTCCGCCTGGATGATGTGGCCGCGCGCATCCGCCGCCGTCAGAGCCAGGGCGATGTCTACAACATCATCTTCATGCTCTCGGGCGTGCTGGCCCTCGTGGGCGGCGGCATCGTGAACGTGAACATCCAGATGGCCAGCCTCAAGGAGCGGGTGCGCGAGGTGGGCGTGAAGATGGCCATTGGCGCTTCCGGCCGCGAAATCTTCAAAGGCTTCATGACCGAAGCCTTGCTGCTCACGGCCCTCGGAGGCTGCGCGGGGTTGATCCTGGGCATCGGCTTTTCCTGGATCATCACCACCAGCATCGGCATCCCGCTCTACATGACCTCCTCCAGCTTCATCTGGGCCTATGGCCTGGCCGCTGCCTTCGGCTTCCTCTTCGCGCTCTATCCGGCCTGGAAGGCCAGTCGGCTGTCCCCCATGGAGGCCCTGCGCTATGAGTAACGAGGCAACGCTCCTCCGGGCCCCCGGCCCCTCCCTGCTCAATGGCGAGGCCCCTGCCCCGGCCGCCCCATCCCGCGGGTTCAATGCGGGCATGCTCTGGGAAATCGTCCGCACCGGTCTGGTGGAACTCTGGGCCCACAAGGTGCGCAGTCTCCTGACCCTCACCCTGCTGATGCTGGGCGTCTTTGCGCTCGTGGTGATGACCTCCGTGCTCGATGGCGTCATGGACAAGATCAGCACCGGCTTCGCGGGCATGAGCTGGGATGGCACGGTGCGCATCGCGCCGAAGACTGCTGAGACGAGTGAGGAGCGCAAGCGATTCAACATGAGTCCCGGCCTTCGTTACGAAGACCTCAGCCGCATCACCACGCCCAATGCCAAGGTGTTGGCCTACCTCCCCCGGGCTCAGAAGAACGTCCCCGTCCGGGTGCTGGGCGACACCGAACGCATTTTCGTGAACGGCGTGACGCCGGAGTATTCGCAGTGGATGAACCGCCCCATCGGCCTGGGCCGCGGCCTCACGGAAGATGACGAGCGGCGTCGTTCCACCGTGGCCGTAGTCGGTGCCACCCTGGCCAGCAAGCTCTTCGGCGGCGGCGATCCCGTGGGCCGCGACCTGGTGGTGGAGGGCGTGCCCTTCCGCATCGTAGGGGTTCAGGCGCCCGGACAGATCTTCAATGACGAAAACTACTTTGACGCCAACGGCATCCTGATCCCCCTGCAGACCTACATGGATCGCATGGATCCAGCCCACAAGCTGGCCCAGGTGACCGTGAAGCTCCGGCGCCCCGAGGACATGGGTGAGATCTCCGCCGCCCTGCTGGGACGAGTCCGCCAGGCGCACCACGGCATCGAGGATGTGGAAGTGGTGGATCTGGATGCCGAAGCGGCCAAGGCCTATCAGAATTTCCTGGAGCAGATGCGCGGCTGGAAGATCGTGCTGCTCAGTCTCGCCGGCACGGTGCTGCTGGTGGGCGGCGTGGGTGTGCTGTCCGTGATGCTCATCAGCTTCAGCGACCGACGTTTCGAGATCGGCCTGCGCAAGGCGCTTGGCGCCTCGGACCAGGAGATCTTCATCCAGTTCCTGCTGGAAGCCGTGGTGCTGGCCGCCATTGGCGCCCTGCTGGGCACCCTCAGCGGGGGCCTGCTCTGCCAGGCCCTTTCCGCCAGCTTCCCCTATGGCCTAGTGGTGAATCCCATCGGCCTCATCACAGCCTGGGTGGTGGCCCTGACTCTGGCCGTGGTCTTCGGCCTCTACCCCGCCTTCCGTGCCATGCGCCTCAGCCCCATGGAAGCCATGCGGTAACCTGAATGAATGGCTGATCCCATCCACGTCACCGCCTCCGTTCGCATCCCTGCCGACGCCATCCGCTTCAAGGCGGTGCGGGCCGGGGGCGCGGGCGGGCAGAACGTGAACAAGGTGTCCTCCAAGGTGGAGCTGCGCATCGATCTGACTGCCATCGAGGGCCTTCCCGAGGATGCGTTGATCCGCCTGCGCGTGGCCCAGCGGAACCGCCTGGATGCGGAAGGCCTCTGGATGATCACCAGCGACCGCACCCGTAACCAGCTCAAGAACCTGGACGATGCCCGCGAGAAGGCCGTCGAGGCCATCCGCGAGGCCCTGGTGCGCCCCATCACCCGTCGCGCCACCAAGCCCACCAAAGGCTCCAAGGAGCGGCGCCTTGATTCCAAGAAGCGGGCCTCCGAGGTCAAGCGGCGCCGGAGCGGCCCCCTGGAGTAAGCTCAGGCCACCCCCCATAGGAGCCGCCATGCCCGCACCTCAGACCTATGCCAACCACCGACGTCTGGAGCCACTGCAGCACTTCGTGCTGACACCCATCCTGCTCATCACCTGGATCGCCACCATCTGGCAGGCCATCAAGTTCCCGAGCCTGCACAGCGTGTGGGTGGCTGTTCTGGGCTTCGTCATTCTGATGGTGGCGATGCAGGTGCGGATGTATGCCCTGAAAGTGCAGGATCGCGTCATCCGCCTGGAGGAGACCCTCCGCATGGAACGCATCCTTCCAGCGGAGCTGAAGGAACGCATCCCAGAACTCTCGGTGAAGCAGATGGTCGGACTGCGCTTTGCCGCTGATGCGGAGCTGGCGCAACGGGTGCGGGAAGCCCTCGATGAAAAGCTCGATGGCGAAGCCATCAAGAAGCGCATCCAAACCTGGCGCCCGGATGACTTCAGGGTCTGAGCTGCGCCGGTCTGCGGTCTAATCCCGTACCCAGTGGCAGGTATACCCACCAGGGTTCTTGATCAGGTAATCCTGGTGGTATTCCTCGGCCTTCCACCAGGGGCCCGCGGCGGTGATTTCCGTAACAATGGGCCGCTTCCATTTGCCGCTGGCATCCACTTCCGCCTTCACCCGCTCGGCGGTCAGCCGCTGGGCCTCGGAGTGGTAGAAGATGGCGCTGCGGTACGAGGTGCCCATGTCATTGCCCTGGCGGTTCAGGGTGGTGGGGTCGTGCATGCGGAAGAAGAAGCGCAGCAGGGCCTCATAGGTGGTCTTGGTAGGGTCGAAGTAAATCTCGACGGCCTCGGCGTGCCCCTCGTGGTTCTGGTAAGTGGCATGGGCCACCTTCCCGCCGGTGTAGCCCACCTCAGTCTTGAGGACACCTGGCTGTTTGCGGAGCAGGTCCTCCATGCCCCAGAAGCAGCCCCCGGCCAAGGTGGCGACTTCCTCCTTGGCCTCCTTCGGCGCGGGCGCGGCCTTGCCGAAGAGCGGCAGGAAGCTGCCCAGCCCCTCCTTCTCGAGATCCTCCACAGGAATGAAGCGCAGGGCGGCGCTGTTGATGCAGTAGCGCAGCCCGCCGCGGTCCCGCGGGCCATCATCGAACACATGCCCCAGGTGGGAATCCGCATCCTTGGACCGGACTTCGGTGCGCACCATGCCCAAGGAGGCATCGCGCTTCTCCACCACATCCTCAGCCTCCAGCGGCTTCGTGAAGCTGGGCCACCCGCAGCCGGAATCGAACTTGTCCTTGGAGGTGAACAGGGGCTTGCCGCTGACGACATCGACATAGATGCCATCCCGGTGCTCGTTCCAGAATTCGTTGCGGAAGGGCGGCTCCGTGCCCGCTTCCTGGGTGACGTGATACTGCATGGGCGTGAGCTTCTGCTTCAGTTCAGCGGCGCTGGGCTTCTTGGAATCGGTCAGAGCTTCCTCTCGGGCGGACGGGGCTGCCGCGCTGGCAGACCTATGGTTGTTTGAAACAGTGAATCCGAAGGCCGCCAAGGCCACCGTGCAGGCGATGCTGCCCAGGATGGTGCGTGGTCCCATGTGAATCCTCCGGTCTGGATCCTTTGATGCAGGAATGGCGTCCAATGGTACAGGCCCGAAAAAGAAGCTGCCTCCTCTCGCTCCAGCGGTCACCTAAGCCCTGTCGCACCCGTACAATGAGGGTTGTCCCCAGGGGGAAGTCCTGCGCCTCATCATCGCCGAAAAACCAAGCATGGGCCGCGCCGTGGCGGAGGCCCTCGGGTTGCCCGGCAGGGGAAGGAGCCTCATCGAGGGCAACGGCCTGGTGGTGACCTGGTGCGTGGGCCACCTGGTGGAGGCCCTGAATCCCGAAGGCTACGATCCCGCCTGGAAGGCTTGGCGCTGGGACCGCCTGCCCATCTTTCCCGAACCCTTCCGGTACGTGGCCATTCCGCAGACCCGCGACCAGTTCGATGTGGTGGCGCGCCTGCTCAATCGCGAAGACATCACCGAAGTGGTGAACGCCACGGACGCCGGACGCGAAGGCGAGTTGATCTTCGACCTGGTGTACCGGCTGGCCGACTGCACCAAGCCCGTGTTGCGCTTCTGGACCTCCAGCCTCACGCCAGAAGCCATCCAGGAGGCCTACCAGGCCATGAAGCCCGGCGAGGCCTACACGGGCCTGCGGGAGGCCGCCCGCAGCCGCCAGGAGGCCGACTGGCTCGTGGGTATCAACGCCACCCGCGCCCAGACCCTGCGCATGCGCCGGGCCGGCGCCGAGGAAGGCGTGTGGAGCGTGGGCCGGGTGCAGACACCGACGCTGGCCCTCCTGGTGCGCCGGGAACTGGAAATCCGCGACTTCAAGCCCCAGCCCTTCTGGACCCTGCGGGCCCGCTTCGCGCATCCCAACGGAACCTACGAAGGCCGCTGGTTCAAGGAAACCGAAGGGCAAACCCAAGAGCGCTTCGCCACCGAGGAAGAGGCCCGCGGTCTCGCCGCCAAGCTGGAAGGCAAGCCAGGGAGGATTCGGAGCGCCACCGGCCGCACGGAGAAGAAGAAGCCCGAGCTGCTCTACGACCTCACGGCCCTGCAGAAGGAAGCCAACAAGCGCTTCAACCTCACGGCCGAGGAAACCCTGGGCCTGGCCCAGAACCTCTACGAGAAGCAGCTCATCTCGTACCCCCGCACCAACAGCCGGCACCTCACGGAAGCCGATGCCCAGAAGGCCCCGCAGTGGATCAAGTCACTGGCCCAAGGTCAGCTCACGGAGCTGGGGCCCTTTCTCGACGAGCTCCGCAAGCGATGGCCCGTGAAGCTGGACAAGCGGTTCGTGAACGACAAGGAAGTGGAGGATCACGCCGCCCTGGTGCCCACAGAAAAACCCGCACGCGGTCTGGTGGGCGACGAGCTGCGCATTTACGAGCTCATCGCACGACGCTTCCTCGGGGCCTATTTCCCGGATCGGGTGGAGGCCAAGACCACCATCATCACGGAGGTTGAAGGCGAGACCTTCAAGACCAACGGCACCATCGTGAAGGAGGAGGGCTGGTCCGCCGTGGATCCCCCCCACCGCCGCAAGAAAGTCGGCATGACCGCGGATCAGGCCGAGGCCGAAGCAGGAGCGAAGGGCCACCTGCCGAAGGCAGGCCCGCAGGGCGAGGCACAGGATGTGCCGAGTGAAGAAGAGGCCGACGAGGAAACCGAAGGTGGACTGCCCCTGGTGAAGAAAGGCGAAGGCGTCGAAGTGGCCTCGCTGCATCCGAAGGAAGGCAAGACCACGCCTCCCAAGCGCATGAGCGAGGGGGATCTCCTGTCCGCCATGCAGGGCGCCGGTCGTGATCTCGACGACGAGGCCCTGCGTGGCGCCATGAAGGATTGCGGCCTGGGCACGCCCGCCACCCGCGCCAACATGATTGAAACCCTCATCAAACGCGCCTACATCGAACGCAAACGGAATGTGCTGCTGCCGACGGACAAGGGCATCCGCCTGATCCAAAGCCTTCCAGCCGAAGCCCTCTGCAGCGCCGAACTGACCGGCAACTGGGAGGCCCGGCTAGAGCGGATGCGGCGGGGCGAGGAGGCCCGTGAAGCCTTCATGGCCGATATCCGCGGCTTCGTCGCCGGGGTGGTCGCCGACCTGCAGGAGGCCCCGGCCCCGCAGATTCACGGCAGCCCCTGCCCCAAGTGCGGCCAACCCATGCGGGTGATCCCCAGTACCCGCCGCGGCGACTTCTTCCATCGCTGTTCGCCCTGCAACCTCATGGAGCCGGTGCCCAAGACTTCATGAGATTCCCCCCTCACAGTGAAGGAACCCCCATAACGCGTGTTCGATTGCAGAGCCAAACCTAGCGGGACTTCTCCTTCCGATAGGCTTCGACCTCGGCCTTGAGCCCGGCAGAGTAGTTCGGGTAGCAGTCCGGGCATACCCCGTGGCTGAAATCCGTGCCCGAGTGGGAGTGGATGTATTCATCCAAGGCCTGCCAGGCCCCATCGACCTTCTTGATCTTCTTGCAGAACATGCAAAGCGGCAGCAGTTCCTGGAGGGCCTTGATTTGGCTTGCCTGGGCTGCGGCCAGAGCCGCCTGGGCCTCCACCCGGGCGGTGACATCCGTGCAACTGCCGATGTAGCCTGCAAATTCCCCCGCCTCATTGAACATGGGCACGCCCCGGTCGAAAATCCAGCGCCAGGCCCCGTCGTGGCGCCGCAGCCGGTATTCCATCTCGAAGGTGGCGTGGCGGCCGAAGTGATCAAGGTAGGTGTCGAGGCAAGGCTGCAGATCCTCCGGATGAACGCCCTCGGCCCAGCCGTTGCCGGCTTCCTGGGCCATGGTACGCCCCGTGAAATCCAACCACCGCTGGTTGAAGTAGTCGCAAAGGCCGTCAGTGCCAGCCCGCCAGATCAGGATGGGGGCCTGTTCGACCAGGACGGCGTATTCCTCGGACAGGAGCCTGGGATGAACCTCGACCATTGAAACCTCCGCGGAGAACTGGCCTGAATGCCGCATCGGTTTTTCCCTGGCGCTTCATGAGGCCGGTCATCGGCTCAGGGATGGCACCTTGACGTATCTCACATAGTCCATGTCGGCCTCCTTGATGTGGTGGTCGAACCAGTCTGTGAGAAATTCCGTCACTTCCGCGGTCACGGGTTCACCCTTGGCCTGCAGATACTGGATGGTGCGCACCTGAAGAATCAATTGATGGTGCTCTTCTGAGTGCCGGATCCGCGCGGGGTATTCCAGCTCCTTCATGAACGTTTCTTCGGACTGGAAATGCCGGATGCTTTGGCGCGCAATCACGGCCAGCCCCTCCTCCACCTTCCGGGCTGAGGAGCCGTCCAGCACCGCCGCGTCCAGCTGGTTCAAGGAATCGAAAAGCATCTGGTGCTGGGCATCAATGAGTTCGATGCCTGTTTCAAACTGGTGGCTCCAAAGCGCCATGGGCATGGCACCTCCTGTTTGTCATGGATGGGACGTGACGAGCATGTATGATTACCACAGTATCGCATATAGAACAGGCCTGTCCCCCCGCCGTTTGAACCCCCGAGACGGTCCGGAATTTCAATCCAGGTGGGAACAGTTGCCCTGGTGCCAGCACCCTGAACGTGACCGCCCCAAAAACCACTGACCTTTGGAAATCCCATGCCAGCCGGAACCACCTGCCCCAGGCCCCCCATCAAGGTCATCGAGAAGGCCACCGTGCGAGCCTGCATCGCCATCGCCCGGAAGGTTCAGGAAGCCAGGTTCCAGGCTGGCGATACGGCCGGTTCGGACGCGGCTCGGTTGGTCGCTCGGCTCATGGAAGAGGAACTGCTGGAGCAGCCTGGGGACCGTGAAGACCTCCGTGCACAGGAAGCCTCCTGCAGCTAAGCCTCCCACAGATGTGGTAGGCCTGAATCTCCCTCAACGTGCCGGAATGGCCGCGCCAAGGAAGGGTTTCGGCCTTTGGCCTCCCTCCAGGAAGAAGGCCGGAACGGCCATCGCGGTCTTTTCCGCCTCCCCTTTCGTGGCATAGTCGCCCAGGAAGAGCTGGTACGCGGTCTTCCCACCCTTGAGCTGGATGGGAGCGATGAACAGATCGGGGTTCGCACCAGGGAATGCACGCACAGCATTGGCCAGGGTGCCGGGAAGGTTCGCGATTTCCAGGCGCAGGGTCCAATGGCCGGCTGGAATGGCCCGCATGCGTTGGCGGCCCAGTTCCAGGGCCCTTCCCATGTCGCCTTTCCGCAAAGCGTCAAGCCGCTCGTGGAGCGAAGAGGCGCCTTTCCGATCCTCCACAACGGGGGACACTGGTGCTGCCGTGACTGAAGTGAGACCGGGCAAAGGTGGAGGCGGCGGTGGCAGAGCGGTTTCGGCTTCGCGCACCGGAGCGATTGGAACGGACGTCGCGGCGATCTCAGGCTTCGCCGCCGAAGCCGATACCGGCAGCGGAACCGGCACTGGAGCATCCACCATCACCGGAGGTGGAGCCACCGGCTGGACCACGGGTGCTGGGGGCGGCGTCAGCTTCACCTCCGGCGCAGGTGGAGTCGGCTCCCTTCGACTCGCGGAGGACAGACCACCCCAGGTCACTCCGACCAGGAGAGAAGCCTGCAGATCCTTGCGATCCTTGTTGGTGAAGGCCATGAGGTAGCGGCCTTCCATGCCCCAGATGACATGCAGGCCGGGCCGGTGGAGCCAGCCCAGAGAGGCGTGGAAGGCCGTGCCTTTGCCCACCTCCAAACGCTGCGTTGAAGCAGCCGTCTGGGCCACGGTGACACTGCCAAGGCCCACGCCGAAATAGGGCCAGAAGCGGCCCAAAGCATCACCCGCCAAACCCGTCAGAAGGGTGGCCGAGAGTTCACTGTGGCTGGTCTTCAACATGGGAACCAGGTCGCTTTTGGAATGGGAGCTCAGCCCCTCGAGGCTCCAGCCGTAGCGCTGCTGATCGAACACCATGCCGGCCTGCCCGCCCAAAAAACCCGCCGCCTTCGTATGGTCCTGGGGATCAAGCGCGAGCGATCCGCCACGCAGGCCCACCCAACCGAATCCGGAATCCGGCCCCTGCGCAGCCAAACTGCCCACAAGACCAGCCCCCAAAGCCAGGCTCCGGACCTTCATACCCTTCTCCTCGATGCACAAAGTCAAAGAGGGTAGCGCGAAATGAGGGGTGGGGGCAGCCATCCAAAGGATCGGCAGGGGAGAAGCGATCATCCGGGACCAGCGGGCAGATTCGGTTGAAAGCACATCTCATCGGGATTCGAACTGCGCCTGGCTTCGCCAGCCGCCGGTCCCGCTTCGGTACTCAGAATGTGTCTCGTCCCACTCAGGCGGGATTCGAACTGCGCCTGGCTTCGCCAGCCGCCGGTCCCGCTTCGGCACTCAGAATGTGTCTCGTCCCACTCACGCGGGATTCGAACTGCGCCTGGCTTCGCCAGCCGCCGGTCCCGCTTCGGCGTGCCTTTGGGGCACGCCTCGGGCGGTCCCACTCGCAGGTTCGAATCCCAGGTCACTCCAGCAAAAAACCCCCGGCAAGCGGGGGCTTTTGCTGGAGCCAACTACAGGATTCGAACCTGCGACCTGCTGATTACGAAATAGTGTATCGCGGCTGTTCGGGGTGGTTTGGGTTCGTTGCCTAGCTGAAAAATATACACTTATTTTTAAAAAAATGGTGCGGAGTGGTTGACTGTGGTCCACATTCTCCGTCAGAATCCCGTCAAAGTGATTTTTTGGGGTTTGGCCGTGGCGCTCCGTCAAATTGAGATCAGCAAGGAATCCCTTGATGGCCTGAAGCCCGCAACGATGGCCTATGAGGTGATGGACACGAGGCTGGATGGATTCGGCGTGCGCGTGAATCCATCAGGAAAGATCGCCTTCATTCTTCGATGGAGCCTCCATTGCCGGGACGGGCGCGGAACGCTTGGAACTTACCCAGTGATGACCGTCGCGGCCGCCCGTAAGAAAGCCTCTGTGTGGATTGGAATGGTGGCCAACGGCGAGGATCCGCGTCTGGAGAAACAGCGCCTACGGGCCGCGCAGACAGTGAAGGAATTTATGAAGGACTGGCTCAGCAAGCACGTCTCGCAGCTGAGCAAGAAGACCATCAAGGATTACACCCGTATCGCGAACAAGGTGATCCTCCCTGCCCTCGGTACCCGCATGGTGGCAGATGTGACCGAGAAGGATGCCCTTGAGCTTCACCAGTCCTTAGCGGCCCACCCTCGTTCCGCAAATATGGCCCTTGCGGTGCTCTCCAGCGCCCTTTCCAGCGCCGAGGAGTGGAAGCAGCGGCCGCAAGGCTCGAATCCCTGCCTACACGTCCTCCGGTTCGAGGAGGAGGAGCGAGTCAGGTCTCTCAGTGAAGAGGAAATGGCCGCCTTCACAGCCTTCCTCGATCAGAACGAGGAGAAGCATGCCCTGCCAGTTGCTCAACTGCGCCTCCTCTTGATGACCGGTGCACGTCTCGATGAGGTTAAGAAACTCGAGTGGGCTTGGGTGGACTTGGAAGGGGGTGTGATCTGCATCCCGAAGGGTCAGCACAAGACAGGCCGAAAGACCCAGAAAAACCGCCTGGTGGCATTGGGACCGAACGCGGTGGAACTGTTGCGAGCGCGGGCCAAGCGGAAGCTGTCGAAGTGGGTCTTTCCTGGTGAAGATGGTCCCTATTCCGGCCTACATAGCTGGTGGCAGCGGCGACGGAACACCGAATTGAAGAAGATCGGCCTGAATGATTTTCACATCCATGATCTTCGCCACACATTCGCCACCTGGGCCAGGCTGAAAGACGTGGACCTCGATGCTGTGGGAGATCTCCTCGGGCACACCACGAGCCGTCAAACCCGCCGGTACGCCCATGTCATGCCCACCAAGCTGAGGGCTGATGTGGGTCTAGTCGAGCAAAGCATGTCCAAGGGAAGTTGATCTAGCGATTGAGGCATTGAGAAAGAGGAGTGGCAAGGAATTCATACGCAGGACAGAAGTAAACCAACAACCTCCCGAGTAACTCTCGGGCCAACCTTTCGAGAGGTAACGAATGGAAAGCCTTTCAAGTAATTCATCTTCAAATAGCACTGTGACCTCGGAATTCGCTGAATTCGTTTTCCAGCGCGCTCAGCGGTCTGGCTATCTCTTAGAGTCCCTGCGTCACGCTCTAGCTGATCTAGGCCGTCCTGATTTGATCGCAATTCTTGATCTGGTGAACCAGGACACCTTCAAAATCATGGAAACCAGTCGGGGACTCCAGGAAGAGTGCATCCGCTTTCAGACACTGGAGACCTTGGTTGACCTACAAAAAATGGCGAAGCTAGGCGGCCCCCGTGCCCGGCCTTTTGCATCCCGGATAGCCCAGCGCATCACAGCCTGAAGTAGTAATGGGGAGATCGGATGATGAACCTAATTGAGACTTCGACGGGATCAAGAGCGCGGGTTACGACCTTCGTTCCAAACACCAAGCCTGCCTCAAAGGAGAAACCAAAAACGGTTCTGGAGGTGTTTCGAGAACTCGCGGAAGAATGCGAAGCAATGCCGGTTCTTGTTCCTCCTCTCGCCTGCGACGTAAAGATTCGTGCTTCACTCCTGCGCCTTCCGAAGGGTTACCGAAGTGCCCTAAATCTTACAAAAGGGTGCAAAATCCGAGCGATCATACACAACGGATGGTTGGAGCTGAGGTTGAAGACGATTCGTCATCCCAAGGGTGGCAGCAATGGATGCGATAAATTAACTACCAGCGAGGCCCGTTGCGCCCCTGTCATGTCCATTGAGGCGGCTTCGTTTCAGGTTGAACATGAGCAATATCTTGCAGAGCTGGCTCGATTCGACCAGGCGCCCGAGATCGCCATCACCAGTCGGGGAGATTTCCGACTCAGTCACCCAGTGTTTATTCCGCTTGGATGGCGGGAGGGAGATTGGATCAGGGTTGTCCTTGAGGAAGATCACATGCGCTTAATGCGGGTCGGATGATGAGCCATATTGAGTCGTCCTTGATGATTGGAAGGGGATTAATCCGATTAACACCCCTGGGGGAACCACGGGCCATGGAGTGTGGCCCGCACCCTTGACCAGACGGGATGTGAGCAACAATCCAAAGAAAGGATGCTGTCCCCAGGTCAAATGCTTCGTTATCCAGTAGTATTTTTTCGGGTTTATCGTCGCATTTTATATATTCATTGCGCTTATTTTGTACCACGGAAGGTTCCAAATTTTTCTCCAGATCAACCCTACCTTGGGTTGTCAGCGGACCAGTAGTCATTCCCTGACATTCACGAGGCGGGCGAAATGGTTCAGGATTTTTCACGATCTTCAGGGCGGGCCAACCCCGCACTGTTGCGTTCGGAGTTGGTTGGACTTTATGTAATCGAGCAGCTGGCTGCCGGACGTGTCGTAACGACACAGGCGGCCGTTGAGGAACTCTTGGGGGCCGAGCTGCTCCCGCCAGGCCTGGAGCAATTCAGGGGGCTGCGCCCTTCACTCACGCGTGGCATACCGAGCGTCACGGCGTCCCTTGGCTGAAAATACGCCAGGAAACAAGATCTACGCGCCAATTCAGGAATGCGGTGGGTACATGCGCTTAGGAGGTGTGTGAATGGGTGTTAATTACAAAATCGATCAGACCATTAAAATCGTATCAATAGACAAGAAGACTCGAGATGAGGAAAAAGCCAAAGAAGATACGGCTGCGCGACTTGTCGCCAAACAGCGAGAGGCGAGGAATCAAAAGTTGGCTTTATATCGTTTTGCACATGCGGCGGTACGTGAATCCTTCCGAAGCGGAGTGAGTTTTGAAGGGGACATGCTCGACGCAGAGGAGTTCCTTCGTCACCTTACCGATGCTGATCGAATCTTTGTCTACAACGCAGGAGGAGGAGCTGAATGTATAACTTCCTCGCCGGTTCTGCTTAGGATCCTGGTTTCCGCTTACGGCACCAAAGCAGGAACAGAAGGGCAGGCTGCTCCATTACCGAAATCCGATGTGGACAAGTTTGGAGAGGCTCAGTTAGGTAGGTTGATTCGCTCCAATCACCATATTTCAATCCTTGCCCCTAAATGCAAGGTTTGGTGGTCTCCGGAAGGTCGGTTAGAAAATATTACCGGTCCTGTTCATCACGTTCATACAGATATCGTGAGGCGTGAAATCTATCGTTGGAAGGTCATCAGCCTTGGTTTGGAAGGTGCTGCATCGCATTTTCTCAACATTATAGGTAAAAAAGAAAGGGCGATGGAATGGCTGATGTCCTTAGTGTAAAGCTCACTGCAGACGGCATCCAGGATGTGGTTAACGCCTTGAAGAAGGTGGAAGACCAAGCCGGGAAAACAGGCAAGGTCCTTGGGGGGGCGCCTAAGGGCCTCAGTAGTCGCCATCTACATCAGCGGGATGAGGACTGTCGGCATCTTCAATAGGGGGAAGGTGTAAATGGAATTTCAACCCATGCTTTCACTCCGGACTATCAGCCTTCTAGCAGGTGTCTCACGTCAACGTGTTCTCCGAGAGATCGCCGCTGGTCACTTGAAGGCCCACACAGTGGGTAAGCGAACCGTCATTCTCGCATCGGACCTGGTGGAGTGGTTGGGTACGAATCCATCCAACAAACAAGGCGCATCGTCGGTTAAACCGACGGTCCCACTTTTGGCGGGGATTACGCCGGGGAACCCGATGCGTTATGTCCAGCGGATTGCCTATTCTGTTGCAGAATTTGCGGCCCTCACATCCCTATCCATCAAAACGATTCATAGGCAGATTGCAGATGGACGCTTGAGGGGGCTGAAAATCGGTCCAAAGGGACGCCTGGTCATCCCTGCCGAAGCGGCCGAAGAATGGCTTCGAAGTCTTCAGGTCAGGAAAGTGGGTTAGACATGGGGGTTCTGGTTGGTTTTCACAGTCTGGCGATGAGCATTGCAAAGGTCGAGGAGGAAGCTGCGCCTTCACGGGTAGTCATAGTTGAGCCTATCTCTGTTCGAGAGGCCCTTGCATCAGACATCCTCGGTATCCCAGTAGAAACATTGCGCCAGCACCGGAAACGACGCACCGGCCCCCGTTACAGGAAGGACGGGGCAAGCGTCATCTACCTGGTGAAGGATCTTCGTGAGTGGATCGAAAATCTACCTTCCCCAGAGTTGGCCTCGTGATCGGCCGGAAGTGGAATACCTGGGAATCGTCTGCCGACCTGGCAGCAGTACCCGGGCTTCGTGAAACCATTCACAGGGCTCAAACCCAGCCTTTGATCAACCCCAAGGAATCCGAAAACCTGCGCCGCACGGTGTTGGAGACCTTCGCGGAAATACTAGAGATCTACCTGAACGATAACGAGCTGCGATGGCGCTGCGACCTGGTCAGCCGCACCTACCCGCAGATGCCCATGCAGGCAGTGTTCAGGGCCATCGAGATCGAGATCGGTGTGAACGCGGCCTACCTCAAAAAGGTCTGGTATGGCAATCGCCGCAAGGCTCAGGTGCAGGAAATCGTCACACGGAAACTGAGGGACAATCGCAACGGCAAGGTGCAGGAATGAAGGCCCTGCCCTATTACAAATTCTACTGGCAGGATTGGCGGGCCTCGAGGACCGTCCAGCGGATGAATTATGTCGAGCGTGGGCTATACCGTGAATTGCTCGATGAATGCTGGGTCGAAGGATCAATCCCCTCAGATCATGTCGAGTTGGCCGACATTTGCGGGTGTCCCGAGCAAGTGCTAACGGATGCTTGGCAGATGCTAAGCAAGTGCTTCAAGGATGCTGGGAATGGACGTCTCATCAACCTGCGACTGAACGAAGAGCGTACAGAGCATGACCAAATAAGGGCCGCCAAAGCGATTGCCGGGAGATCTGGAGGCCTTGCTAAATCCAACAAGGTCACACCCCTTGTAGCAGATGCTAAGCAACTGCTCGCGGCGGCTAGCGGATGCCATATAGAAGAGAAAGAGAAAAAGAAAAAGAAGAGTAGAGAAGAAAAACACACCCCCCCACCCCCTAAAGGGGGAGGCTGTGAGGCTGATGAATGCGTAGATGAGGTTCTAACCATCTGGCGAGAGGTTTGTGTCCCTGCAGGGCTGCCTGAGGTGATCAAGGTCACTCCGCCACGCAGGAAGGCCCTTCGGGAGCGATTGAGGGACCAGGGTTGGATCGACCTTTTTCGAGAGGCCTGCATTTACGCGGCAAGATCTCCAGAGGGTTCCTGGATGCGTGGTGAAGGGGAGATGCGGTGGAAGGCTACCCTCGACTACTTCTTGAAGCCTGGGAGCGTCGAAAAGACCGTGGAGAAGGCCCGTGCTCCGCTTTCGGTGCTCAGGCCTCCATCCAATCGTCAGCCTGTGATGGCCGCCGATGAAGCGCACCGCCTTCAAGTCCAGAGAATGCCGGTCATGAAACTTGAACGTGTGGGTGCCTCATGACTATTCACGAATACCACCCTCGTACTCGAGAACTTCTCCAGAGAGCTGGCTTAAGTCGGAGAGAATTGCGCGCCCTTGAGGAAACACCCATTCATTCCCTCCCAGGCGAATCATCAGGCTATGGCCTCATTGGGCCTGTTGGATGCGGGAAGACGTGGTCCCTTATCCAGCGCATTGCACAGGAGATCAATGCCTACGTGCTTGATCAAGACAGTCCGGAAACCGCTTGGTTGAAGTCGATGATCGAGGTCATTGACGGAATCCGTTACGACGTGTGCCGGTCCATTGTGTGGGTGAGTTGGCCCGACCAGGCCGAGAATCTTAAACGCATGGTTCTTGACGCTCAGGCCGTGAGTGAATGGGTCAAACAGGCTTCCGAGTGCTGGTTGCTTGTGCTGGACGATCTTGGAGCGGAAAGAGTGCGTGGGGTCGACGACTTCTCGCGATCCGTGCTCGCAGAGGTCATCGATAGCCGGTACAGGAACGAGGAAATGGTTTGCTGGACCAGCAATTTGAGCGCAGAGGAATTGGCCGTTTTTTATCGCGGGCGAATTGCTTCCCGTCTTCTAAGCGCATGGCCACCCTTCGAATTGGAAGGCCCTGATATGCGACTACAAGCCATCAGCCCATTACCTGGGGAGGGGCTGCTATGACCTGACTACCTCTGAATTCTTCGGTCTCTCACGCGATTTAATCCTTCCATTTTTGGAGAACCCATGAAATTGAATGTCAAAGAACTGCAAAAGGAATTGGCTCAGGCTCAGAGTGAGCTTGGAATCCTGAACCAGACAGGTGAACAAGCTCAGAAGGCGATAGACCAGGCCCAAGAGCGGGTTGTATCCGCGACTGAGCGCATTGCCAAGGCCCAGGCAGCCTTCGGGCGGGCACTGGTGATGGGGAAGGGCGAAGAACCGGCGCGAGTCGAATTGGAGAACGCTCAACGCGATCTGGCCTCCACTCAAAACGAGATTGATGCAGTGCTCTTGGTCCACGAGGAATGCAACAGCCGTGATATGGATACCCGGAGGAACCAGATTGGCCTGAGGATCAGAGAATTGAATCGATTGGTCCGAGAGGCCATTGTTCAGCAAGAACTTTCCAAGGTTGATCAGAAGACCCTGCAACCTCTCCTGCGTGCCTGGGCCTTCGAAGAGGGGCCTGGAACTGGGCATGGCTTCGCGCAGTGGTTTTCCTCCCGGTATCAGAACTTCATCCTTCATCCGGAGGAGATGAAGCGATTGGGCGCGGATGTCCGATCCGAGTACGGCGTCTGAATCATCCACACAAGGGGTCACAACCGTTGTGGCCCCTTGTGCCACCTTCAAAAGGAGTCATTCCATGCAAATCAGTGAAACACAGAAACAGGCTGCCAAAAACTATGCTGATGCTATCGAAGACCTGATGAGAAAATCAGCCGCACAGGGCAAACCCATCACGGCATCCGAGGCAGCTCATGCACTTGGAATTACGCCCTTAGGCCTCTCTCTCTCTCTTGAGAGGCAGGAAGCCAATCGTGATCTTGAGAGGGCGAAAGTGTTGGAGGCGTCCTCAAAAAACGTCTCCGAGCATCGTTCATCTTTCCGATCCATAAAGGGTGCGGGTGGCGGCCAGACACAAAACAATGACCCACAACGTTCAGAGAGAATGGCCAGCTTTCGCCGCAACCCATTTTTCTTCCCTCGTTAGAACACAAGGGAGAGCCATGATTCACCTGAGTATCGACACCAAGGGCTTGATAGACAAATTGAAACTAATCCGGGAATCGGCCTTGAAATATGCGGTGAACATCGGCTTGAACAAAGCTGCTAGAGAAGCCGCTATTGCATTTCAAAATGAGATCAATACAAAGGTAGACCGACCAAACCCATTAACACAAAGGGCCTCAAAATTCCTTCCGGCGCAGAAATGGCCGGTTCCCAGATTTAGGTCCGGGCTAAATGTGAAGGTCGGGTTGAAAAAGAGAGAGCTAATGGCCGGTTGGCCAGGAGCTTCCAGGAGATGGTAGCTTGGCTTCCATCTCCGGAGAGGGTAGAGCAACGCTGGGAAGCGACTTGAGCGCTTCGGAGATGCACCGGACGGTGTTGGCCAGGGGAAACGCCCTGGCCTTTTCTGTCAGGGCGTTGGCCTCCACCGGGGGTGCCCAAAGCGATAAATCCCGGGGGTCCGGGGGCAGAGCCCCCGTCGCAGGGAGACCGAGCTGAGCCAGTTCAATGGTGCAGCGGAACTCGGTTGGGGTGAGGTAGCCCAGGCTGCTGTGCGGGCGCTCCTCGTTGTAGCGACGGCGCCAGGCTTCGACGATGACCTTGGCCTCAGCCAGGCTGGAGAAGGCCTCCATGTTCAGGCATTCGTCCCGGAACTTGCTGTTGAAGCTCTCGGCCACGCCGTTGGCCCAGGGCGAGCCCGGGGGGATGTAGAAGGTCTGGGCACCGGTGGCCATCAGCCAGACCTGGAGGTCATGGGCGATGAACTCGGGGCCGTTGTCACTGCGCAGGAATGCGGGCCATCCCCGGGTCTGGAACAAGCGTTTGAGGACCTGCATGACCTCCTCGGCCTTGAAGGAGGAGGCCACTTCGATGACCAACGCCTCCTTCGTAAACTCGTCGGTGAGCGTCAGGCACTTCACGACCTCGCCGTTCAGGCAGCTGTCGTGGACGAAGTCGTAGGACCAGACCTGGTTGGGATACCCGGATTTCATCGGCACATGCTGGCCGGTCCGGAGGTGCTTTTTGGGACGCCGCCGGACCTGGAGGCCATGGGCTTTGAAAACCCGGTGGACCCGTTTCAGGTTCACCCGGAGCTGGAGCCGCCTCAGGAGGGCCCAGACGCGCCGGTGGCCATAGCGGGGGTTGGCATGGGCAAGCTGGACGATCCGCTCGTCCAGCCCATCCAGTTTCACCCGGCGTGAATACCGGACATAGGAACGGCTCAGGCCCATGGCCCGGGCAGCGCGCCGCTGGGAGAAGCCGGTGGCCGTCAGGTATGCCGCCCCCTCCTTTCGCTGCGACGCGCCACTCATTTTTTTCGGAGAACCGTTTTCAGGGCTGCGATATCCAGCTCCCGTTCTGCCAGAAGGCGCTTGAGCTGGGCGTTCTCCTTCTCAAGCTGCCGCATGTGCCGGACATCGGAAACCTCGACTCCGCCATACTTCTTTCGCCATCGATAGAAGGTCTGCGCCGTGATCCCACGGGCCCGGCAGAGGGCATCGACCGTCTGCTCCCCCTTCTCCGCCTCTCTGAGAAGCCCCACGATCTGCTCCTCGGTGAACTTGCTTGTCCTCATTGGATCCGACTCCTTTGGAGTGGACCTTAACATTTAGCTTGGCTCTATTTGGAGGGGACAGGCCAGAAAGGGCGCGATGAGGCCTTGGTTTTTGTGATGGACGATAAAGACAAGGGTGTTCCACCTTCAAAATATCTAAAAGCACTTATCATGGGTGGATATCGCGCAAACAAGAAATCTGAAAACCTATTGCGAGCAAAGGGCATCCTTCCGCCAGGCTGGCAGATCCAACCCGGCGATGATGCACCCCTGGATCAGTACGGCAACCTGCGCGGTGGTGGCGCTCGTTACGTGCAGATCTTGTCAGGCCTCCAAGCTCACAGTGAGGCCGGTTTTCAAATGAACCGGACGAACCGGAGCATGGGACGGGCCATAGCTTCTGGGAAACCATTGAAGGAATTCTTCGTTCTGTACAGCACTCAAACCAAGACCCCCTTAGGCGTCTTCACACGCAGCGGGCGGAAGGGGAAAAAGGTCAGCCAGATCCTCAAGTTCACGCCGAAGCGGGCTCGCTACAACAAGCTCCTGAACTTCAAGGCGACGGTTGAAAAGGCCTTTATTGATAATTTTGAAAAATATTTTCGAGAGGGGCTTAAAACAATGATCCAAAAGGCGAAATCTTGGTAATTGGATTTTCTAACAGAGTAGAGGCATTCAATGAACAATGTAACGATGAAGCGCATCCGACTCTATGGTGCCCTGCGTTCCAAATTTGGAAAGGAATTCCGCCTGAATGTGGCCACACCGGCTGAGGCGGTCCGCGCCCTGTGTTCGATGGTACGGGGGTTCAAGGAACACCTGCAGAAACATTCAGAACCCGGGTACCAGATCATCGTAGGTGGTGAGGCCCGTGGTGAACAATTGCTCGAGGCACCCATGGGCGAAGAATTGATTCAGATTGTACCTGTGGTGGCGGGCGCCAAGGACGGGCTCACCACGTTGGTGCTGGGTGCCGCCCTGGTGTACCTCAGTGCGGGCACGGGGGCTTTCTCTCTGGCCGGGTGGGGTGCTTCCGCAGGAATGGCCAGCGCTGTGGGCAGCCTGGGCTTGGCCATGGTCATGGGTGGGGCAGCGCAGATGCTCAGTTCGCCGCAAGATCTGAACACCCAAGCCGGAGATAAGGGACCTGACGACACGCCCACTTATGCTTTCAGCGGCCCGCACCTCACCACAGGCCAGGGCAATCCAGTTCCAGTCGGCTATGGACGCCTGCGCATTGGAGGAGCCATCGTTTCCTTGGGCATCAGCCCGGAAACCTGGCCAGACAAGGGTTTCGGAGGTAAGGCCGCAGACAATAATGGGAACCCTGGCGGGACTGGCGACTTGACGCCTTGGGTGTGGGCCGTGGGTCCATCCTGACGGGTTTCCAAGAATTCCCGCCGCGGTGACACCGCACCGCGGGCACAAGGATGGCACGTTCTTGGCGGACAGAAGGATCCTCCATCTTTCTGGAAGTGGTGGTGGGGTGGCCTGGGTTTAGTGGGCTCAGGTGATACCTACCAAACAAAAGGCCGGTGCGCCGATCGGGGCATGGTGCCGCATGACCCCGAACTTTCGAATTCTCGATTCAGGTACTAGACCCTCATTTGAAATGAGGGTTCCTTCCTCGCCTAACTCACTGTTTTAAAGGAGCCATTACATGAGCAATCCTCAAATCGTCAAATGCTTCACAGCTGAAGGAACAATTCTTCCCTACCGTATCGTCAAGCCAGGTGCCGGTGATTTTGGTGTAGTTCAGGCAGCCGCAGCTGCAGACAAAATAATCGGCGTCACCATGCCATTGGTCAGCGTTGTTTCTGGTGACAGCGTTGAAGTCGCGCAGGAGGGCATTGCTGAAGTAAAACTTGGTGGAACTGTCACCCGTGGTGATTTCCTCGTATCAGATGCGAGCGGCCAAGCCATCACCGCCGCGCCGGCCGCCGGCACGAACAACGTGCTGCTGGGTCGAGCACAGATATCAGGCGTCTCAGGGGACATTATTCCTGTGCTGCTCACTTTGGGTTCATTCCAGGGTTAGCAGATGAACGAACCGGTGCGCCTTCCCCAAGTGCCCAAAAGCTATCGCTGTGGGCCTGTGACAATGATTCCGCGTGGTGGCCGTTGGCATTTTCGTTACCAGCTCGGGAACGAGCGGAAGCTGCGCACGACGCGGGAACCATTGAAGAATAGGGCCAGGGCAGAGCAAGTTGCATTGGACGCCTACGATGCAGCGAAATTGCGTGCGAGAGGCGAAGAACCAGAACCACGATTACACCAGGCCGTGGACCTTTGGATCCGAGCCAATGCCCTGGCCAAGAGCCGAAGTCACATCGAGAACATCGAGACCTTTGGAAGGAAACACCTCAACCACCTGGCTGACCTCCGGCTGACCCAGCTCACCACAGCCCAGGTTGAGGATGCCCGACGCATCTTCATGGAGACGCACGCCGCATCGAGCGCAAATCAGTGGCTGACCTACCTTCGCCTGATTTGTCATTGGGCAATCCGCCGCAAGATGATTCGTGCGATGCCCTTCGATGTGGCGGAATTGAAGGTCAAAAGGGTCAGGAAACCTCTGCTTCCCAAGGAGAAGGTTTCTGTTTGGCTGGCGGAAGTGGACGCTCTCACGGAACACGAACCAAGTCTGGGCCTAGTTCTACGTCTTGAGATTGGCCTGGGATTGCGGGGAAGTGAGGCGCGCCAGGCGCGTTGGGAGTGGCTAGATATCGAGCGCAGGACATACACCCCTGGGGATACCAAGGGCGGGGAGGCGTGGGCACGGCCGGTTCCCGAATGGTTGCTGGCAGAACTGCAGCGCATCGCCAAGCCACTCGGATGGATGGTGCCTGGATTGGCCGGTACACCCGTCAGCCTCTCGAGAGTGCAACGGATCATCGATGCCGCCTGCAAGGCAATTGGTATCCCCAGGTTCACAGCTCACAGGCTGCGTGCGACCTATGCCACCTGGTTGGCCGATGAGGGAGTACCACTTCACACCATCAAGAACGCCTTAGGGCACAAGGATATAAGGACGACAGAGGGCTACCTGCAGGTGGATATGCGAGGGGTTGCCGAGGCCCAGAAACGCATTGCCATCAAGACCGGCATGTCCGGGATCAAAAGTGGCAACCCAACCCGTACACATCGAGACTGATGCTGGATCTATCTTTTACCCTTAGTAGTGTTTCAGAAGGAATCGATATCAGGTCACCCAAGATTACAAATCGCGCCGCGTCTAACCAGCTCAGATCACGCGGTGCGTCAAGGTGCAACCCTTGCATGGTTTGGGGATGGCACCCTCCCCGGCGAGGCGTTCACGGGTCCTTCCAGCACCTATGCCTCGCGGGTAATTCCGACCCAAGGCCTATCAGTGCGTAGGGATTTGAAACACCGTTTCGTAATCGCCATGGGCAATGTGTAGGCATTCAATCAAAACCATTCTCAATATGTAAGGAATCATTGAGAGAACACAACGGATGGTGCCCCTGAATCTTCGCTTTGATCATCAAATAACATATTGAATTTAAAGGCGTTGGCTAAGTAATACGGTTCGTGGATGCTGCTGCCCAAGCAAGGGTCGGAATTCAAATCCGACCCTTGCAAAGGTGTGAAGGGAGCGTTCGCACCTTTGGCTTGGGACAACAGGGTGTTCCTGCTGATGATCTAGTTATGAATCAGCTTATGAATAAATTCAGGGCTCGACATGAAGTCGAACCCTGACCACCCTAGCTTTGAGCTAGGGGTACTTCTGGGGTGAGATTGCGGGGAAAATCCGGCAAATCAAATGCGAAAGTGAAACAGGCCATTCGCCAAACAAGGATTTCACCTTTTTCGCTGGAAATCCGAGGGTGGGGCACCAGCCCGGCATTTCGCCCGACGATCGGTGCTCACATCCGCATGGCCAAGGGTGCACGCCGTGCTCCACGGCCCCCGGCGCGGCCTCACTCAGGCCCAGTGCTAGGCCATGGGGTCTCTTTGCCCGATCTAGAGACTGATTTGTATGCTTGGCGTGGGTGGTTCGGTGTGGCGCTCAGCGTGTAGGCCAGTTTTCCCTTCTCAACCATTGGGGTGAGGTAATCCTTGAGCACGTAGTCCTTTGCCCTACGAAGCAATGTCGCGATCTGATCTGCGGTTAAGGGTTGAACAAGGCAAAGCTCATAAATGAACTGAGTTACCTTTTGTTTTGCTTGGTACTTCCCTGGACGATGAAGGTCCAGGAGCCGCCTAGCTTCAATCGAGGCCTCCAGAGACAGCCCCAGATGCTGGAATGGCCACTGCCTGGGGGACTCTGGTGATTCAAAGGTCAACTCTGGAGGTTTGGTGGGGAGGTCTGGAGATTTGAGTCCAATTTCTTTGTTTTCATTGTTTAACTCTGGAGGTTTGCCTTCACCCTCGATCAGGTTCCCCCCCGTCAGGTCCATGAGAGGGACTTGGACCCCAATGGGAATGGATTTGGGGCGGAGGGGAAAAGCGATTGGGTCGAGCAGAAATTGCGTCGGAACATAGTAGGTGGCCGCACCTTTTGCCTGAGACGCCAGCAATCCGATGTCTCGCAGCCTACGCAAACGACTACTGGCACTCAATGTGTCGAGCAAGGCGATAGTCCGGAAGGTGGCATTGTCGATTGCGCCGGATTCTCGAGCGTGAATGATTGCCTGGGTTTCTTCCGGGGATAATCCAAAGGATTTGAAGTTGCCCAGCCAAGCAATTGTTTGTTCATCAAGCAAATTGTGAAGCCAAAAAGTTGATAAAAAGAAATTGTTCTCACGATCCGATTCAAACGCAGGAGGTCCAAGGCCTGCTCCAGCCATTAATCGCTGCATTACTCGAATTCCGCTCCCTTTATTTTCTGCGAAGCGGGCTTCAAAAAGAATTTGGGCAATATGGGGATTCCTTGGCAATGAGCCTGGTTCCCCTAGGCGATCAATAGATTTGATCGAATATCCTGGGTTTCTTATTTCAATTCGATTGGAATAACGAATAACTTGTACTGGCGAAGATTCGCGGTAACTCCGGTGAATCAATGCATTCACAACGGCTTCGCGAATCACGGCAATCGGTATCGTGGGTGTGTCGGTTCGTTGAGCATCAGCTTCCTTTAAGGAGAAGGCTTTGGGGAGACTTTCAACGATAACGCCTTGGGTTTTTTGGATAAGACGGAACAAGGGTTCCCTGATCTCAAGGCTTTCGAATCGATTTTCAGGATCTTCAACCCATTCCTTACCGTGCACACGCAAATAATCAACTCTCATCATAGGGAACCATTTTCTAAGTGCCCTTTTGGTCCCGAACAGCACGATTCCTGCCACCGTAGGAGTCAGCTGACCTTGAAAATCCTTCACGCATCCAAGCGCATCCAGCAACTCCTCATCTGACCATCCCAGCACCTCAGGATCCTCACCACGCTCACGGCGTATTTTTCGATAATCCTCGATTACTTCTGGGTCCAGATCTTCGAGAGTGGCCCCACGAACCGGTGATGCGTCGAAGGTTTCGCTTCCCCTGCCGTCAAAAAGCAATGAAAGGTCCTCATCACTGCACACCTGGTCGGCAGACCCAATCCGCCGATATGTTCCCTTCGAAATTCCAAGGGCTTTGAGGTAGATCGGTTTTTCTGCTCGATTGGCCTCTGGAACATGAACACACAGAACGACCTTGCCATCGATGACAGCTGGTTCAATCTGTGGGCGGAGAGGGACGTTGAAGGCCTGTGAGCAGGCTGAAGCCAAGTCCGTTTGAATCTTGTCTGGATTGGTGATTCCACGAACCACATAGCTTGGGCTGCCGTCTTCGGTTGCCTCCCGCTCAACACCCAACAGAAGCATCCCACCCCCTAGGGCTGGTTCGTTGGAGAAGGCGGAGATCGTCTCTTTAATGGACCTTCCAACTTCATTGCAGAGCTTCGCTTCAAGCTTTGGATGCTCATCGACCTGGTTGAGCTCTTCTAGAAGCTTGATCGCGTCCATATCTCTTGGATGCCCTCGATTACCTGACGGTGAGTCGGCCGGGAACGGCCGTATGGAATGCATGATGCCCCGGAGAATGGCTCCAGGTCTGCGAAAATATCAGGGCATAACTCCACGAAGGGAGCTTTTTTGGCCACTCCAGACCTCAGCCGTCCGTACGTTCAAGCCTTTTGTGGGGGCAAATTTTTAAGTGGTACCCCTCGATACATTTTGGTCCAAGTGGCTGATTGGGCAGTTCAGGCGGAGTGTTTTCCCAATGTGGCCACCATGGTGAAGAAGAAGGGTGGCCGGATCGTGCTTGGGTGGCACCTATGGGAGATCCCGGGATTGCTTCTTGAGGCTGAATATCACTCCGTCTGGGAAAAACCATCGGGCATCCTGGTGGACATCACCCCTCAGCGCCCGGGATTTGAGGAGGAGCGAATTCTTTTCGTTCCGCGCCGGAAGGATCACCTGCCCAAAAACCCACCGGACAACATTCGTCAGCCATTGAGTGATGACCCAGATATTGCCTTGATGTGCAGCCTAAAGGCGCAGTACGTGAAGCTCAGTTCCCAAGGGGAACCTGAGAAAACGCCTGGTCATTACCGGCTACCCATTGATGTGGCAAGAAAGATCGAAACAGTAATGGCAGAGCACCAAGCAGTGATGGTTCGCCTTTCTGAGAAATATCCAGATCAGTTCAGGGCCTAGCGCTGTCATCGGGTACCAGGCACTCACCAAGCGGATTTGAAATCCAGGTGGCCAAGGGTGCACGCCGTGCTCCACGGCCCCCGGCCTCACCTGGGCAGCGCAGCGCAGCGGGGCGGCCTGGTGTCCACGGGGAAGAACCGGACCCAAGCTGCCGGATCTTTGGAAGGACGGCTCCGGAACTTCCGCTCAAAAATGAGCAAAAGCCACACTTTGAGGCCAGGACCTCAGATCGCAGCTCACGTCCCACCCGGTCAAGGATGCAGGCCGCGCTCCATGGCCCCGGATCCCCCCTGCACCGTCCTCACCTGGGCAGCGCAGCGGGGCGGCCTGGTGGCCACGCTGCAGCCCACGACCTGGTGGAGGCCTCCCTTCCTGGGTTCGTTGCTCGCGCAGCACCTGGTCAAGGGTGGAGGCCGTGCTTCCGGCTCCGGTGCACCCCCGGCGTGGCCTCACCTGGGCGGCGCAGCGGGGCGGCCTGGTGGCCATAGGGAAGCACAGAACCTGCTGGAATCCCAAAGGGTCACATTTAAAATGCGACCCTTTGACCCCCCCTTGTAGGCCTCACCTGGGCAACGCAGCGTGGCGGGCGGCCCAGGGAAGCATAGGAGCTGGTGGAATCCCAAAGGGTCGCGCTCCAAACGCGACCCTTTGCCCCCCCCCACTTGGTGGGCCTCCGTCAAAACTCCGTCAAACCCCAAAAAAAGGCCCCTGCAAAGGGGCCTAAGTGTGGAGCCAACTACAGGATTCGAACCTGCGACCTGCTGATTACGAATCAGCTGCTCTACCAGCTGAGCTAAGTTGGCGCTGGCCCTCCAGTTTGCCCTGGGAGGCCTTGGGAATCAACTACTGGCCGAACCCGGCGGGCAGTTTCATGCCCAGGTTCTTCACCAGGAAGGCCCAGAGGTCGGCCCGCTCGGCGATGAGCTTGGCGGTGGGCTTGCCGGCGCCATGGCCTGCGTTGGTCTCGATGCGGGTGAGGACGGGCGCCGGTCCAGCCTGATCGGCCTGGAGGGTGGCGATGAACTTGTGGCTGTGAGCGGGCACCACGCGGTCGTCATGATCGCCGGTGGTCACCAGGGTGGGCGGATACTTCACGCCGGGCTTCAGGGTGTGCAGCGGCGAGTACTTGATCAGGTTGGCGAAGCCTTCCGGGGTGTCGCTGGACATGTAGTCGCTCTTCCACATCCAGCCGATGGTGAACTTGTGATAGCGGAGCATGTCCATGACACCGACGGCGGGCAGACAGGCGCCGAAGAGATCAGGGCGCTGAGTCATGCAGGCGCCCACCAGCAGGCCGCCATTGGAGCCGCCCTGGATGGCCAGCTTGGGGGTGCTGGTGTATTTCTCCTTGATGAGCCACTCGCCCGCGGCGATGAAATCGTCGAAGACGTTCTGCTTCTTTTCGCGCTTGCCGGCTTCCCACCAGTCCTTGCCGTACTCGCTGCCGCCCCGGAGGCAGGCCACGGCATACACGCCGCCCATCTCCATCCAGACCTGGGCGATGGGTGAGTAGCCAGGAGCCTGGGGAATGTTGAAGCCGCCGTAGGCATAGAGCAGCGTGGGGTTGGCGCCATCCAGCTTCAGGCCCTTCTTGTAGGCCAGGAACAGGGGCACCTTGGTGCCGTCCTTGCTCGGGTAGAAGACTTCCTTCACTTCGTAGTCAGCGGGCCGGATGTCCACCTTGGGCTGCCGGAAGACGGTGCTGGTGCCGGTCTTCAGGTCGTAACGGTAGAGGGTCGGGGGCTGGTTGTACGAGGTGAAGGTGTAGAAGGTTTCTGTATCCTCGCGGCGGCCGCTGAAGCCGCTGAGGTTGCCCAGGCCCTCGGGCTGGATCTCTTTCAGGAACTTGCCTTTCAGGTCGTAGAGCTTCACCACGTTCAGGGCGTCGATCTTCCAGGTCACGGCGAAGGTGTTGCCGAACAGATCCACGGCGGAGAGGACATCCCTGCCCTTGCCCTCGGGGATCAGATCCTTCCAGGCGGCGGGCTCGGGGTGTTTGAGATCCACAGCCACCAGGCGATGGCGCGGCGCGCCGGCATCCGTGTGGACATAGAAGGTGTCGCCATCGTTGCCGATGATGCGGTACGAACCGTCGTACTTGTCGAAGAGGGGCTTCACGGGGCTGCCCGGCTGCTTCAGGTCCTTCAGGAACACCCGGTTCTTGCGCTCGGTGCCCTGGCTCTGGGAGATGATCAGCCAACGCCCATCATCGGTGATGCCTGCGCCAAAACCCCAGTCAGGCTGGTCGGGGCGTTCATAAACCACCACATCCTTCTCGACGGGATCGCCCAGCTTGTGGAAGAAGAGCTTCTGATTTTTGTAGACGGCAGTGAGGGCCTTGCCCGCCTCCACTTTCGGATAGTCCGTGTAGTAGAAGCCGCTGGCATCCTTGGCCCAGCTGTTCACAGCCAGGCGACCCGCGGGAAGCGCATCGGGCAAATCGACACCCGTAGCCACGTTGCGCACCTTCCAGGTGCTCACGTCGGAGCCGCCCTTGGACAGGTTGTAGGCCACGTATTCGCCCTGCTCGCTGAAGCGCATGCCGCCCAGGGCCACCGTGCCATCTGTGCTCAGGGTATTGGGATCGAAGAACACCCGGCCCTTCTCCTCCAGGCGCTCGGTCAGGTAGATCACGGCCTGGTTCTGCAGCCCGGAGTTGTAGGAGTAGATGTAGAACTTCCCATGCTTGCTGGGGGCGCCGTACTTCTCGTAGTTCCACAGCTTGGTGATGCGGGCCTCGATGATCTTCCGCTCGGGGATGCCTGACAGGTAGGCCTCGGTCACCTTGTTCTGGGCTTCCACCCAGGCCTTGGTTTCAGCGCTGTGATCATCCTCCAGCCAGCGGTAGGGGTCGGCCACCTTGGTGCCGAAGTAGTCGTCGACCACATCGGCTTTGCGGGTGGCGGGATAGGGGATGGGCGTCTGTGCGCTGAGAACGGTGGCGGCCAGGGCCGTGAGACAGAGGCGGGGCAAGGGGAAAGGCATGAAGGTTCCTCCTGAGGACAGCGGTTCCCCAGGATACCTCGTTAGACTAGGCTGCCAAGGTTTTCCCGCTTCGGCCCTCAGGGTTTCAGGCCCAGGTGCTTCACCAAAAAGGCCAGCACATCGGCCCGTTCGGCGATCTGCTTGGCCGTGGGCTTGCCCGCGCCATGGCCTGCGCTGGTCTCGATGCGGGTGAGGATGGGCGCGGGCCCCGCCTGGGCGGCCTGGAGGGTGGCCGTGAACTTGTGGCTGTGGGCGGGCACCACACGGTCATCGTGATCCCCCGTGGTGACGAGGGTGGGCGGATACGTCACGCCGGGTTTGATGGTGTGCAGGGGCGAATACCTCATGAGAGTCTCGAAATCCTCCTTCGTTTCACTGCTGCCGTAATCACTCTTCCAGCCCCAGCCCAGGGTGAATTTGTGGAAGCGCAGCATGTCCATGACACCCACTTCAGGCACCGCCGCACCAAACAAATCGGGCCGCTGGGTGAGGCAGGCGCCGATGAGCAAGCCGCCGTTGCTGCCGCCGTTGATGGCCAGCTTCGGGGTGGAAGTCACTTTCTGCGCGATGAGCCACTCGGCAGCCGAGATGAAATCGTCGAAGACGTTCTGCTTCTTCTCCTTCCGGCCCGCGTCGTACCACTCCAGGCCGTACTCCCCGCCGCCCCGCAGATTGGCCAGGGCATAGACGCCGCCCATCTCCAGCCAGACCATGGTGGAGACGGAGAACCAGGGCGTCAGCGAGACGTTGAAGCCGCCGTACCCGTAAAGCAAGGTGGGATTCTGGCCGGCCAGCTTCAGGCCCTTCTTGTGCACAAGGAACATGGGGATCTTCGTGCCGTCCTTGCTGGGGTAGAAGACCTGCTTCACCTCGAAATCCGCGGGTTTGAAAGCCACTTTCGGTTCGCGGAAGACGCTGCTCTTCCCCGTTTTCAAATCCAGGCGATAGATGGTGCCCGGATAGGCGAAGCTGCCGAAGGTGTAGAAGGTTTCCGTATCCTCGCGGCGCCCGCCAAAGCCGCCTGCTGTGCCCAGGGCGGGCAAGGCGAGGTCGCCTGTCTTCCGACCCTTCAGATCGTAGAACTCGACAGCGGAGTGGGCATCGCGCATCCAGGTGGCGATGAAGCGGCCTCCCACCAGGGAGACCGACTCCAGCACATCCTTGCCCTTGGCCTGGGGGATGATCTCCTTCCACTGGGAAGGCTCGGTCTGGCCACGGCGGATGGCCACCAGGCGGTTGCGGGGCGCGCCCTGGTTCGTGCTGACGTAGAACAGGTCGCCCTCATTGTCGACGATGCCGTAGGCCGCGTCCATCTTGTCGAGGAGGGGTTCCACAGCAGCGCCGGGCTGGCTCAGGTCCTTGAGGAAGAGGCTGCTTTCCGGATTGGTGCCCTTGCCGCAGGAGATCACCAGCCAGCGGCCATCGTCGGTGACACTGCCGCCCAGGTACCACTCAGGCTGATCAGTCCTCTGGTAGACCAGTTCATCCGCACTCTGAGGCGTGCCCAGTCGGTGGAAGCAGAGCTGGTGGTTGTTGTTCACGCCGGTCAGCGCCCCGCCCTCCTTGGGGGCCTCGTAGCGGCTGTAGAAGAAGCCGCTGCCATCCTTCAGCCAGGAGGCGCCGCTGGCCTTGGACCAGCGGATTTCATCGGGCAGATCCTGGCCGGTGGCCACGTCGTGAACTTTCCAGGTCTGCCAGTCGGAGCCCGCCACGGACACGGAATAGGCCATGAGGCGGCCATCCAGCGTGAGGCTGATCCCGCTGAGGGCCACGGTGCCGTCCTGGCTCAAAGTGTTGGGATCCAGCAGCACGCGCCCCTTGGCCTTGGGATCGTCGCTGACGAAGAGCACGGATTGGTTCTGCAGGCCGGTGTTGTAGGAATAGAAATAGCGCTTGCCGCGCTTGAAAGGGGCGCTGAATTTTTCAAAATCCCAGAGCTTCGTGAGCCTCGCCTGGATTTTGGCCCGGCCTGGAATCTGCTCCAGATAGCCGAAGGTGACCTTGTTCTGGGCCTCCACCCAGGCCTTGGTCTCCGCGCTGTTGTCGTCCTCCAGCCAGCGGTAGGGATCGGCCACCTTGGTGCCGAAGAAGTCTTCCACCACATCGGCTTTGCGGGTGACGGGGTAGCTCAGGGGCGTCTGGGCCGAAAGGGCGGTTCCAAGGGCGATGACCATGGGAAGGATCCTCATTGGATGATCTCCTGACGGGGAGCCATCTTCCCACCACCGGGTGCTCAAGCCTAGCCGTGCAAGGGGGCGCGCTTGGTGGTAGGGTGCCTCCATCCCTGGAGGTTTGATTTGGTCCCACCATCCAGCAAGAAAGTCTTCGTCCTGGATACGAACGTCCTCCTGCACGATCCGAATTCCATCCTCCACTTCCAGGAACACGATGTGGTGCTGCCCATCGTGGTGATCGAGGAAGTCGACCATTTCAAAAAGGATCAGACCGAGGTTGGCCGCAACGCGCGCACGGTCTCCCGCCTGCTGGACAAGCTGCGCGCCACCGGCAGCCTCAGCCGGGGCGTCCCCCTGGGCGGCGGTGGCACGCTCAAGGTGGACGTGGCCGCCCACAACCTCGACATCGGCATCCTGTCCGCGGACAAGCACAAGGCCGACAACCAGATTCTGGCCTGCGCCCGGGAGCTGCTGCACACCTGCAAGGACCGCGTGGTCCTGGTCTCCAAGGACACGAACCTCCGCATCAAGGCCGATGCCATCGGCGTCCAGGCCGAGGACTACACCACCGACCGCGTGGAGATGGATGAGCTCTACACCGGCCACAAGACCTGGGAGGTGGAGCCCACCAAGATCGACCTGCTCTACGACGGCGGCCTGAAGCCGGACGCGGAACTGTCCCTCTTCCCCAACCAGTATCTGACCCTGGTGGACCAGACCAATCCCAGCCACACGGCCCTGGCCCGGTTCATGGCTGCTGAGGGCCTGCTGCGCCCCCTGCGGCGCATGGAGTCCTATCCCTGGGGCATCAAGCCCCGCAACCGTGAGCAGCAGTTCGCGCTTGAACTTCTGCTGGATCCCACGGTGCAGGTGGTCACGCTCCTGGGCAAGGCGGGCACCGGCAAGACCCTGCTGGCCATCGCCGCCGGGCTGCAGCAGGTGGTGGATGACGAATCCTACGACAAGATCCTGGTGAGCCGTCCCGTCATGCCCATGGGCCGCGACCTGGGTTACCTGCCGGGCGACATCAGCGAAAAATTGCGGCCCTACATGCAGCCCATCTACGACAACCTCGAGTTCATCGTGGGGGCCAACACCGAAGCCCGGAAGCGCACCACCATGACCGCGGGCCAGCTGGAAGAGGCCGGGTATCTCAGCGTCGAGCCCCTCACCTACATCCGCGGCCGCAGCATCCCCAAGCAGTATCTGGTGGTGGACGAAGCCCAGAACCTCACGCCCCACGAGGTAAAGACCATCCTCACCCGTGCGGGCGAAGGCACCAAGGTGATCTTCACCGGCGATCCGCACCAGATCGACAACCCCTATGTGGATGCCAGCACCAACGGCCTCAGCTTCCTGGCCGAACACTTCAAGCACCTCGACATCTCCGGCCACGTCACCCTGCAGAAGGGCGAGCGCAGCAAGCTGGCCGAGCTGGCGAGCAACCTCCTCTAGGAGCCTGCCATGGCTGATTCTTCCTGGGATAACGGCGGTCAGGGCGTTCCCGTCAAGACGGGCATGCCCCTCTGGGTGAAGATCACCATGGGCTGCGGGGTGGCCTTCCTCCTCGCGGTTGTCACCTGCGTGGGGGCGGGTGCCTTCTTCGTCAACAAGGTCAAGAAGGATCCCGAAGGCTTCAAGAAGCAGGTGCTGGGCTTCGCCATCGACAAGATGAAGCCCGAATGGGAGGACTTCCGGGCCGTGGTGAATCAGCTGCGAACCCCGGCCGGCTGTCAGGCCCTGTACACCGCCAATCCGGAACTGGCCAAGACCTGGCCCACTGAAAAAGCCTTCCTGGAGGCCGCTGAAGGCTGGCGGAAGGACCTGGCCCCCACGCCTGAACTGACGCCGGAGCTCATGGAGCACCACGGCCTGCGCATGAACAAGAACTACGGCGGTCGGGTGGAAGTGGGCTGGAGTCCCAAGGAGGGCCGGGCCGTCTGCGTCACCTTCGACCGGGCCCGCCTGCCCGGAGACACCGGCCCCCGGCACGTGCTCGAACTGGACGTTCGCTAGCCCTTCCGCATTGAGCCTGCGCGGTTTTTCCGCCAAGATGCAGTTATGACTGCAGCTTCTGGATCCGTATCTGATGCCCTGGCCCTGCTCACGAAGGGCACGGTGACCTGCCACAAAATCGAGCAATTGGAAGCGAGGCTCAAGGAAGGCCGCCCCCTGCGGATCAAGGCGGGCTTTGATCCCACGGCCCCGGACCTGCATCTGGGCCACGGTGTGCTCATCCGCAAAATGGCGCAGTTCCAGAAGCTGGGCCATGAAGTGACCTTCCTCATCGGCGATTTCACGGGCCTCATCGGCGACCCCACGGGCAAGAAGGCCACTCGCCCGCCCCTCACCCGGGAAGAGGTGCTGGCCAACGCCGAAACCTACAAGGCGCAGGTCTTCAAGATTCTCGATCCAGAAAAGACCAAGGTCCGCTTCAACAGCGAGTGGCTGGGCAGCATGGTGGGCGAAGGGTGGATCCGCCTGGCCTCACGGTTCACCGTGGCCCAGATGCTGGAGCGCAACGATTTCGCCAAGCGCATGGAAGCCCGCGAGCCCATCGCCCTGCACGAACTGCTCTACCCCCTCACGCAGGCCTATGATTCCGTGGCCCTCCAGGCGGACGTGGAACTGGGCGGCAACGACCAGCTGTTCAACCTCATGCAGGGCCGCATCCTCCAGGAGGCCTCGGGCCAGAAGCCCCAGGTGGTCCTCACGGTACCGCTGCTGCTGGGCCTGGACGGCGTCGAGAAGATGTCCAAGTCGCTCGGCAACTACATCGGCTTCATGGAGGATCCAGACACCCAGTTCGGCAAGGCCATGAGCGTGAGCGACAGCCTCATGTGGGACTGGTATCTGCTGCTGACAGACAAGCTCCCCGCAGCCATCGAAGCCCTCAAACAGGGCCACCCCATGGACGCCAAGAAGGCACTGGCCCGCCAGATCGTGGCTGATTTCCACGGCCCGGCCGCCGGCCAGGAGGCCGAGGAACGCTGGATCAAACGCTTCTCGGAGCGCAGCCAGGAGCAGGCCCCCGAGGTGGCGGTCGCCGCCACGGAGGGCGAGGTCCAGCTGTCCCGCCTGCTGGTGGACCGTGGGCTGGCCGCCAGCCGCAAGGAGGCCGACCGGCTCATCAGCCAGGGCGCCGTGAGCCTGGATGGGCAGAAGGTCGGTGATGCCTCCCTGCGTCTGGCCCTGCAGCCCGGACAATCGCTGTTGGTGAAGGTAGGCAAACTCAAGCTCGAGCGATGGGTGGTCACATGAGCCTTCCGGCCCTCAAGGATCTCTTCGCCCGGCACCGGGCGCGCGCCACAGGCCTGTGGCGGCTGGGCCAGGAGCTCAACCGGACCGTGTTCATGGAGGCGGGCGATATCGTCTTCGCCGCCAGCACCCACCCCCTGGACCGCCTGACCCACCTGCTGGTGGAGCGCGGAAAGATCACCCAGGCCCAGCTGGACTACGCCATGGCCAGCCTCAACCCGGCCATGTCCATCGGCAAGAACCTCATCGAAATGGGCTTCATCACCCAGCGCGACCTGCTGGACGTGGCCCGTGCCCAGGTGGAGCGAGTGGTTTGGGCCTGCATGGCCAATACCGATCAAGTGCCGGTCTTCGAGGAGAAGGATCTCGATGCCACCACCGTCCGCCTGCCTTTCGACACCGCCGCCATGCTGCTGTCCGGGGTGCTGAACCTGGTGGACCGGGAGCGGGTGCTGGAGGAACTCGGCCCCCTCAACCAGGTGGTGGTTCTGGAGGGCCGCCGCCACCAGGAACTGAACCTGCCGCCGGATCTGGCCAAGCTGCCCGCCATGCTGGATGGCAGCCGCACCCTGATGGAGCTGAGCCGCGAAACGGCGGTGGAGCCCTTCCGGCTGGGAGCTTTCATCTTGTTCCTCCGGGAAATGGGCTGGGCCCGGCTCCACGAGCTCCCCCCCCTGGACCGGCGGGCCCTGGAGCTGGCCCTGGATCCACCAGAACCAGCCCAAACCACCCCCGCTCTCCCCGATCCCGCTCCGGCGCCCCAGCCTTCCCTTTTCGCCGAGATCCACGCCAGCCAGCACCCCACCACCAACCTGGAGCACCTGTCCGAGGCCCTGGACCAGTTGGGCCCAGAAGACGAACTGGAGGACCCCTTCCCTCCCACGCCCGCTCCCGAACCCGGGGCCCACCCCTTCCTCCCGGCCGAACCAGCGCTGCCCATCTCCCACGAGGCGGAGGGAACCACCGAAACCCTGGAGCCGCCCAAGGCAGAGGCCGATGGGGCCAAACCTTCCAAAGCGGTCTTGATCCTGGCGGCCCTGCTGGCTTTGGCGGTGGGTTCCTGGGCCGGCATCAGTTGGCTGCGTCGGCACCGGTCCACTGCTCCTATCCCCAAAGCCCCTGAAACTGCCTCACTGATCAAACCCAGCCCCAAACCTGTCGTCGCCGTTCAGCCTTCCCCTGCTCCGCCAAACCCGGAGACGGTCAAACCCGCACCTGAGTCAGAGAAAACGCCTGAACCGAAGCCTGAGCCCAAGCCCGAGTCCAAACCGGAGACCAAGCGGACCGCACCTGAACCTGCCAAGTCAGCCCCCCCAGCACCTGCCAAGCCCACGCCCCCACCACCTAAACCGGAACCAGCCGCCACGCCCTCGCGTGGAGAGCGCCTCCAGGCCATCGTTCAAGGTGACATGAAGCGCGCGGTGGCCCAGGGCAGCGCCCAGCGCAAGGCCATCCAGGGCCGCTGGACCCTCCGGCTGGAGATCGCCTGCCAGACCAACACCGTCCAGCATGCCGCGGACCTGCTCAAGACCCAGGACCCTGACCTGTTCCTGGTCCCCATGGTCATGCGGGATGGCCGCACCTGTTACCAGATCTTCTTCGGCTCCTATGGTTCCGAAGCCGCGGCCCGGGCCGCGGCCAAGAAGCTGCCCCCACCCTTCCTGGCCGAGGGGAACCGTCCGAAACCCTTCCGGGCTGCCCAGATTCCCGACCGTCAATAGCTTTTTGCAAATAGAACAACCACAGGGTATATGCCTATTCGCATGACCGCTCCTTTACAAAAGGTCTAATCTCGTTCATACTTAATATGTATACGAGATGGTTCATTTAATAGAACCAACTGATCTTTGTGGAGTCCGATGCTGTCCCCCTTTCACCCCACCAATTGGAGTCAGGCCTGTGCGTCGTGGATCCACGAGATCCACATCGCCTTCGACCCTCCAGTCCCGGTGGAGCCTGGCAAGGGCGGCTTCCTGCGCCTGATGCGCTGGAGCACGCCCCGGGTCGCCGGTCTGGTCATCCTCAGCTTCACCCTCCACTGCACCCGCCCCCCGGCCTACACGCCCGCCACGAACACCTCGCGCAGTGGCGGCACAAGCCTGGGTGCCCAGGCCTATGTGGAAGAGGGCATGGCCAGCTGGTACGGCGGCAATGATGATGGATTCGCTGGCCGACCGACTGCCAGCGGGGAAATTTTCGACCCCGAGCAGTACACCTGCGCCCATCGCACCCTCCCCTTGGGCAGCTTCGTGGAGGTTGAGAACCTCGACAACCACCGGCGTGCGGTCCTCCGGGTGAATGATCGAGGGCCGTTCATCAAGGGGCGGATTCTTGATCTCTCCAAGCGGGGCGCCCAGGATCTGGGCATCCTCGGCCATGGCACTTCCCGTGTCAGGCTGCGTTCGGTGGATGCCATGGGCCTTCCCACCGCCCTCGATCCCGCTGCCTCCCAGGCCGACCCCTTTGTTGTACAGGTGGCCTCGCTTTCGGATCCCAAAAACATCGATGCACTTACACGCGAACTTGAAAACACCTTCGGCGTGGTGTCTCTGCAAAGTGCCGTGGCTCGCAATGGTCAGGCCGTGAAGCGCGTTCGTGTGGGCAGCTACACCACCCGCCAAGACGCCGAGCAGGCCGCCGAACAGATCGCCAAACTCCTGAAGGACCGCGGTGTCGAACCCTTCATCACCCGCCAGCACTGACATGATCCGGGGGGGACCACCTACTCGCTCTGATCGCGATGTCCCCCCCGGAACCCCCCACGCGGTGCCCGGGCAGAGCCCGTTCACCACGTCTGACCCCCTGCGCCCCTTCCTGGTGATTCCGGCCGGGGGACGCGGGCTGCGCATGGGTGGCGGACTGCCCAAACAGTTTCGAGACTGGGATGGCCGCCCCCTCCTCCAGGTCACAGTTGAAGCCTTTTTGGCACCCGGCATGCCGCAACTCGCCGGCATCGCTCTGGCCGTGCCCGAGTCGCACCTGGAAGAAGCGCGCAGCTGGTCCTTCCAGGTGCCCTGTACGGTGGTGCCCGGCGGAGACACCCGCCAGGAATCCGTGTGGCTGGCCCTGCGGACCCTGCCCAACCTTCCCCTGGCGCCCGTGATGATCCACGATGCCGTGCGCCCCTTCCCCCCCGCCGCCCCGCTCTGGGAGGCCCTGGAAGCCCTCAATCGCTATGACGGTGTTCTGCTCGGAGAACCTTCCACCGACACCCTCAAACGGGTAGACTCCCTGGGCCGGGTGCTGCGAACCGAACCGCGGGAGGAATTCTTCCGGGCCCAGACGCCTCAGATCGCCCGCCTCGGTACCTGGCTTCAAGCTTTCCAATCGGCACATGAAGCAGGTTTTACGGGCACGGACGACGTGGCCCTGCTGGAGCGCCTGAGTCTGGCCGTGAAACTCATCCCCAGTCCCAGTTCCAACCTGAAGCTCACCACCCCCGAGGATTGGGAGCGCTCCCGGCCCCACTGACCACAGTGTGTGGTGACAGCGGCCACAGCATGTTGCCAATCATTAATATTTAAATCTTGAAATAATTTGAATAATCATATGGCATAGAAATGGCTTGAAGACCTGCGAGGATGCACCATGCCCCGCAGCACCACGCCCCAGACCCTGAGCCGCGAGATCACCATCTCGGGTCACGGTCTGCACGGCAACCGGCCCTGCACGGTCCGGCTGGTGCCCGTATCCAAGGCTTCAGGCTTGGTCTTCGTGCACACCCCCACGGGAACTGAAATCCCCGCCAAGGCCGACCTCGCGGGTGATCTGGTACTGTCCACCACTCTGGTGAAGGATGGTGTCCGCCTCCAGACCATCGAGCATCTCCTTTCCGCCCTCACCGGCCTGGAAGTTGAGCACCTCCGCATCGAAGTGGATGCCGAGGAACTGCCCATCCTCGATGGCAGCGCCGCCCCCTGGGTGGACGCCATCCTGCAGGCAGGCGTGAAGGGGCTGGAAGGCCGCCGCCGCTTCATGAAGATCACCCAGCCCGTGGAAGTGCGGAACGGTGACCGCTGGATCCGCGCCCTGCCCTTCGACGGCCTGCGTCTCCGCTACGTCATCGATTTCCCCATTCCCGCCCTGGGCCGCCAGAGCCGTGAGCTGAGCCTCACCCCCGAGAAGTACCGCCGGGAGCTGGGTGCCGCCCGCACCTTCTGCCTGGCCCAGGAAATCGACATGATGCGCGCCCGGGGTCTGGCCCTCGGCGGCAGCCTGGACAACGCGGTGGTCTTCGGTGCCGATGGCCCTCTGAACGAATCCCTCCGCTTTGAAGACGAAGCCGTGCGCCACAAAATGCTCGACCTGGTGGGCGACCTGGCCCTGCTGGGCGCGCCGCTGCTGGGTCTGGTCGAGGCTCACGCCGCTGGCCATGCCATGCACGTGGCCCTGGCCCAGGCCATCCTGGCCAACCCCAGCCACTGGGAGTGGACCGAGGACGCCGAGCCCGCCAACGTGCGGTTCTTCTTCCAGCCTTCTGAGCTCAGCATCGCCGCCCAACCGGCCTGATCGCGATTGCCCTTGGGCACGATTCAGGATTTGCGGTTGCGGTTCACGGCATGATGCTGGCAGTCTGGTCCCTTCACCTTCGAGGTGCACAGGTGTTACTTCATCTCCATCCATGACCTGATCGACCGGGCGGACCTGCCCGGATGGGTGGCCTCCCTGGCCAGGAACAAGGAGATGGAAGCGGATACCCAGCAGGCCGTGTCGGCCATCCTGGCTGACGTGCGCCTCCGGGGGTTGGCAGCGGTCCGGGATTGGACCGGGCGCCTGGATGGGGTCCAGCTGGAGCCCTCGGCCCTGCGGTTCCCCGTGTCGACCCTGGAAGCTGCCCGCCTGCACCTGGACCAGACTCAGCCCGACCTCATGGCCGCCCTTCGGGAACTCATTGCCAACGTGCGCCGCTTCGCCGAAGGCCAGCGCCGCAGCCTGCTGGATCTGGAGCTGCCCCTGCCCGGCGGCGGCACGGTGGGCGAGCGCTGGTGCCCCTTGCAGACGGCCGGGGTCTACATCCCCGGCGGACGGGCCTTCTATCCTTCCACCTTGGCCATGACCGTCATCCCTGCCCAGGTGAGTGGCGTGGCACGCATCGTCGGCGTCACGCCGCCCAAACCTCAGCCCACCCTGCCTGGCGCCTGGGGCGTGGATCCCCTGGTGCTGGCCTGCGCCGCGGAACTGGGCCTCACCGAGCTGTATCCGTTCGGCGGCGCCCAGGCCCTCGGCTGGCTGGCCCACGGCGAGCCCGCGGTGGATCTCATCGCCGGGCCCGGCAACCGCTTTGTGGCCGAAGCCAAGCGCCAGCTCATCGGCACCTGCGGGATCGATTCTCTGGCTGGGCCCACGGAGCTGCTGGTGATCGCCGATGGCAGCGCCGACCCCACCTGGCTGGCCGAGGATCTCATGGCCCAGGCCGAGCACGATCCCGATGCCGCCGCCGTCCTGGTGAGCGAAGACCGGGCCCTGCTCGAAGCCGTGGCCGCAGAGCTGCAAACCCGCACCGACGCTTCACCCCGCCGAGCCATCCTCGAACAGAGCCTGGCCAACCATGGGCGCCTCGTTTGCGCCAACCGCGAACTGACCATCGCCCTCGCCCAAACCTGGGCCCCGGAGCACCTGGAGCTTTGCGTTGCAGATGCGGACGCCTGGCTGCCCCACCTCACCACCGCAGGCGCCCTGTTCATCGGCAGTGCCAGCGCCGAGGCCTTCGGCGACTATGGCGCGGGCCCCAACCACGTGCTGCCCACGGATCGCAGCGCCCGCTACGCCAGCCCCCTGGGCGTGGCCACCTTCCTGAAGCGACAGAGCCTCCTCCGCCTGGCACCCGCGGACGCCGCGGCCATGGCCCCCTGGGTGAAACGCCTGGCCGAAGCCGAAGGCCTCACCCACCACGGCCGCAGCGCCGCCCTTCGCGGCCACCATCATCTCTAGGGAACGCCCGTTGCACCGGCGTTCCGCTTCGCTTCTCTCCCCAGGAAGCCTGGTTTCCTCCTACCCTCATGTCGAGTCCATCCATGTCGCTGCTTCGCCCTGACCTGTCCGACCTGCCCGCCTACCAGCGGCCTCCCGAGCCCTCCGGCGGCGTACGCCTGCACATGAACGAACCGGCCCAGGACTGGCCCCGGGAAGCCAAGGAGGCTCTGCTGGCGCGGCTCCGCGACCTGCCCTTCCACCAGTATCCCGAGCGTCAGGCCGAGCTCACGGAAAGGCTGGGCCGACGCCTGGGGGTACCCGAAGGTGGCCTGCTGCTGGGTCCGTCTTCTGGGGCGCTGCTGGATCTGGTGGCCATGGCCGGGCTGAGCGCGGGAGACACCGTGGCCATCCCCGAGCCCGGCTTCAGCCTCTACCCCATGTTGGTGCGGCGCCACGGCGGGCGCGTGCGCCTGGTGCCCCAGGGCACGGGCTTTCCCCTGGAGCCCTGGTTCGCAGCCCTGGATTGCCGACAGATCTGGCTGACGCTGCCGAACAATCCCACCGGCGCCTGGCTTTCGCCCGAAGAACTGGAGCCCCTGCTGGCGGCCATCGCCGCGCGGCCCAACCCACCCCTGGTGGTGCTGGACGAGGCCTACGCGGAGTTCGCCCCCGCCACCCACCGCCTGGCCGTGGACCGCTATCCCAACCTGCTCCTGCTGCGCACCTTCAGCAAGGCCCTCGCCTCCGCCGCCTGGCGCATCGGCTATCTGGTGGGAGATCCCACGCTGGTGGCCAAACTCGCCACGCTGCAGCTGCCCTATTCCCTGCCTTCGGCCAGCCTTGAAGCGCTGGATGTGGCTTTGGATTTCGCGGCGGATTTCGAGGCGGCCGTGCGCGCCGTGCCCGAGCGCCGCGACCGTTTCGCCACGGCCCTGACCAGCTATCAGGCTGCACCCAGCGCGGGCAACTTCCTGCACATCTCACCGGATCCCTCCTCAGCCCTTGAAGCCGCGGGCCTGAAGGCCCGCCGCCTGCCCGGCACCGACGCGGCGCGTGTCACCGTGGGCACCGAAGCTGACACCGCCCATGCGGCTTCGGCCCTGGGCGCCACCCTGCCCCCGCCAGCGCCCCGGCCTCGACGCAGGCTGCTGGTGCTGGACATCGACGGCGTGCTCATCGACGCGGGCCGCAGCTTCATGGATTCCGTGGCTCGGGCCCTGGCGGAGCTGCGCCCGGCGCTGCCCTGGTCCGACGACACCTTCCAGGCCTTCAAGCGGCTAGGCGGCTTCAACAATGATTTCCGACTCACGGCAGGGGCCCTGGCCCTGACGGAACGACATGGGGATGTGGATCTCCGGCCCCTGCTGGAAAGCGCCAGAGGCCGCGGCTTTCCCGAGCTCGAGCCGCGCATGCAGGCGCTCGAGCCCATCGCCCAGGGGGTGGTGCAGAAGCATTACGCGGACACCATCCACAGTGAGCGGCCCACGGTGACGCTGACGGAGCTCCGCAGCACCGGCTGGGATCTGGCCGTGCTGACGGGCCGTCCTCCCGACGAGCTGGAATTGGCCTGGCAGGTGCTCGGCTTCAAGTTGCCCGCGGTCTGCGACGCCGCTCCCCACCTGCGCAAACCGGAACCGGCGGGCCTGCTGCAACTGGCCGATGCCTTCCGCGCCGAGGATATCGTTTTCGCCGGCGACACCATCGATGACGCCCGGTGCCTCCGAGCTGCTGCGGCGCTGCGTCCCGAACTGCGGTGGCGCTTCGCGGCCATCGGTCCCGACCGCGCCCACTTCGCCGCGCCCCAGGACCTTTCCTTCGCCGGGCTTCGCGAATGCCTGCCCGTGTTGACTCAGGAGCTGCCATGAGGACCGCCACCATTCAGCGCGCCACCGCGGAAACCGAGGTGAAGCTCAGCCTAGGTCTTGATGGGGGCCCCGATGGGGGCGAAGCCCGCATTCACACGGGCCTGGGCTACTTCGATCACATGCTCATGCAATTGGCCCGGCACGGCGGCTTCGCGCTCGACGTAGAGGCCACGGGCGATCTGCCCGTGGACAGCCACCACCTGGTGGAGGATGTGGGCCTCTGCCTGGGCGACGCGCTGAAGCAGGCCCTGGGCGAACGTCGCGGCCTGGTGCGCTTCGCCCACGCCTACGTGCCGCTGGACGAGGCCCTCGCCCGGGTGGTGGTGGATCTCTCCGGCCGTCCCTGGTGCGAATTCCACGCCGACCTTCCCCCCATCATTCTCGGCGATGGGTTCCAGGTGGAGATGGTCCGGGAATTCTTCGTGGCCCTGGCCATGCGCGGTGGCCTCGCCATCCACGCCGATCTGCTGCGCGGCGTGAACACCCATCACAAGGTCGAGGCCCTGTTCAAGGCCCTGGCCAAGGCCCTGCGCCAGGCCACGCGCATCGAAGGCAGCGAGCTGCCCTCCACCAAGGGAACCCTCTCCGCATGAGCGAGACTGACGTCATCACCCTGATCGACTACGACGCCGGCAACCTGGCCTCACTGGAGGGCGCCCTGGATCGCCTGGGCCTGCCCTACCAGCGGGCCGCCACACCGGATGGCATTGCGCCCGGCGGCCCCATCATCCTGCCGGGCGTGGGCCACTTTGAAGCGGCGCAGCGCTCCCTCCGCGACCGCGGCTGGTGGCGCCTGCTGCCCACCCTCGTGGCCGAGGGCCGGCCCCTGCTGGGCATCTGCCTGGGCCTTCAACTGCTGGCCGAAGGCAGCGAAGAAGCGCCCCGCGCCTCGGGGCTCGGCCTCATTCCAGGCCTCGTGCGCCGCCTGGGCCCCGGCGTGAAGGTGCCCCACATGGGCTGGAGCCAGGTGAGCGAACACCACATGCATCCCGCGCTGCCGGATCTCGACCGTGCCTGGCTCTACTTCGTCCACAGCTACGCGCTGGAACCCACCGTGGAAACAATCTGTATCGCCGAGCACGGGCGGCCCTTCGCGGCCATCCAGGCCCGGGGGCTGGTGCTGGGCTTCCAGGCGCACCCGGAGAAATCGGGCGAGGCGGGCCTGTCCATGCTGAAGTCCACGCTCGCCTGGATGGGCGTGGCGGCGCCCGCACCGGAGGTACCGTGCAACTGATCCCCAGCCTCGACCTCATGCAGGGCCGCCTCGTGCGGCTGCGCCACGGCGATCCCAGCCAGGCGACCTTCTACGATCTCGATCCCGAAGCCTGGATCGCCAGCCTCGTCGAGGCTGGGGCCCGCCGCATCCACCTGGTGGATCTGGATGGCGCCTTCGGCCGCCCGCGCCAAGGCCGCTTCACGGAGTTCCCAGCGCGCTTTCCCCAGGTCCGCTTCCAGGTGGGCGGTGGGTTGCGCGACCGCATGGCCATTGAGGAGGTGCTGGCCCTGGGTTTCGATGCCGTGGTGGGCACCCTCGCCGTGGAGCAGCCTTCCGCCCTGCGCGGACTGCCCGGCAGCCACCTCATCGCCGCCCTGGATTTGAAGGGGGATCGCATCGTCACCCGCGGCTGGCAGGCCTCCAGCGAATGCGCGTCGACCGATGTCTTCGAGGCCCTGCTCAGTCTGGGTTTCCACCGCGCCCTGGTCACCGACGTCAGCCGTGACGGAACGCTGGAAGGCCCTGGGCTCGAGGCCGCCGCCTGGGTGGCCCGCGAGGGTTTCCAGGTGCAGGCCTCTGGCGGCGTGAAGGCTCTGGCGGATCTCAAGCCCCTGGCCCTCCTCCCCGGCGTGGTGGGCGCCATCAGCGGCAAGGCCCTCATGGAAGGCTTCATCCCCCTGGATGATCCGCGCACGCGCGCGGCGCTGGAAGGAGTGTCCTGATGCCTGCCAAGCGCATCATCCCCTGCCTGGATGTGAAGCAGGGCCGCGTCGTGAAGGGCGTGCAGTTCAAGGATCTCCGCGATCTGGGCAACCCTGTGCAGTTGGCCCGCCGCTACGATGCCGAGGGCGCGGATGAACTGGTGTTCCTGGACATCGCCGCCTCCATCGAGAACCGCGGCACCCGCGAAGCCTGGGTGCGCGAGGTGGCCCACGAACTCAGCATTCCCTTCACGGTGGGTGGCGGCGTCTCCCACGTGGAGGATGCCCGCAGTCTGCTGCGTGCCGGTGCCGACAAGGTGGCCGTGAACACCGCGGCCGCGCTGCGCCCCGCCCTGGTGCGCGAACTGGCCGAGGCCTTCGGCCGCCAGTGCGTGGTGGCGGCGGTGGATGTGAAGCGCGATGCGGCTCTGGGCTGGCGGGTCTACCTGAAGGGCGGCACAGAGCCCACGGAGCGCTCGGCCCAGGATTGGCTGTGGGAGCTGAGCGAGCTCGGTGCCGGGGAGATTTTGCTTACGTCCATGGATCGCGACGGCACGGGCGAGGGCTTCGACATCCCGCTGCTCGACCTCGCTTCCAAGCTGCCCATCCCCCTCATCGCTTCCGGCGGCGCGGGCCGGGAGATCCACTTCCTGGAAGCCCTGGAGCACGGCGCCGATGCGGTGCTGGCCGCCACCCTCTTCCATGAAGGCATCCTGTCCATCTCCCAGCTCAAGGCCTACCTGGCCCACAACGACCTTTCCGTACGGATCTGACATGGATATCAACGCCCTCCGCTTCGGCCCCGACGGCCTCATCCCCGGCATCGTGCAGGACCGCGCCGGCGCGGTGCGCATGATGGCCTGGCTCAACCGAGAGTCTTTGCAGATCACGCTGGACACCGGCTACGTCACCTTCTGGAGCCGCTCGCGCCAGGCCCTGTGGACCAAGGGCGAAACCTCCGGCCACCGCCTGAAGCTCGTCCAGATCCGGCCGGACTGCGACGCGGATGCGCTGCTCATCCTGGCCGACGCCGAGGGCCCCAGCTGCCATCGGGGGACCTTGACCTGCTTCGATGGTGAGCAGATGCCTGCCACCCTGCCCTGGCTGGATCAGCTGGAGACACTGCTGCAATCCCGCAAAGCACAGGCCGATCTGGCGGGCAGCTACACCCAGAAACTCTTCGCCCAGGGCGTGGATCGCATCGCCAAGAAAGTGGTGGAGGAGGCAGGCGAAGTGATCCTGGCCGCCAAGAACGAAGATCGCGAGGCCTTCCTCGGCGAAGCGGCGGACCTCCTCTTTCACCTGGAGCTGCTGCTCATCGAGCGCGGCGCCTGTCTGCAGGAGGTGGTGGAGGTGCTGCACAGCCGCCATGCGGAACGCTCGGGAGGAACCGCCTGATGCCCGTCCGCACGCCCCACTTCCCCGACCTGCTCTTCGACTCTGCGGCCCGGCTGCGACGCTGGGAGGGCGCCCTCATGGGCCTGCTGGAAACCCACGGCTACCGCGAGCTGCACCCTTCCCTGGTGCTGCGCGAAGCCATCCCGGAGGGCTCTCTGCGCTTTTTCGACGGGGACGACCTGGTGGCCCTGCGCTGGGATTTCACTGTGTCCCTGGCGGGCCTGCTGGCCCGGCGCTTCACCGAACCACCCCCGCGCGTGGCCTATGCCGGTGCTGTCTTCCGAAGGCCCGTGCAGCCCTGGGAGGCCGTGGAGCGCTTCGAGGTGGGCTGCGAGCGCATCCAGGCTGAAGGCGAGAGCACGGGCGAAGCCGACGTGGAACTGGCTCGCCTGCTCATGGCCATTCCCGGCGTACTGGGGCTGAAGAGCGCCATCCTTCACCTGGGCCACGCAGCGCTGGTGCGCCGTCCGCTGGAGGCGGAAGGGCTTGCGCCGGATCTGGCCGAGGCTGTGGTGGCGGCCCTTTCCCGGCGCGCGCCGCACCGGGTGCGCGAAGCCTTGGCAGGCCATCCCGCCGCCGCGCGGCTCTCGGCCCACGCCGAGGCCCTGCTCGCCGAACTGGATGGGCCGCGCACGCTGGAAGCCCTCAAAGCTAGCCCCTATGCGGGTCTGCTGCAGGAGGAGCGGGAGCACATGGAGCGCGCCCTGCAATCCCTGCTGCCCATCCTGCCGCCCAATCTGGAGCTGCGGGTGGATCTCGCCGACGTGGCGGGCCTGGGCTTCTACACGGGCCCCACCCTGCGCCTGTGGGCCCCGGGCGCGCAGCAGGAACTGGCCGCCGGTGGCCGCTATGATCGCCTCTTTCCTGGCCTGGGGCGCCCCTGGCAGGCGGCGGGCTTCTGCGTGCGGCTGTCACGGCTGCTGGACCTGGCCACCACCCGCCCTGACCTTTTTGAGCCACTCCCATGACGCCAGCCTCTATCCTCATCGCCTTCCCTAAGGGCCGCCTCGGCGACGAGCTGGTACCCAAGCTGGCGGGCACCCCGCTCGCCCTGGACGCCGCCGCCCTCAAGTCGCGGGTGCTGCGCATCCCCACCGCCACGCCCGGCGTGGCCGCCCTGCTCCTCAAGGGCACGGACCTGCCGCGCTACGTGGCCGCGGGCGTGGCGTCCCTGGGCATCGTGGGCTCCGACACCCTCGATGAATTGGACATGGACCTGCTGGAGCTGGCGGATCTGGGCTTCGGCGCCTGCCGCCTCTCCCTCTGCGCTCAGGAAGGCGTCACGCTGGAAGCCCTGCGCGCCAAGCCCCATCTGCGCCTGGCCACCAAGTTCCCCAAGGCCACTGAGGCCTGGCTCAGCCGCGAAGGCCTTACCGCCGAGCTGGTGCCCCTCAGCAGCAGCGCCGAGCTGGCGCCCCTGCTGGGTCTGGCCGACGCCATCGTGGATCTCGTGCAGACCGGCGGCACCCTCCGGGCCCATGGCCTGGTGGAGACGGCGGTGCTGGGACACTCCTCGGCCCGCCTCGTGGCGGCCCGCGGCGCCTACCTCAGCGAACCCAGCCGCATCCGGCCCCTGGCGGAACAGCTGCTGGTGGCGCTGCAATCCAGGTAGGTCACTTAGGAATCACGGGCTCGGGATTTGATTGTGTACTCGAACCAACTAATCAGCTTCGTCGAAACAGCGTAGAGGAGGTTCCACCCACCGGAAAGATATCCGCCGCGGCCCTCATGAGGTGCTGTTCATCATGCTGATTCCCATTCGCCCCACCCTCATCTTTGCCATGATGTTTGCACTCGGGCTATCGGCGCTACCTGTAAGTGCCAATCAGGTTGTTCACCCGAGATCTGGGAAGCTGAAAGCGCCAACAAACAGCTTTCTTGGAGCCTCGGGTGAACCTCCACAGTTCAGCAAAGTCTTGCCCCGCCAGTCGAGCATTAATGGTGAAGCGCGTTCTGGAGCCTTGGAACGGAAAAGATCATCCTCGTGGGTCATTCCTTTGGTTCGATTCTCGGACTGCGGATGGTGAAGGCGCGACCTGAATTCTTTCGCGCCTACGTCGGCACCGGGCAAGTGGCAGACAGCACGCAGAGCGACGCAGCCGCCTACCAGGGCTTGTTGAAGAAGGCCATAGCCAGCGGCAATCTGAGGGCCCTTGCCGCATTGAAAAGCATGGGTCAGCCTCCCTACGCTTCGGGGCAGGGATACCGCCTTCAGCGGACCTGGGCCAATCACTTCGAGGGGGCTGACCAGTTCCTGTTTGGCACCATTGGGCTAACGCTGGTTGCCCCCGGAAATTCGGTGCAGGACATCCATGATTCCGTGGCGGGACAGATGCTGAGCGGGGAGCGCCTTGTCCCGCAAACGACCTCCCTGACACCCAATGAGCTAGGGCTGGAATTCGCAGTGCCAATCCTCTTCTTCCAGGGAAGGGAAGACTTCACCACGCCAACCTCCCTCTCGGAACACTACCTCAACGCCATCAAGGCTCCACGCAAAGCATTCGTCCCCTTGGCAGGAGGTCATTTCACCGTATTCATGAACTCGCACCAATTCCTGGCCGAACTGATCGCGCGCGTCCTCCCTTTATGCGCGGAGAAATGATCCATCCTCGGACAAGCCTTCTTCCTCCAGGATTCCTGCTGTTCGAACGTCACCCCTCCACGGGAGCCGCCCTTCAGCGGAACGCCGATCGATGCTCCAGGGCCCACCGGGTGAAGGAGATGGGTTTCCGTCCCAGCACGCGCTCCACGGTGTCCGTTACCGTGGCCAAGTGCCCCTCCCGGACCGCCCTCCACAAGGCCACAAGGGCCTCCGCCACAGCCGGAGGCAGCCCCTTGTGGCAGAGCCCTTCAAATGCTTCCCCGTCGCTGATGGGGTGAAACCGCAGAGGTTTGCCGATGGCTCCGCCGATCCTGGCCGCCATTTCGGCATAGCTGAGCGCCTCGGGACCGGTAATGGGCCACGAGGTTTGATGCGCTCCGGAGAGCAAGGCTTTGACCGCCATCGCCGCGATGTCGTCATCGTGGATCATGGCGATGCGGCCCTCGCCCGTGCTGGCCCGGATGGCCCCCTCCGCTTGAATCGAGGACGCCCAGGCGAGGGCGTTGGACATGAAGCCCGCTGGTTGCAGGAAGGTATAGGAAAGCCCCGTAGCGCGGATGGCAGATTCTCCCTCGGCATGCCAGGCACCCACGGAAGATCCATCCGTCCGATGAACATCGAAGGAGGAGAGCTTCACCAGGCGCTTCACCCCCGCTTCCCGGGCCGCTTCCGCGGCGAGACCATCCAGCTTTCCCAGCGAGGGCCCCCCGTTCACCAGAAACAGGCCTGCCATGCCCTTGAGCGCCACCGAGAGCGAGGGCCTGTCACTCAGATCGCCCTCGGCCACCTCCACCCTATCCCCGAAGCGGGCCCAGGCTTTGTCGCGATCGCGCACGAATACCCGCGGGCGCAGGCCGAGGCCCGCAAGGCGCTCCACGACGCGGCCTCCGATGTTTCCGGTGGCACCAGTGATGAGATAATTCATGAGGTTCTCCCAGTATCTGTATGTTTGCTCATATATTGAAGTAGCCTATTTGGATGACTCATAAAGATAAACTCGCATACGAAATGACCACGGATATGCGTGGTTGCGATGGATGCATTCCTTACCTATAAATAAGCTCATGTTCTAAGGAACACCCATGCCCTCGAAACCCCCTGCGCCCCGCCGAAAACCCATTCAGCAGCGATCCCTCCAGACCGTGGACGCCATCCTGGATTCGGTGGTGAAGATCCTGAAACGGTGGGGGCTTGAGGCTGTCACCACCAACCGCATCGCCGAGGTGGCCGGAGTCAGCGTCGGTTCCATCTACCAGTATTTCCCCGACAAGCGGGCCATCTTCACCGCCCTGCACGAACGCCATGTGGAGGGCATCTGCCGCCTCATCGACCACACCCTCCGCGACCATGCGGCCACCTCGCTGGAGGCCTTCGTACGAGCCTTGGTGGAAGCTCTGATTGAAGCCCACGAGACCGATCCTGAGCTGCATGACCTGTTGAGTTCTGAGGTTCCCCACGGAGCCCAGGGCGCCCGCACCTATGACCTGCGTCTCCGCGGCGCCTTCCTGGTGGTCCTCGCCTCGGAATCCCAGTCGCGTCATCCGCCCAGCCACTGGAAGCGGAAGGCCTTCGTCCTGCCCCATCTGGTCGAGGCCCTATGCCACGGGGCCCTGCGAAACCGACCTTCAGGGCTGCCCCTCAAAGCCGCCAAGGAAGAGGCTGTCCAGGTCGTCCTCTCCTACCTGGGGCGCTGACCCGCAGGATTGGCGACGTCCATGCCAACGACCAAATCAGTCCGGCTGCGCGGCCAGCACCCGCTGGTGGCCCTCACCCCACCCGGCGATGGCATCGAGCACCGGGCGCAGGGTCCGGCCGTAGGCCGTGAGCGTGTAATCCACCCGCGGGGGAATCTCAGGGTAGATGTGGCGCTCCACGATGTCGTCCCGTTCCAGTTCCCGCAGGGTCTGGGTCAGCACCTTCTGGGAGATGGGCGGGATGCGCCGCTTGATCTCGCCGAAACGAAGCGCCTCTTCCCGCAGCACCCAGAGGATCACGGGCTTCCACTTGCCGCCCACCACGGCGAGGGCGGTCATGACGGGACAGGGACTGATCACGGACACGGCGGTTTCCTCGAGGTGACTTGGGCGCAAGAAGGTGCTTACTTGTGGGCCTCCCGGGCGCCCCCTATCGTCCAGCCATGGCAGGGAGCGCGCCGCTCCCATGATCCTCGAAAGGACCCCCCATGGCATCCCGAATCCTTCGCCTCGGTGTGATCTCCCTGGCCCTCGCCGGTCTCGGCGCCTTCGCCCAGGAGGCCCCGCGCCACAGCTTCACCTTCGCCGGCAAGCGGCCCTCCTACGACCGCAAGGAAGTGGTGTCGGACATCGCCCTGTCCTCCGTGCAGTCCGAGGGCCGCTTCTCCATCCTCGATGAGATCTGGCACTCCGACTTCGTGGTTCCGCCGCACTTCCACGCCACCCATACCGAAGTGTTCTACATCCTCGGCGGTTCCGTGGAGTGGACCGTGAACGGCGAAACCCACGTGATGAAGACGGGCGACATGGTCTACATCCCGCCCCGCTCCATCCATGCGGTCAAGGTGGTGGGCGGCAAGGACGCCCACATGCTCATGCTCTACGAGGCGGGCGGCTACGAAGAGCACATCCTCCGCGAACAGGCCTACACCGAAGAACAGATGAAGGACCCCAAGCTCAAGGCGGAACTGCGCAAGCTGAACGACTTCAATCCGGTGACCAAAACAAAGTAGGAATCAGCCAGACGAGCATGAATGGCGGGGCCGTCCTTTCCTGGGCGGCCCTCAGCTGCCCAGCCAGAGGAGGCGGCGGAGGAAGGGGATGCCCAGGTTGGAGTGAAGGGTGAACGAGACCACCACTCCCGCGGCAAAGCCAAGGCCGGTGCGGGTTCGGCACAAAGGCCTCGTGAAGCGGGGAAGGATCGTGCCCCAGAGCAGGCCCACCACCAGGGCCCAGAGGCAAACCCAAGCCGAGGGGTAAAGGACAAAGGCCAGCCCCAAGAGCACCAGCGGCACCGCGTTTGGCACATGGGAAAGGATCTCTCTCAGCCTGGGCAAACCGGCCACGGCCACGCCCAGGGCAAAGACCGCCAGCGCTCCAGGCCAGGTGCCCGCGAACTGGAAATCGAAGCCGGGTTTCGGCAGCACCAATCCAAGCAGGGCCGCTGCCCAGAAGGCATTGATGTGATGGGCGGAAGGCCAGGAGGGTTCTTCCTCGGGCAGTTGGCCAAAGGCCAACAGGAAGCCGGAGAGCCCCGCACCGAGGAGGGTCAGCGTGGGGTGCCAGGTGCCCGCGTATTCCCAGGCGGCCACCCAGATCCATAGGCCCGTGCCCGTGTGCTCACCGGGATGGGCCTGGGCCACCACCGAGAGGCACAACCCCAGGAGTGCGTAGACGGCCGCGAGGCCCAGGTGGGTGGTGTCGGCGAAGCCCAGGTTGAAGGTCCGGGTCAGGAACAGGGCGCAGATGAGAGCGATGAGCCCGGCAACCCGAATCGTCCCCTTGCGCAGCACCCAGGCCTGGTGACGGCAGATCCAGTCCATCAGAGGCAGGAGCAGGATCGGCAGCAGGAGCAGGAAGGTGGCCGGGCGCCGGAAATCCAGGCGGTAGAGGGTCAGCAGCCGCATCAGGCAGCCCAGGTAGAGGAAGAGCCAGACGGCGCTCATGGGCGACCTCCCTGAAGCCAGGTGCCCGAGGGCGTGCTGGCGATGGGGGTGGGGCTGGGTTGGCCCGGCAGGTCCTGCGTGTAGCGGACGAGCCTCCCCTTCTCGGTGATCAGAATCCGGTAGCCGTGGTAGCGCAGGGGCCAGCGGGTCACGCGGCGCAAGGCATCACCCAAGGCTGTGGTCACCACGAATTTCGTACCCGGGAAATCCGGTGTGTCATCGCGGAATCGGCCCGCGGCGTCGAACACCGCATCCTGATGCCAGTGCCCGGTGAGCACGATGGGCACCTGGCGGTCCAAGCAGAGCTTGACGAGACCCTCTCGGTAGCCGAACAGGGGCCCTCCGCTCTTCTCGCCATCCCCATGAATGGCAGGCCCGGGCGGGAAAACGGGATGGTGCAGCTGGATCAGGGGCACCCGGCCCTCCAGATCATCCAGCTGCCCGCGGAACCACTGGAACTGGCTTGGCGTCAGGCGGTCGCGGCCGTGGGCCGAATCCAGACTGAGGATGGCGAAGGGTCCGAGGTTGACGCGATGGGTGGTGTTGATGCCGAAGGTGTTCAGGTAGCGTGCCCAACCGCCCCGCTCGTGGTTGCCAGGACAGGCGATCACCGGAATGCCCAGGGCCTCCAGACGCCGGAATTGACTCACCAGGAAGGCGTACCACTTGGCGCTGGAATCATAGGCCAGGTCACCGGAAGCCAGGATCGCATGGGGTTTCAGGATGGCCATCTCATCCACGAAGCGCTCGAGCATGGCCTCCTTCCCCGTGCTGGGGAAATCCGCCACATGCACCAGGACCATGCGATCCGGAACTGCCCCTTCGCTCCAGTGCTCCAGCCCATCCAAGGGCAGCCGCAGCGCGCCCGCAACTGGGGTGGGATCCGCCAGGGTGATCCAGTGCTGGTTTCCCGTCTGGCGGTGGCTGAGGATGCGGCGTCCGCCCTGCTCCAGCCGCAGGCCCCACTGCCGCTCCAGGGCCGCTGCGGCGGTGCGCCAGGGGACGAAAGGAAGGCTGGTGGCGAAGGACACCTCAAAGGCCTTGCCTGCGGGCACGATGGCCGGTGAGCCGAAGCGAGGCGCGTCCAGGCGCGTTTTCAGGGGCAGGCCCACCGCCAGCAAAGCCAGGACGGCGCAGAAATAGGGGAGGATCCACGGTTTCATGGCCGCCTCGCGATGGGCTTGTTGTGGGAAAGCAGGAATTTCGACCACTGGTGAAAGCCCTTGCCCAGCCGGGTCATGGCCTGGGCGCGCACCGGCTCCTCCGCACCATGATCCCGCGGAACGGCTTCATCCAGCCGATAGAGGCGGGACACGCCATTGGGTTCCACATTCACATACCAATCGCCCTGGAGCAGCCCCACCCGGGCCGGGCGCCGGAACGTGGTAAAGGTGAAGGCCGCCGCCTGGCCATTCCAGGCTGGATTCAGGAGATCCTTGCCGAGGGTCTGGTGTTCCAAGGGCCGCCCCATCAGCGAAACCAAGGTGGGCAGCAAGTCCATCTGCGTGCCCACGGTGGAGACCCGCTGGGGTTTCAGCAGGCCAGGCGCGTAGATGACGCAGGGGATGTGGTGGATGCCCAGGGCCAGGTCGCCGAAGCGCTGGTCGGTCATGCCGCGGGGAATGCCGTGATCCGCCCAGAGCACGTAGATGGTGTTGGCGAAGGCGGGGCTCTTTTCCGCGCGCTCGAAGAACTTCCGCAGGCTGTAGTCCATGAGCCGCACGGCGTTGTATTCCTCGTTGTCGACGAAGCCCGCCCGCTCGAGTTCATCGCGGTTCCGCTTCTCCACCTGGAAATCCTTCAGGTGGCCTGGAATGGTGAAGGGCGGATGGTTGCCGCTGGTCTGGATGTAGGCCCAATAAGGCGCGCTTTCCTTTTCCAGCACGCCCTGCGCTTCCAGCAGGAGATCGGCATCGCAGACGCCCCACACATCCACCCTGGGGGCCTTGAAGAAGCCCTCTTCGTACAGCTTCAGATCCTTGAAATTGTTCTTGAGGATGCCGCGCATCTGGGCCCAGTTGGCGCTGCCGCCCAGGAAGTAGGATTTCCGGTAATCGCCAAAGGCGCTCAGGGCCGAGTGCTGATCCAGCAGCAGCGGGTTGCGAGTGGCATTCTCCACAGAGCTCACATCCGGAATGCCGAACAGCGTGGCAAACATGGAGCGGCTGGTGTTCTCCATGGCCACGTAGAAGCGGTCGAAGAAGATGCCCCGCGCCGCCAGGCCATCCAGGTAGGGCGTGGGCTTCAGGGGATTGCCCAGGATGCCGGTCTTGAAGCCAGCCAGGCTTTCCAACTGGATGAGCACGATGTTGGGCCGACCCTGGACCAGGGGGCGTGGCTCCTGATGGCGACGCAGGCTGGGCAGGCCCTGGTCGTCGGTTTCGACGGGAATGCCGAAATAGGCCGCCAGATCGGGCTGCGTGGCCTTCACCTGCGCCAAGTCGAAGCCGCCATCCATGTCCCGCCGGGTTTCCAGGAAAAACAGGACAGGGTTCAGGGCCAGATGCGCATGGAAGCTGGATTTCGCTTCAAACGCTTCCGACCAGCGCAGCGGATAGGCGCTCCACTTGGCCCACATGAGGGCAATGAGCAGGAACGTAAACGCAACATTCACGGTCCGCCGCGCCCAGGGCGCAAGCTCGAGCCCACGCAGGCCGCGGACCAGACGGCGGAGTCCCCACAGAGAGGCCAGGGTGAGCAGAATCAGCGCCAGGGCCAGGCGGCCGAAGGGATAGCTCTCCCACATCATGCGCAAGCTGGTCCGGGCATTCTCCAGGAACATCAGCAGGGTGCCATTGAGCCGTGTATGAATGTAGCCATAGCTGCCCGCATCCACCATGTAGGCGAAGATCAGCGTGACGATCAGGGCCGTGGCGAAGCTGCCCCAGATCCAGCGTCCGCTGCGCTGGGCGAGCCCGTGGCCTGGCGTTCCAAAGCGGTAGGCGGGCACCAGGACCAGGAACCCGAGCAGGAAGGGCTGGGCGGCGCGGTCATCCACCATGGCCACCAGCACCAGGGTCACGTAGCAAGCCAGGGCGAGAATCAGCAGCCAGGGCGCCAGGGCCTTCCGCCATGGCGCCACAGCCGGGGCGGCCTGGCCGTTGCCCAACAGCAGCCAAGTCGGCATCACCAGGATGGCGGCCAACCGCAGATCGAACTTCAGCCCCAGGTAGAGCCCACGCCAGGTATCAGGATCTTTCAGGCCACGCAGCCCCTCGAAGCCAGTCAGGAAGCCAAGACGGGCCAGGTTGAAGACCACGGCCAGGGCCATGAGCAGCAGCACCATGGACAAGAGTTTGGAGCGGTTCGGCGCACTGCGATCCATCCGGCGCATCCTCAGGGATTGGTCGAGATCAGGCGGGGCTTGGGTGGGGGGCTGAGAGGTGGAAGTGACTGAACCCTAGGGTTGGACTTTGCCGTAGATGTTGTCGCGCTGCCAGGGTTCGTACCCGGCGGCGGTGATCATGCGGGTCATTTCGTCCTTGTTCACGCTGTAGCAGGTGCCTGCGGCGCTGACGACATTCTCTTCCAGCATGAGGCTGCCCATGTCGTCGCAGCCGTAGTGAAGGGCCAGCTGCCCGGTCTTGCGGCCCATGGTCACCCAGCTGCTCTGGATGTGTGAGAAGTTGTCGAGGAAGATGCGGGCCACCGCGATGGTGCGCAGGTATTCCACATCGGTGGGCTTGGGCACCTTGCCTTCCCAGGGCGTGTGGCCGCTCTGGAAGGGCCAGGCGGCAAACGCCGTATAGCCGCCGCCGTTCTGCCGCGCCAGGGCACGGTCCTGCTGGTTGCGGAGCGCCTCGAAATGGTCGATGCGTTCCGCCAACGTCTCCGTGATGCCAAACATCATGGTGCCCGTGGTTTTCACACCTTCTTCGTGGGCGGCCTCCATCACTTCCAGCCACTTCTCGCGGCCGCCTTTGAGGGGCGCGATCTTCTTGCGGATGCGATCCACCAGAATTTCGGCACCGCCGCCGGGAATGGAGCCCAGGCCCGCGTCACGCAGATCCGCGATGGTCTTGCGAAGGGTCTGGCCGCTGAGCTTGGCCATCATCTGGATCTCCACAGGCGAGAAGCCGTGCACCCAGATGCCCAGATCGTGATGAAGGTAGCGCACCAGATCCAGGTAGTAGTCCCAGGGCAGATCAGGATTCACCCCGCCCTGCAGCAGGAAGCCCGTGCCGCCGATGGCCTGCGTTTCTTCGGCTTTCTGCTTCAGCTGCTCCTTTGTCAGCACGTAGCCGCGGCTGTCACCGGGCTTGTGATAGAAGGCGCAGAAGGTGCAATAGACGTTGCAGACGTCGGTGTAGTTGACGTTGCGGTCGATGACATAGCTCACCCGGGCAGGGTCATTGTGCCGGTCGCGCACGGCGGTGGCAGCCACGGCCAGATCGGGCAGGTCCGCCTGTTCCAAAAGGCACAGAGCTTCCGAAGCGGTGATGCGGCGTCCCTGGAGCACCTCCTCCAGGATCGCCTCGGAGGAGGCGGCTGTGATCATGGCTAGGCCTTGTAGCCCATCACCTGGAGGCAGCGGCGGCAGACGCACTCCTGCCCCTCCACGCCATGCTGGAAGTGATCCAGCGTATAGGGGCTGCGGCACTTCTCGCAGATCTGCGTGGGATCGGTGCAGGTCTTCGGGGCATACAGGTGCGTGGGATCAGGCATGGGCGACTCCGGACCCTCAAGAATACCAAAGGCGGCCCCGGAGAGCCGCCTTTGGCTGAAAAGAAGGAAGGGCTATTCCTCGACCGCGCCGGCCTTGGCACTGTCGTGGGGGCGGGTGGTGCGCTTGTCCTGGTGCTTGTGGGCCTGGGCCTCGAGCTTGTCCACAGCCTGAGTGATGCTGCCGTACATGTCGTCGGTGGTCGCCGAGGCCACGAAGGCGCTGGCCCGGGTCTTCAGGGTGATTTCCGCCTCGTGACGGTGCTTCTCCACGCTCAGGGTGACGTGGACATCGATGATGTCATCCAGGTACGTGGCCATCTTGTCCAGCCGCTCCTTGGTGAACTGCTTCAGGGGCTCGGTGAGCTCCATGTGGCGGCCGGTAAAATTGACCTTCATGGGACACTCCTGAAAGGGGCCGGTTGGCCCGGGATGATGGGGAATCCGACCCTTCTTATCGGCGTCGGCGCTGGGAAGCTGGAGGAATCTTCAACTCCTCCCGGTACTTGTTCACGGTGCGGCGGGCCACCTTGATGCCATCCCGCTCCAGCAGCCCGGCGATGGCTTCGTCGGACAAGGGCTTGGCCGGATCCTCCGCCTGCACGAAGGCCTTGATGCGGTGCTTCACCACCGTGGCCGAGACATCGGAATCCTTGGGCCGGGCCGAAAAGAAATAGTTCAGGTCGAAGAGCCCCTGCGGCGTGTGGATGGTTTTGGCTTTCACCACCCGGCTGATGGTGCTCTCGTGGAAGCCCGTGGCCTCGGCCACATCGCGCAGCACCATGGGCCGCAGCCGCTCGATGCCATGCTCGATGAACTCCTTCTGAAGTTCGACGATCTGAGCGGACACGCGCAGCACCGTCCGGTTGCGGTCCTCCACGCCGCGGATGAAATCCCGGGCGCTGCGGAAGCGCTCGCGGATGAAATCCTTGTCGGTCTTGGCCTCGCTGGAGGCCATGAAGCGAGGGTATTCCCCATTGACCTTCAGGCGGGGCAGGCCTTCATCGTTGAGATAGACCTTCCAGTTGCCATCTTCACCCTTGAGCACCACCACATCGGGTTTCACCACCCGCTCACCCTCTGGATCGAAGGCGCGTCCCGGCGAAGGGTTGAGGTGCTTGAGCTGCTCCATGGCCTGGTTCAAATCTTCATCGGTGCAGCCCAGGGCCTTGCGCAGCCGCGCGCTGTCCCGCTGGGAGAGCAGGTCGCAGAAATCCTGGATGATGCGCACAGCGAGATCGTCAGGCTCCGCCCCTGCATGTCGCAGCTGGAGCAGGAGGCATTCCTGCACCGAGAAGCAGCCCACACCGGAAGGATCGAATTCCTGGAGGACATCCAGGGCCGCGCGCAGCGCCTCTTCGCTGACGCCGAGATCGGCGGCCAGCAGGGCCGGAGTGGCTTCCAGCGAGGGCTGATCGGGGTCCAGGCGCAGGAAGCCCTTCGGATCCATGCGATCAATGAGGCGTTCCACCAGGGGCGCCCGGGGGTCCTCATGCTCCAGGGTTTCGTAGAGCTGGCCCAGCAGGTGGTCCTGCAGGGATTCAAAGGCGCTGAGCCGGTCCTCCCAGGAGAGGCGATCCTCCTCGGGCAGGTTGCTGGTGCGGGGCAGGTCCTGATCCCAGCTGTTTTCAGCACCCAGTTCGGTCTCCTGCACCTGGGCCACGCCCTCTTCCGTGAACCGCTCCAGGTCGCCCTCGGGGTTCATTTCCTCGGCGGCATCAAGGAGGGGACCCAGATCGACGGTATCCACCCCTTCCGGCAGTTCCACACCATCGGCCATCTGCTCGGCGGAGCCTTCAGTCACATCTGAATCGCGCCCCTCTTCGATGGCTTCCAGGGTGGGCACCTCGTCACTGTCGTCGGCCAGTTCCAGCAGCGGGTTGTCTTCCAGTTCACGCTCGATGGTTTGCGACAGTTCCTGCAGGTTCATCTGCCAGAGCTTCAGCTTCAGCTGCATGGCCGGCGTCAACGCCAAGGTCTGGCTCTGGGCCAGGCGCTGGGAAAGGAAGGGTCCGGCTGCCATCAGTCCAACCTGAACTTATCGCCGAGGTAAACCCGGCGGATATCCGGGTCTTCCGCGATCTCGCTGGGCAGGCCGTGTTTCATGATCATCCCGTCCGCCAAGATATAGGCCCGGTCGGCGATCTGCAAGGTCTCCCGGACATTGTGATCGGTGATGAGCACGCCGATGCCTCGCGCCTTGAGGTCGGCGATGAGGGATTGAATCTCCAGGACGGATTTGGGGTCCACACCGGCAAAAGGCTCATCCAGCAGCATGATGCGCGGCTCGGTCACCAAGGCCCGGGCCAGTTCGCAGCGCCGGCGCTCGCCGCCGGAAAGGCTCATGCCCAGCGTGTCGCGCACCTTGCCCAGGTGGAACTCCCCCAGCAGGCGCTCGCAACGCTCGATCTGCTCGGCCTTGGGGATGGGCTGCAATTCGCCCAGGGCCATGAGGTTCTCCCAGACCGTGAGCCCACGGAACACGCTCGATTCCTGCGCCAAGTAGCCAATACCGAGGCGGGCCCGGCGGTGCATGGGCAGGGCGGTGACATCGTGCCCCAACCAGCGGATGCTGCCCTGGTCGGGGGCTTCCACCCCCACCACCATGTAGAAGGTCGTGGTCTTGCCCGCACCGTTGGGCCCCAGCAGACCCACCACTTCGCCCATGCCCACGGCGAGGCTGACGTCCCGCACCACGGTGCGGTCGCCATAGCGCTTCTGGAGGTTCACGGCCTCTAGGCAGGGGGTGGGCTCTGTCATGGATCTATCAGAACACATGAGCGCACGCTTTGACTCAGGGGCCGCCTCCAGGACAGAGGAAGTGTGGGACATCACCATCCTGACCCCGAACCTTTGCCCCGCACATGGCCCTGCCAGCGCGCCGCCTGAAGCCCCGGCTCCAGTTCAAGCGCTTCGCCCTGCCCCTCGCCCAGGCGACCGCGCAGGGTGATGGCGCCCCGGGCCTGCACCAGCTGGACCGTGCGATCAGGCGCCAGGGTCACCACCACGGCATCCGCCGCGAGGCGCCAGCCCTGGCCCTGGCATTCCACGCCTCCGGAAAGAATGATTTTCTGGGCCTCGCTCTGGCCCCGCTCGGCCCTCAAAAAGAGGTCGCCATCCGCCGCGGCCAGGGTGCCATTCAGCCCCTCCGGGAAGGTCACCAGATCGCCCTTCCGCAGGATGCGCGGGCCGGAAAGCCGCTCTCGCAGCCGGTTCCAGGCCGCAGGGCGGCCCGTGAGCGTCCACAAGGCCTCCTCCCATACGAGCTTGGCGCCGCGCAGGCTGCCGCCGGTGAAGAGGTTCACCTGCACAGGGCCTTCGATGGTCCACACATGGGGATCGCCCTGGGCGGCTCCACCAGAGAAGGTGCCATCCTCGCTCCGACCCAGCACCGGCCCTTGGAGCTTCCAGCGGCGGGTGGCCCTTTCCACCAGGATGCGCGGCGAGGACAGGCTGCGCCTTCCCCAGGTGAGTAGCGCCTGGCCTTCGGCCTCGGCGAAACCCACAGGCAGGGATTCAGGCAGATCCTTGCCGGGAGCCTCCCGCAACAGCACCCGAGGGGCCCGTAACATGAGGCGCTGCCCTTCGGCCGGTTGATCCCAGATGACGTTTCCCTCCAGCCGCAGACCGGCGGGCGTCCAACGGGCACCGTCGGTGCTGAGCTGTTCCTCGCCGGTGGGCAGGGCCCGGCGGGCCTTGAACCGCTTCAGATCCACCTGCTGGAAGGTGGCGCCCGGCAGGGGCCTTGGCGCCACACCGCTTCGGGCCTCCCCGCGCCAGCCGTCCGTGCGCTCGAAGGAGAGGGGGCTGGGCCAGGTCACCGTATCGGGGGAAAGATCTGCCACCGAAGCCTGGAGGGAACCTTCGCTCACCTGGGCCTTCACCCCCTCCAGGTGGCCCGTGAGAAATCCCGGCGTGGCCCATAGCCGCTCGGCATCCATGCCGCGCAGGGTGGGCGGCGCGGGGCCATCCGCGGGGGCCTGCCAGCGCACCGGGCCCCGCTCCACCCGCAACCGCCCGTCCACCTCGCGGCGCCAACCGGCCGGCAGGTTCCAGGTGCCCCGGGAGGAGCCCTCCAGGGATTCCCAACGCAGCGGCGCCAGCCCTTCCCAGTCGCCGCCCGTCCAGCGGATGGCGGGCCCCGACGCGTCAATGCGCCCCTTCCCAAGGGGGACAGAGCTCACCGGATCGGCGACTCCCAGATCCATGGGCCCCTGAAGCGTCCAGATCCCGGCTTGACGACGAGCCGAGGGCGACAGCAAGCGCCAGCGCCCGGCAGGCTCGTCAAGGCGGCCCGTCACCTGCTCCAGGCGCAGGTCCTGCTCGGAGCCATCGATGGTCTTGTAGGAGAGCACCATGCGGTTGGGGCCCAGTTGCTCGGTGAGCGTGCCCACGCTGCCCCGGGTGCCTTCGCCGAAGAGGGGGTCACCACCGGCGGCGCGTCCTGGCATCCCGTCACTGCTCAGCGAAAGGAATGTCGCCGTGAACCCAAGGGTGCCCGCCACCAATACCCAGCCGAGCCCCTGCCAGAGGGGATGCCGGGCCGGAGGCAACTCCCGGAAGAGGGCGGAAACCTTCATGGGACCGCCTCGCCAAGCACCGCATCCACCAGCCAGGAGCGGCCCCAGCGAGCACTCCCCTGGGGCGCGGCGGCCACGGCCAGCCTCGATCCTGGGACGGGCTGTTCGGGTCGCGACGGCCCCGCGAACCAGGTGATGGGATCGGGAAGCCCTGCCAGGCGCACCTTCCAGTGATCCGCCCCGAAGACCTTGGTGGATTCAACCACTCCCTGCAGGCAGGCCAGGGGTGGCGCGAAGCCCTGCCCAAAGGGCTCCAGTGAGACCAGCTCGGCGTCTCCTGGCAGTTCTTCCGGAGCGCCATCCACCAGCAGCGGCGGCAGGTCACGGCCTTGGGCCTGGGCCATGGCCCCGCGTTGCAGGGCCTGGCGCACGAAGGCCAACCGAGACGCCTCGAAGCTGAGTCCCGCGGCCACACGATGGCCGCCCCCGCCCAGGATGAAGGGCTGGGCCAGGGCCAGCAGTTCGCCGAGGTCGTAGCCTTCCGGCGCCCGCAGGCTGCAGTGGGCGATGCCATCGATGACCGTGCAGACCCCGGCAGGTCGGCCGCTGGCGCGCATGCGGTGGCCCGCCACGATGCCGATGACACCCTTGTGGGCGGTGGGATCCAGCACCAGGTCGAAGGCTTCGGCGGTGGGTTCCGGCAACCGCGCGGCCAGATCCTGCTGGATGCTGCGGCGTTCCTGATTGAGGGCTTCCACACGGAGCATCAGCGTCTCCGCTTCTGCCTCGTCCCGGGTGAGCAGCAGGCGCACGGCATCCTCCGCGCCCCCCATGCGGCCCACGGCGTTGAGCCGGGGCGCGAGGCCGAAGGCGATGTCCTGACCCCCTGGAACGCCTTCCTTTTTCGCAGCCCGCAGCAGGGCGGCCAGACCGGGCCCGTTCTTGCTGCCCAGCGACTGCAACCCACGCCGCACCAGGAGGGCGTTCTCATCCACCAGGGGCATGACATCGGCCACGGTGCCGATGGCCACCAGCTTGAGCAGGCCATCCAGAAAGGCCGCGTCCGCCCCCACCGGATGGGGAACGGCGCCCAAGAGAGCCTGGGCCAGCTTGAACGCCACACCCACGCCAGCCAGGAAGGGATTGGAATACCCATCGAGGTGGGGATGCACCACAGCGCAGGCCGGCGGCAATCCCGCGCCCAGGGCATGGTGGTCCGTGATCACCCAATCAAGGCCCAGCTCCGCGCTGGCGGCCACCTCGATCACGCTGCGCACGCCGCAATCCACGGAGATGAGCAGGCCGGGATCGCGGCTGGCTTTCAACTCCTGGATGCACTCCAGATGCAGGCCATAGCCATCCGAGAACCGATTGGGAATGAAGAAGGAGACCTCCGCTCCGAGTTTTTCGAGCGTGCGCACCAGCAGCGCGGTGGCGGTAACACCATCCACGTCGTAGTCGCCGTACACCACGATGCGCTCATGGGCCTCGATGGCGCGGCGGATGCGCGCCACAGCCTGATCCACACCCGGCAGCAGGTGCGGGTCCGTGCTCCGCGCCCACGAGGCATCCAACCGCCAGGCCAGGGCCTCAGGCCGATCCACGCCGCGCAGCCAGGCCAATCGGGCCAGCCTGGGATCGAGGCCGCAGGCCTCGGCCAGAACTTTCCAGGGCGCTGTTCCCGCCGGAATGCTCCGGCGGATGCGCCACGGCATGGCTCCCATGCTCAGCTCACGCTGCCCATGCGGGCGAATTTCTGGTAGCGCTCCTCCACCAGCTGCTCGGCAGAGAGCTCAGAGAGTTCTGAGAAGGCGTCGATGATGGCCTCCTTCAGCGAGGCCGCGGCAGCGTCGAAGTCCGCATGGGCGCCGCCCAGGGGCTCTTTCACGATGCCATCGATGACCCCCAGCTCCAGCAGGTGCGGAGCCGTGAGCTTCAAGGCTGCGGCGGCTTTTGGCGCCTGGCTGGAATCTTTCCAGAGGATGGACGCGCAGCCTTCGGGCGAGATCACCGAGTAGATGGCGTTCTCCATCATGAGCACGCGGTCGGCCACGCCCAGAGCCAGGGCCCCGCCACTGCCGCCTTCGCCGATGACCACCGCCACCACGGGCACTTCCAGCTTGGCCATCTCCAGCAGGTTGCGGGCGATGGCCTCGGCCTGGCCGCGCTCTTCCGCATCCACGCCGGGATAGGCGCCGGGCGTGTCGATGAGGCAGAGGATGGGGCGCTGGAATTTCTCCGCCAGCTTCATGAGACGCAGGGCCTTGCGGTAGCCTTCGGGCTTGGGCATGCCGAAGTTGCGCAGGATCTTCTGCTTGGTGTCGCGGCCCTTCTGCTGGCCGATGATCATGACTGGGTTGCCCTCGATCCAGCCCAAGCCGCCCACGATGGCTGCGTCGTCGCCGAAACGGCGGTCGCCGTGCAATTCCTCGAAGCGCTCGCAAAGCCGTTCCAGGTAGTCCAGGGTGTACGGCCGCTTCGGATGGCGTGCCAGCTGGGCCCGCTGCCAATCCGTGAGGTGCGAGAAGAGTTCCGCCTTCAGCTTGTCGAGCTTCTTTTCCAGCTTCTCCCGCTCCTTGTTCTGGGAGGGATCCATCTCCATGGCCCGAATCTGGGCCTCCAGCTCAAGCACCGGCTTTTCCAGCTGGGAGAGATCCATGGCCTGTTCGGGGGACGCGTCTTTCATGAAGCCTCGAGCCGAGTTGTTCGACGGTCCAGTGTAGAGGGGCCGGGAAGGATTGGATAGGGCACCCTGACTTCGAGTAGGCAGGATTCCCCTCCTTCGATTCCCGCCCGCCGGTGCGTGGGGCACAATGCCCATCGAGGTGTGTTTCTGTTCCAGGCTCCCTTCCCCCTTCTCGGCCTCAGTGGCGGCATCGCAGCTGGCAAATCCTTTGTGGCTTCGCGTTTGGCCTCGCGGGGTTGGGTAGTCATTGATGCGGATGCCCTGGCCCGGGAAGTGGTGGTACCGGGCAGCGAGGGATTGCGGGAAGTGGCAGCGGCTTTTGGCCCCCAGGCCTTGAACGCCGACGGTTCCTTGGACCGCGTCTGGGTGGGCGCCCAGGTGTTCTCAGACGCCTCAGCGCGGACGAAGCTCAACGCAATCCTTCATCCCCGCATCGAAGCACTTCTGAACTTCCGCTTGAAGGAACTGCCGGCCAACACCCGCGGGGCCGTGTTGGACGCGGCGCTCTGGGTGGAGCGGGGTATCGCCCATCATTTCGATGCCTTCTGGACCGTGGATGCCCCGGAATCGCTCCGTCTGGAACGGCTGATGGTTCGGGATGGTATGGACCGCGAGGCGGCGCTGGCCCGGCTGCGGGCCCAGGCGTCCCCTGCGGAACGGGCCCTGCACGCAGACCTGGTGATTCCCAACGACGGCCGGGACCTTTCGACACTCCTTGAAGGAGCCGAAGCGGCCCTTCTGTCAGACTGGAAGATCCGCCGCAAGCGGATCTGGAGACCGAACATGCCTGCACCTTTCAGCGCGGACCAGCTGCGCGATGTCCTGACCAGCTTGCTCAGCCGCGGCGGCGACTACGGCGAAGTCTTCGTGGAGCGGCGCCGGGCTCATGCCCTGGGCATGGATGATGGCCGCATGGAAGATGTGCTGGCTTCGGAAACCTTCGGCGCCAGCCTGCGCCTGGTGGACGGCGACACCACCCGCTTCGCCGATCTCATCGCGCCCACCTTCGACGAACTGGTGGCTTCTGCCCACACGCTGGCGGCGCCGGGGCACGGGTCCGCCGCCACCCTTCCGGCTCTGACGGTCAAGGCCTTCCCCACGCCCAGCCCCGTGGCCCAGGATCCCGGCCAGGTGCCCCTGGCGGACAAGGTGGCCCTGGTGCGCAAAGCCGAGACCATCGCCCGCGAGCACGCGGAAACCCTGCGCCCGGGCGCCCTGAAGCAGGTGGCCGTGGGCTACGGCGACAGCACCCAGCGGGTGTGGATCGCCGCCGCAGAACTCAAGCAGGGAGCCTGGTCGGGCAGCCTCACCGAAGACCACCGCATCCAGGTGGTGCTCCGCGCCAATGTCACCGCCGGGGACGGCACCCAATTGCAAACGGGCTATCAGCCCCTGGGCGAGACCCGCGGCTTCGAGCTGTTCACTGATGAGGCCGTCACGCGCATGGTCCACGAAGCGGTGCGGCTGGCCATCCAGGCCCTGGACGCACAGCCTGCGCCCGCGGGCACCTTCCCCGTGGTGCTCAGCAGCAGCGCCGGTGGCACCATGATCCACGAAGCCTGCGGGCACGGACTGGAGGCCGATCTCGCGCTCGCGGGGATGAGTTCCTTCGCGGGCAAGCTGGGCCAGAAGGTGGCCGCCGAAGGCGTGACCATCATCGATGACGGCACCCTGCCCCATAAGCGCGGCAGTCAGGCCATCGACGACGAAGGCAACCCCGTGAGCCGCGTGGTCCTCATCGAGAACGGCATCCTCAAGGCCTACCTGCAGTCGCGGAAGACCTCGCGCAAGATGGACGTGGAACCCACGGGCAATGGACGGCGCGAGAGCTACCGCCACCTGCCCATCCCCCGCATGCGCAACACCTTCCTGGCCGCAGGGAGCGAGGCCCCCGAGGCCATCCTGCGCGACCTGGACCGCGGCCTGCTGGTGAAGCACATGGGCGGCGGGCAGGTGGATACCGTCACCGGCAACTTCGTGTTCCAGGTGACCGAGGGCTACTGGGTGGAGAACGGCGAGGCCAAATACCCGGTGAAGAACGCGACCCTCAGCGGCTGTGGCCCCGAAGTGCTGAAGGGCCTCACCCGCATCGGCAGCGACCTGCACCACTTCGACATCGGCACCTGCGGCAAGGACGGCCAGGGCGTACCCGTCAGCGATGCCCTGCCCACCATCCTCTGCCCCGCCCTCGTGGTCGGCGGCACCGCCGAAGCCTTACCGAGCGTGATGTGACCATGAGTGCCTTTTCGACTTTCCTCCCCGAATCCCTCGAAGCCCGGCTCCAGGACGGCATCCAGCATGCTCGGTCCCTGGGCGCCGAAGGGGCTGAGGCCTTTGTCTCCCTCTCTCGCTCCCGCAAGGCCAAGGTGCAGAACGGCGCCCTGGAGGATCTCACCGTCAGCAAGCGCGGCGGCCTGGGCGTGCGCGTCATCCGCGCAGGCGACCAAGGCTTTCGCACGGGCCTCGCCACCACCACGGATCTCGCGGCCACGGATTTCCGAAATCTCTTTGCCCAGGCCTGGGAGCTGAGCGCCCTGGGCGACGAAGATCCCTGGCTGCGCCAGGCCGACCCCGCCGGGGCCGATGATCTGCCCAGCCGCTTCGATGCGAGTGTGGAGGCCATCACGCCTGAGCAGCGCATCGCCTGGGCCCTGGAGCTGGAAACCCAGGCCCGCCGCGCCTCCACCAGGGTGGCCGCGGTGCGGGAATCCTCCTGGAGCGATGGTACGGGCGCCAGCCTCCTGCTTACGCAGAAGGGCGTGCGCACGCCCGACGTGTGGTCCAGCTGCTCCGCGTCCATTGAACTGGCGGTGGCCGAAGGCGACGAGCGCCAGGCCTCCTGGCACTGGGGTGTGGCCCGGCGCCCGGGGCTCGACCTCGCCGCCATCGGCGCGGAGGCCGCCCTGAAGGGCGAGCGGAAGCTGAATCCGCAGCGTCTGCCGGCCGGCAGATACTCGGTGGTGTTGCATCCGGAAGTGGCCGTGGATGTGCTCGGCATCGTGGCGGGCATGCTGGATGCGGAATCCGTGCTCAAGCAGCGCAGCCTCTTCGCGGGCAAGCTGGGTCAGTCCTTGGCTTCCCCCCTGCTCACGCTGGTGGATGATGGCCGCTTGGCTGAGGCACCGGGCTGTCCGGCCCTGGGTTCCGAGCCCTGGGATGCCGAGGGCCTGCCCACCCGCCGCAACGTGCTGCTGGAAGGGGGCGTGCTGAGGACCTACCTGCACACCCTCAAGACCGCCGCGGAGATGGGCATGGCCCCCACCGCCAGCGCGGGCCGCGGCTTCGGCAGTCAGCCCAGCGCCACCACCTTCAACCTGTTCCCCCTGCCCGGCACCACCGAAACGGGGGCCCTGTACCGCCTGGCTGGCAACGGCGTGCTCATCACCGAGATCATGGGCCTGCACACGGTGGATCCCGTCAGCGGCGACCTCAGCGTGGGCGCCAGCGGCATCCGCATCCGCAACGGAGAGCTCGCCGAACCTGTGGACAAGCTCACCTTCGCGGGCAACCTGTGTGATTTCCTGACCCGCATCGTGGCCCTGGGCAACGATCTGCGCTGGTACGGCAGCAGCGCGGGCCTGAGCATTCTGCTGGAAGACATCGCCCTGGGCGGAGCCTGAGTTCTGCATCATGATGAAAGGGCTGGAACACTGAGCCCACGGAGATCCACGGAGGACACAGAGACAAGCCGGTTTGAAACCACCCTCTCTCTGTGTCCTCCGCGGGAATTCTGCGTCCTCTGTGTTCCATTTTCAGGCCAGTGAAGTAGCCATCCTCTGAGAGGTCCCCATGTCCTTGAGCGCCGCGAAACAATACCTGTCCTACAGCCATCTCGAACCCGAGCTCCGCGCCGATCTCGAACCACTCGTCCTGGCCGCTGAAACGGGCGACGCCAAGGCCATCGCCGAATTGGAAGATCGCTTCTTCGAGCCCCTGGCCTTTGGCACGGGCGGCCTGCGGGGTTTCATGGCGGCGGGCCTGCGCCGCATGAACCAGCCCAACGTGCGCCGCACCACCTTGGCCCTGGCGGCGGTGGCCACGGCCCACGCGCCCGGGAAGAAGGTGGCCGTGGTGGGCTACGACACGCGCATCAATTCCGAAGTGTTCGCCGGCGAAAGCGCCAGGGTGCTTGCTGCGGCGGGCTATGAGGTGTTCCTGGGCACGCGGCCCCTGCCCACGCCCTTCCTCTGCTTCGCCATGAAGGCCCTGGGTTCGGCCTGCGGCGTGATCATCACCGCCAGCCACAATCCCAAGGAGTACAACGGCTTCAAGGCCTATAACGATCTGGGCGGCCAGGTGGTCGACCCCTGGGATGCGGAGATCGAGGCCCACATGGCGACGCTGCCGGTGGTGCCCGACCCCCCGGTCGCGCCCTCTGGCCGCATCAAGCCCATCCCGGCGGAGATCGAGCAAGCCTATGTCGCCATGGGAGAGGGCCTGCTCCAGCACCCGGTTAAATTCACGCCTGCCAAAATCCTCTACACGCCCTTCCATGGCACGGGCATCGCCTTTGTGCCCACCCTCTTTGAGCAGGCGGGCTTGCCCCTGTCCGTGAGCCCCAGCCAAGGTGTTCAGGACGGCACCTTCCCCACGGCCCCCCGGCCCAACCCCGAAGAGCTGGCGGCCTATGCCGCCCCCCTGCGGGAGGCCGAAGCCATGGGTGCGGAACTGGTGCTGGCCAACGATCCCGATGCGGATCGCATCGGCGTGGTGGCCAAGCGCCACGGCGCCTGGGAGCTGATGTCCGGCAACGATCTCGCGGCCCTCACCCTGGACTACTTCTGCACCCAGAAGGGCCGCCAGGGCGCCGTCGTGAGCACCGTGGTGACCTCGGATTTCATGGCCGAGGTGGCACGTCTCCACAAGCTGCCCGTGGTCTGGACCCTCACGGGCTTCAAGAACATCGCCGTCTGCATGGACCGGCTGGAAGCGCTGGGCGAAGCCTACGCCTTCGGCGCCGAGGAGAGCTACGGCATGCTCATCCCGCCCAGCCTGCGCGACAAGGATGGCGTCACCGCCGCCCTGGTGGTCGCCGAGATGGCGGGCCACCACAAGGCGTTGGGGAAGAGTCTCTTCGATGCCGTGGATGACCTCATGGCCAAGGTGGGCACTTTCCACAATCGCCTGGTGAACCTCGAGGATGCCCGGCCCGGCGGCGCCAAACGCTTCGCCGAGGCCATGGAGCGCATCCGCACCGCGGGCCTCGCCTCCCTCGGCGGCGAGAAGGTGGCCAGCTGGGAGGACTTCCAGACGGGCCTCTGCCATGGCCAGGGCCGAAGCGAAACCATCCTAGACCGCCCCGACAACCCCTCGGCTGCCCTGCCCATCCCCCGCAGCAACGTGCTGAAATTTCGCCTGGAGAGTGGAGCCTTCGCCGCCTTCCGGCCCAGCGGCACCGAGCCCAAATTGAAGGTCTACCTGCAGAGCCGCACCGACGCGGCGCTGCTGGATCGGATGGAGGCGGAAGCCCGCAAACTCCTCGGCCTGTAAAGAGGTTTGCCCTCAAAGAAAAGCGGCGCCCCAGGGGCGCCGCTTTTTCCATTCAGAGCGAAAAATCAGCCCTTCTTGGAGGTGAACTTGCCATCCACCATGCTGTGGCAGTCCTTGCACTTGTCTTCCTTGTACTTGGGGAACATCTTCTGAGCGGCGGGGACGAACTTCTTGTCCTTGGGAGCGCCCTCGTGGCAGATGTTGCACTTCGCGCCCTTCACGGTGGTGGGCTTGGCGCTGGCGACAGGGGCCAGGGCAAGGATGAGCGCGGCGGTGAGCAGGGTGATGCGACGCATGGATGCTCCTCTGTAGGTTGGGCCCGGTTCAAGGTTCGGGTCCTGGTTGGATTGCAAGGGATGTTCCAAGTCTACTTGGTGTGCTCGTCGGATTGGGAATCTTGCTTCTTCATGAGCTTGGCGTAGTACTCGGGGCGGGTTTCACGGATGTGATCCGCCGAGGCCTTGCCCGTGAGCCAGGCCATGTCCATGGGATAGACCTCGGGGTCGAAGATCACCAGGTACCAGTGCCACACGAGGATGGAAAGCGTGGCGAGAATCGCCTCATAGTAGTGCGCGGCTGTTGCAGCATCCATCACCCAGATGGGGAAGCGTCCCAGGCTCCAGTTCTGGGCCCAGAGGAGGACACCGGTCACCGCCATCACCACGGTGCCCCACATGAAGGCCCAGTATTCCATCTTCTCGGCGTAGCCGAACATGCCGAAGGTGGGCCGTTTTTGGGCCAGGCCCAGGTTGTAGAGAATCGCCTGGAGGATGTCCTTGGCGTCCTGCAGACCCGGCAGCAGTTCCAGCAGGATGACGCGGTCCTTCTTCACCAGGGCCAGGTGGACCAGGTGCAGCACGGTGGCGCCCATGATCATGACGGCCGCGATGCGATGCAGCAGGCCGCGGATGGAGCCGGAGCCACTCAAGCCGAAGATCTTCACCCAGCCCGCTTCGGGGAACTTCAGGGCAAAGCCGGTGACCACCAGGGTGATGAAGCTGACCATCACCATGCCATGGGTGATGCGGAACCACTTGTTCATGCGGGGCAGCTGCTCACCCGTGCCGTGGTGCGGCTTGTGACGGCGCACCTTGGCCAGCCAGTCCAGGCCGTTGTGGAACAGCATGAAGCCGATGGTCATGGGGATGAGCATGTAGTACGTGAGGCGGATCCACTTCACCGAGATGTGCTCGACGCCGCCCGCCATGCGCACGTGCACCTTGCTCACGGCGATCTTGTCGCCCACGCCCGGGTGGCACTGGCCGCAGGTCTGCTTCAGGTTCGCGGGGTTGATGGTGGAGCGGATGTCGGCGGAGGGCAGGATGTTGTGAACACCATGGCAGGAGGCGCAGTTGGCGGCAGTCTTCTGGCCGCCGCGGATGGCCAGGCCGTGGAAGCTGTCCTGGAAGGCCGGCACCTTGTCGCCGAACTCGTAGCGGGAATTCATGCGCTCGTCGCCGTGGCAGCGGCCGCAGGTCACGGTGGAGACGCGCGCGGCGTTCACCATGGAGCCGGGGTCCTTGGGCGCCAGGATGTTGTGCTCACCGTGGCAGCCGGTGCAGGTGGGCGAATCATTGGAACCCCGCTTCACGGCCAGACCGTGGACGCTGTCCGCATACACCGTCTGCACATCGGGATGGCACACGCCGCAGGTATCGGCCACGTTGGCGCGGTTCACCTTGGCCTTGGGATCGCTGGAAGCCAGGATGTCGTGGCTGCCATGGCAGTCGGAGCAGCTGGCGGCGGCGGTGTTGCCCTTGGCCACTTCGCGGCCGTGGACGCTGGCCCGGTAGGCCTCCACCGGCTTGGCGAAAGGGATCTTGTGCTTGGAGAGGAAGTCGGGATTCGAGTGGCAGGTGCCGCAGGTGTTCGCCAGGTTCTTCTTGTTCACATTGGAACCAGGCTCGCTGGCACCCAGGATCGTGTGTGGCGAACCGTGGCAGGAAGAGCAAGTGGCCGCGTCGGCCATGCCATTCTGTTTGGCCACGCCATGCACGCTCTTGGCGTAAGCCTTCACCTGGTCTTCATGGCAGGTGGCGCACTTCACGGGTGCCGGTTTGCCTTCGTGAGGCGCCTTCGTGATGCTGCTGTGACAGCCTGTGCAGCCCATGCTCGCGTGCTTGGAGGCTTCGAAGACCTTCAGGTCGACGTCATGACAACCCACGCAGTCCGAGGGGCTCGGCGCCGCGGCGGAGAGCACGACAGACAGCAATCCTGCGAACAGAAAACGCATAACAACCTCATCAGTCCTTTAACCCTAGCCTGACAAACCCGTGATGTGCTAGGCGCCGGTGATCTCTGTCACGACTGCTAGCCAAAGCTCAAGCCGCCCCGAAAAGCCCGAGGCGGCTTGCCTTTGACAAGATGGTTGCCATGGCCGTGGCTTACTTGCCCTTGTAATCCTTCAGCCAGGCGAGGTCGACTTCAGCGGCCTTCTTGGCGGCCTTGGTCGCCAGCAGGAACTTCCCACGCTCGTTGCCTTCGGAGGCGCCCTTCTTGGGCATCTTGTCCACATGACAGTACAGGCAGTTCTTGGCGTCGGCGTAGCCCAGTTCCTGCGCCTTCTTGACGAAGGGCAGCTTGGCTTGGGCGGGGACAGCGAGAATCAACGCCGAAGCGGCGATGAGGACAGCGATGCGCATGACGCCTCCAGTGGATGGGAGTTCCTTGGAAAGGAACGGCTGAGTTGGGGTTCTTTGCAGCAAGAGTGCCACGGATGCGTCACCAACCCCGGATCAATCCTGTGACCTGGAGCACGGATGCCGCCCCGCCACCCTTCGGCAAAGGTCAGCCCGGTCCTGGCCGGGAAAAGGCTCATACATGGAGGATGAATCAGAAGACCAGCTGCTCCTGGTATTCGCCGAACTCGGCCCTCAGGGCATCGCAGATCTCGCCGACCGTGGCCTCGGCCTTCACGGCATCGAGGATGCGCGGCATGAGGTTCTCGCTGCCCGCCGCTGCACTGCGCAGCGCGGCCAGGCGGGAAGCCACCTCGGTCTGGTTCCGACCCGCCCGCACCGCGGCGATCTGAGTGCGGCGCTGGGCGCCCAGGGCCTCGTCCACCCGCAGGAGGTCCGGGGCGGTCTCACCGGTCACGGTGAACTTGTTGACCCCCACCACCACCTGCTCGCCCTTCTCCACGGCCTTCTGGTAGGCATAGGCCGCGTTCTGGATTTCCCGCTGGGGGAAACCCTTCTCGATGGCGCTGACCATGCCGCCCAGGTCGTCCACCTTGGCCAGCAGGGCCGCGGCTCTGGCCTCCAGCTCGTCGGTGAGCGACTCGATGAAATAGCTCCCGGCGAAGGGATCCACCACATCCGCCACACGGGATTCATAGGCCAGGATCTGCTGGGTGCGCAATGCGATGCGGGCACTGACTTCGGTGGGCAGCGCCAGCGCCTCGTCGCGGCTGTTCGTGTGCAGGCTCTGGGTGCCGCCGCAGACCGCGGCCATGGCCTGCACCGTGGTGCGCACGATGTTGTTGTCCGGCTGCTGGGCCGTCAGCGTGCTGCCCGCCGTCTGGGTGTGGAAGCGCAGCATCTGGCTCTTGGCGTCGTCGGTCTTGAAGCGCTCCTTCATGATGCGGGCCCAGAGGCGGCGGGCCGCCCGGAATTTGGCCACCTCCTCGAAGAACTGGTTGTGGGCGTTGAAGAAGAAGCTGAGCCGGGGCGCGAAGGCCTCCAGCTTCAGGCCCGCATCCAGGGCCGCCTGCACGTAGGCGATGCCGTCGCCCAGGGTGAAGGCGATCTCCTGGGCCGCCGTGCAGCCGGCCTCGCGGATGTGGTAGCCCGAGATGGAGATGGTGTTCCAGTTGGGCACCTGCTCGGCGCAGAAGGCGAAGATGTCCGTGATGAGGCGCAGGCTCTGGCGCGGCGGGAAGATGTAGGTGCCCCGGGCCATGTATTCCTTCAGGATGTCGTTCTGGATGGTGCCGCTCACCTGCTTCCAGCTCACGCCCTGCTCTTCAGCCACCGCCAGATAGAGGGCCAGCAGCACCGCCGCCGGGGCGTTGATGGTCATGCTGGTGCTCACCTTGTCCAGGGGGATGTCCTGGAAGAGCCGCCGCATGTCGTGGATGGAGCTGATGCTCACGCCCACCTTGCCCACCTCGCCCAGGGCCATCTCATGATCGGGATCCATGCCGATCTGGGTGGGCAGGTCGAAGGCCACGGAGAGGCCCGTGGTGCCCTGCTCCAGCAGGTAGCGGTAGCGGGCGTTGCTTTCCTCGGCAGTGGCGAAGCCCGCGTACTGGCGCATGGTCCAGAGGCGGCCGCGGTAGCCGGAGGGCTGCACGTGGCGGGTGAAGGGGTATTTCCCGGGGGCGCCCAGATCCTTCAGCGGGTCGAAGTCGGGCAGGTCTGCCGGGGTGTAGCTGTTCTTCAGCGGAATGCCCGAGCTGGTCTCGAAGCGGGCTTCGCGCAGCTTGGCCGGATCTTCCTTCACCGTCAGCTGGGCGCGCACCTGCTCCAGGAAATCCCTCTGGTACATGAAACCTCCGAAGGTTCCACCTTAGCCCCCGGAGCGGGGCAGACGCTACACTGGGCCTTCCCCCTCGTGAGCTGACCATGCCCCTGCCGCCGCCTCCCCCTGCCCACGTCCAGATCCTCTCTGGTGCCGACCTGTGGACCGCCCAGGGCCCCCAGAAGGGCCAGGCCGTGGCCATCCAGAAGGGGAAAATCCTGGCGGTGGGATCGCCAGACAACCTATTGAAGGCGCACCCCAAGGCCCAGGTGGTGGAACTCCATGGCGGCACCCTGCTGCCGGGGCTCATCGAAGGCCACGCCCATGTGAGCGGCGTGGGCGCCCTCCGCCGCCAGGTGGAACTGGCGGGCCTCGACAGCCTGCCCGAGGCCCTCGCGCGCATCCGCCAATGGACCACCGCCCATCCCAGCGGATGGCTGCAGAGCCGGGGCTGGGACCAGAACCGCTGGCCCACCAAGGCCTTCCCCCGGGCCGTGGATCTGGATGTGGTCACCGGGGCACGCCCCGCCTACTTCCTGCGGGTGGATGGCCACGCCGCCTGGGTGAACACCGCCGCCCTGGCCAAGGCGGGCATCGGAATGGACACGCCGGACCCCGAAGGTGGACGCATCCTCAAGGATGCCTACGGCAGGCCCACCGGCATCCTGGTGGACGCCGCGGTGAACCTGGTGGCCAAGCACATCCCCAAGCTCACGCCTGCGGAGCTGGACGCCCAGATCAAGGATGGCCTTCTCGCCCTGAGGGCCGAAGGTTTCACCGCCGTGGCCGACATGGGCATCGGCGCCCCCGAGCTGGAGGCCTACCGGCGCCTGGCCGCGGCCCACGCCCTGCCCATCCGCGTGTTCGCCTACCTCACCCATGACCACGATCTGATGCTGGGCGAGCTGAAACACGGCCGCTCGAAGAAGGCCGGCTCCTTCCAGGTGCAGGGTGTGAAGTTCTACATGGACGGCGCCCTTGGCAGCCGGGGCGCGCGGCTGCTCGCCCCCTATGCCGATGAGCCCTCCACCACCGGACTGTGGGTAACGGACCCTGCCAAAGTCGCCGCCGATGCCGCCATCACCCTCCGGGCAGGCTACCAACCCGCCATCCATGCCATCGGGGATGCGGCCAACCGCGCCGCCCTGGACCTGCTTGAAAATGCCATGAAGAAACACCGCGGCACGCTGCATCCCCGCATCGAGCACGCGCAGATCGTGACCGCCGAGGACGCCGCCCGCTTCGGGAAGCTGGGCGTGGTGGCCAGCGTCCAGCCCGTGCACTGCACCTCGGACTGCAGCTGGACCCCGGCCCGCCTTGGCCCCGAACGGGTCAACGAAGCCTTCCCCTGGCGCAGCTTCGTCGAAGGCGGCGCCCTGCTGGCCTTCGGCAGCGATGCCCCGGTGGAGGAGGCCAATCCCTTCGTGAGCTTGGCCGCCGCGGAAACCCGGCAGGACCCCCAGGGCAACCCGCCCGGCGGCTTCCTGCCCAACCAGCGGCTCACCCGGCTTGAAGCCGTGCGGGCCTACACCAGCGGCAACGCCACCGTGCTGGGCCTGGGCAAGGAACTGGGCACCCTCCAGAAGGGCGCCGTGGCGGATCTGCTCTGGGTGCAGGCCCCCCTCGGCGACCTCAGCCCCGAGGCCCTTCGCAAAGTGAAGCCAGGGCGACTGTGGGTGAACGGCGTGGAAGCGCCCCTGGCACACTAGGGGCATGACCCTGCGCCCCGCCTCCCCGCTCCTGGCCCCTTCCCTGCTCTCGGCGGACTTCACGCGTCTGGGCGAGGAACTGCGCTTCCTCGAGGGTTCCGGCGCCCAGGTGGTGCATGTGGATGTCATGGACGGCCGCTTCGTGCCGAACATCACCATCGGCCTGCCCGTGGTGGAAAGCCTGCGCAAGGCGACCACCCTGGCCCTGGACTGCCACCTGATGATTGTCGAGCCCCTGCGCTACGCCGCCGACTTTGTGAAGGCGGGCGCCGACTGGGTGAGCATCCACCAGGAGGCGGATCCGCACCTGCACCGCACCCTCGCGGCCATCCGCCAAGCGGGTGGAAAAGCAGGCGTGGTGCTGAATCCCGGCACGCCCGTGGACACGCTTGTCGATCTCGTGGGCGACTTCGACTTCGTGCTGCTCATGAGCGTGAACCCGGGCTTTGGCGGCCAGTCCTTCATCCCGAGGGTGCTCGACAAGGTGCGCCGCCTCGATGTCCTGCGCACCGAGCGAGGCATCCCCTTCTTCATCGAGGTGGATGGCGGCGTGGGTCTGAAGAATGCCGCCGAGCTCATCCGCGCCGGGGCCGATTGCCTGGTGGCGGGCAACGCGGTGTTCAAGGCCGAGCACCCCAAGGCCGCCGTGGCGGGCCTGCTCAGCGAGATGGCGAAGGGGCGCTGACCTCCATAGGACGGTGCAGCACGGGGCCGCTGTCCCAGAGGATGGTCGCCCAGTAATGCATGTCCCCCGGCGGAATGACATGGGGCAGGTGATCCTTCCGCGAGACATGCGGCGCGTAGACCGCCACGGCCAGTTCGCTGCAGTAGTAGCGGTCGGGCGCATTCAGGCCGATCAGGCCCGTGAAGTCATAGGGTTTCCCCACCAGCGAGCGGGCCTTCTCCACGGCCGCGGCCTGGCGTTCCGGCGTGGTGGCCCACATGGGCCGCATGAGGATCACGCGGTGGGCCCGCTGCATGAAGTCCGCCAGGGGCGCCGTGCGCAGGCCTTTGCCCTCGGCCTCGATGACCTGGCCGCGCTCCGGATCGAGCACCGCCACGTGGCTGAAGGGCGCTGTGGTGACCGTGGCCACCAAATTGTCCGTGGCGTGGTAGCCGCGCATCACCAGCCAGTCGCCGGGCTGGCCGAGGCGGGTCACTTCCTTCAGGGCCAGAGCTTCGCGGGCCTCCCGGTCGGTGGGCGGATGCACCACCATCGGCGTGGTGCACGCGGCCGTCAGGGCCAGCAGGGAGAGAACGGCAAGGTTTCGCATGCAGCATTCTGCCATGGGGCCCTGCCGGATCAGGCACTCAGGAGGCGCAGCTTCGCGGCCCGCGACAGGCGCTTGACCACCCGCTCGCGCCGCAGGGCCTCGGCTTGGCCGGAGCAGGCTTCGCGGTAGACCACTTCCAGGGGACCGCGGCCCCGGGTGTACTTGGCGCCCTTCCCATCTCGGTGCTGCTTCAGCCGCGCCTCCACATCCAGAGCGATGCCGCAGTACAACGTGCCGTCGCCGCAGCGCAGGAGGTACAGCCACCAGGTCATTGCGCCCGCCAGGAAACCGGAAAGGCCTCGGCGAGAATCTGCTCGGCCGTGGCGCCCTCGGCGGCACGGAAACGGGCCGTGGCCAGGCAGAGGCCCACGTTGTGGCCCCAGCCGCAGCCATGCAGGCGCAGCGAACCATCCGCCTGCACCTCGCCTTCGCAGGCATTGCTGGGCCAGGTGGTCCAGCCGAAGCGGCGGCCCGCGGCCAGACGCAGGGCCTCCACCGCGTAGGGTCCTGAATCCCCCAGGCGCAGCCCCCGCTGACCGGGTGCGAGCCCCGGCCGCACGTCCCGCTTCAGGGCCGCCACCTGGGCGGCGCTGAGCCTGCGCTCCCACCGGGACCAGCGGTCATCGGGCACCTCCGCGGCCGCGCCTGCCTCCACGGGCCCCAGCCCCCACACCTGCCCGGGGCTGAGCGCCCGGCCTCCCGCCGAACCCGTGAAGAAGGCCCAGCGGGCATCCAGATCCAGCGGAGGTGACTGCGACACGGCGCGGACGGTATCGGCGGAAGCGCTGCCCCGCACCACGGCACAGTGGGTGAGCGGACAGAGTGTCCCGCCGGGATGCTGATGCTCATGGCCCTCCCGCCAGCGCCCCAGCAGGGCTGCCAGGGCCCGCCGCGCCTCGAAGGGAGCCTCGGCGCCCAGTTCCCCTTCCACGGCCGCGGCGATCCACGCGGTGCGGGGGGTCGTCCAGGTCACCTGCCACCCCTTGGCCGCGGCCCGCACCCGCACACGCCCCCGCAGGGGCCCGATGGGAAATCCGTCGTTGAAGCGGACGCGCCCCTGGAAGCGCCAGGATTTGCCCACATGATGCGACAACCGCTGTCCATTGACTGAGAGCGTCCCTCGCAATCGCTCCGGGGGCCAGACCACGGTCACGGGATCTTCCAGCGGAGCGGCCTCCTTGGTCCAAACGTCCGGCGCAGCTTTCCGGGCCGAAGGCGCTTCCGGCAGGGGCTCCCCTCGCAGCCAGGCGCGGAGCCAGCGGTAGGCCCAGGCCTGTTCGCGGGTGGTGCCGCCCGCCAGGGCTCGATCAAGGTGATTCTGCAGGGTGGCGGCAGGTGAAGGCGGCAGTGGCTGGGGCGGCCGATGGTGGGTTTCGGCCCAGAGGCAGCGGGCCTCCTCCTTCCAGCGGCGAAGCCCGGCCTGTGCCAGGCGCCGATGGGTCAGTTCGTGGCGGAGGATGGCGCCGACATCCCGTCGCCGCAACTGGTCCCAGGGGCGCAGGTGCAGGCGGTCCCCCACCCACTGGGCGCTGCGGCCCGGCGGGGCTCCCGTGGCCCGCTCAAACGCCGCGGCCTCGGCATGAACCAGCACCTGCCAGGGCCCCGCGGGCCAGTGGCCCTGGGATTCCGTGGCCGCAAAGGCCGCCTTCAGCGCCACCTCCACGGCGGCCTGCGCCGCGGGATCGCCCTCGAAAATCGGGGGCGTGAAGGCCTGCGCTGGAACGGTTAGGATCAGCAGCATCATGCCGTTTCTCGTTCAATCGTGAAGGATGCACCACGGAGACACGGAGCCTGGGCACACAGGGGCCGGTGCCTGGCGCCCCCTGTGGCTTCCAGCTCCGCTGGAAGCGGCCTTAGGCCTGCCCAGAAAGGAGGGACACGGAGGCCTCTGTACCACCTCCGCGGCCTCGGTGTCTCCGTGGTGGATCTCTGTCGTTGATGGCGAATGGGCATCAGTCCTTCAGCTTGAGGATCTGGCGCATGCGCATCAGGCCATCCTGCTTGCCCTTGCCCCGGGGCAGATGGAGCACCGCCAGCAGGCGACCCCGGCCACCGGCCACCCAGGCGCTGGTGGCGGAGGGATCGCCAGGCACGGGGGCGGTGCCGGTCTTGAACCACCAATCCTCTTTGCCGAAGAGCGTTTTCACCTCCACCCAGCGTCCCGCCAGAAAGCGCTGGCCGAAGGTGACCACCTCGCTCTGCTGCGGCTCTATGAGCCACCGGAGAAAGGCGTCGGGACTGGTGCGCAGCAGATCCCCGTCGCCCACCCAGGCGGGCGTCAGGGGCGGCAGGCCCTCACCGGGCGGCAGGCGTCGCCCGAGGAAAGGTGAGAAGACATCCTCCATACGGGCACGTCCGGCGGCTTCCCCGTAGAGTTCCCTCCAGCGGGACTGAGAATCGGCGATCCAGGCCAGGAAGGCCAGGTTGCAGCTCTCGGCCAGTGCCTTGCCCACATCCACACGGCCGTGGCCTTCGCGGTTCCAGCAGGTGAAGGACCCGGCGCTGCCCGTGCACTTGTACTGCAGGCTGCGGCTGGACCATTCCGCGCCCTCCAGCCGCATCCACACCAGCTTGGCCAGGCTGCCCATGGGGGCTTCCTTCGTGGCCTCGCCGTAGGCACGCACCTCACCGTCGCCGAGCGTGATGGCGAAGCCCTCCCCCGGCAGCAGGAGGGGGGCTGGCATCGCTTCGGGGGCTGGCTGGGCCGCCAGACAAAGGGCAGCCAACCAACCCAAAAGCAGCGCCCTAGGGTTCCACATCAAAGGTTCCCAGGGTCACAGGTCCTGCGCCCGGAAGGATGAGGCGCTCCCAGGTCCAGCGGCGCTCTTGATCGGTACCGCCGTCGAGCAGGGCCTCCACCCGCACCCGCGCGGGCTTGGCGCCCCGCCATCCGCCGCTCCACTTCAGCGTGTAGGTGCCGGGCGGTGGCGTCTCGTGGGTGTACTCGCCTGACCAACGCAGCATGCCGCCGGAGGGCGTGCGGCGTCCCCCTTCGGCCACGGCGCCATCGGGCTCGAGCACTTGGAGGTTGCCGCTGGCGTACTCGTCCTGGGCCTGGATGGAGACCACGCGCAGGCGGGTGCGCGCCGTGGACACCCACCAGCTGCGCACCACGCGCAAGCCGGAATCAGGTTCCAGGATCTCCAATCGGTTTTCGCCATTCTGGGCGGTGATCTCCTGGTTCGTGGAATGACCCACCTGCACCGACCAGGTGAGCGTGGCGCCGTTGAGCCACACTTTGAGGGTGCGCTGGCGCCAGGCGTTGCGGGCTGCTTCCGCTTCGCGGTCGAGGCGGGCCTGCTTCAGCTGCTCTGCTGTCCGGGTGTCCTGTTCCCCACCTTCGCCGGGGTCGTAGCCGCCTTCCTCATCCTCGTAGTCGAAGCGGCGCGGCTCGTCCTTGGGCGGATTGGGATCCTTGGGATCCACCAGCTTGATCCGCAGGGACACCGTGCGGTCGCTGGACCAGCCACCCAGATCCGGGGAGAGGTCCAGGCGCCACTGCTTGAGGTCGGGCGTGTAGGCGACCGGAGATGGCTGCTTGGGCTTCGGGGCCTTCTGAGCACCGAGAACGGCGGCGCTCAGGGCCAGCGCAAGGATCAACTGCGTCCTCATCAGCGCTCTCATCGGGCACCTCCATCCACCACCTTCAGATCCAGGCCATCGCAGGTGGCCCACTGCCCTTCGTTGGACATGAGGCTCAGCTTGGCCGGGCGCAGCCGGTAGCTGCCCGCCATGCCCGCCCGCAGGTGGATGCGCACGGACTGCGTGCTCCAACTGTAGGTGCGGTTGAAGAGGAAGGTCACCTTGTCGGGATGCACTTCGATGCGGGGTTTCATCCAGGCATCGGAAGAGCCCTCATCGGTGAAGGGCTTGCCCTCCAGCACGAAACCTTCCAGCTTCACGGTGGGATTGAGTCCGCCGGGAATGGGCACTTCGAGCATCACGTAGTCCGCGTCGCGGTCCGTCCGGAACTGCACCTGCATCCAGGCCTCCTCACCGGCCTTCATCGTTCCGGTCCAGGGCTGGCGGACCCAGCCCTGACGGGCATTGCCCGTTTCCTGGGGCGTCTTCAGGCGCCACAGGTTCCGCGTCACGGACAAGCGCAGGGCAGAGGACGCATCCCCCTTGGGCACGCCGGCCGCACTGCCCGGCACCTGGTAGGCGTAGGTCCACACCAGCAGGCCTCGGCCAGAGGCGGTGACGGTCACGGGCTTGGGCTCGGCCATGGGATAGCTGCCGGCCCTGGGCTCCCGCGCATTCCAGCGGCGGGTCTCCGGCCGCTCCTTGAACTCGAAGGAGGGCCCACCCTGCACTGCCGCCTGGATGGCCAGCGGCCCCCAGTCCAGCTTGCGGGTCTTCATGAGGTAGGGCAGCAGGTCGACGATCTGGCCCGTGCTCCAGGTGGAATACCAGCCGTAGCCGCGGTATTCGGAGGCCAGGAAGGTCTCGCCCTGACGGATGAGCGGCGATTGCGGACGGGCGAGGCTCAGCGCCTTGAGGGCCATGACCGTGGGCACCACATCGCCGGAGGCATAGCTCCACCAATCCTCGCGGCGCCCCTCCCAGCGGGCCAGGCCGCCTTTCACCACGGCCTTCTGCTCGAGGGCCGCGACCAGGGCCGCGGCCTTGGGATGCTTGGCCGTGGCTGCGGCCAGGGCCGTCATGGCATGCACGTGGGCGCCGGTCCACTTGCCGTTCAGCACCTTGTCCGCAGCGCTGTCCAGCAGGCCTGCGATGGGTTCTCCTGTCTGGGCCAGGGACACCAGCAGGAAGGCCGCATCAGCTTGCGGATCCGCCGACTGCCCGTGCGTGCTTCGCTGACGCTGGGCGGGCGTGGCTGAGTCCGCCTGCCGGGCCACCTGTTGGAAGAGGCTCAGGGCCGCCTGGCGGCCGCGGCGATAGACGCCTTCATCCACCGCATAGCCCAGCCGCTTCATGGTGGCGAAGCTCTGGATGGCATAGCCCGTGGTGTGCGGATTGGCGTCCAGACCGAAGTCGTTGGGCGCGTACCAGCCCCAGCCGCCATTGGGCTGCTGGTAGCCGTAGACCTTGAACACGCCATCGCGGATGTTGCGGTCCAGGTCTGTCAGCTTCTTCCAGTCCAGGTCGGGCATGGCCCCCTGTTTCACGAGGTCGGCCACCAGCAGGTTGGGCACGAAGCTCGATAGGGTCTGCTCCACACAACCATAGGGGTAGCCAATGAGATAGGGCAGCGACGGCGCGGCCAGATGCTCCAGGTTGCCCACGGGTGTGAGCACCAGCGTGGCCTCGCCCTTGGCGGCGGGAGGCGCGGGCACGGTGAAGGTCTGGGCCGAGCCATCCAGCACCACGGAGCCCGACAGGGAAGCGGGCACCAGCTGATCCTGCACAGTGACCTTCTGGCGCTCGGCGTCCTTCAGGCCCCCGCCTTCCACCCGGGCCGTGACCGTGAGCGGCCCGGTCTTGTCGGAGAAGAGCGGCAAGGCCAGGCGATACTCGCCCTGATCCTGCAGACTGAAGCTGCCTTCGGGCGTGCCTGAGAAGCGGCCGTTCTGAACCTCCAGCCGGATCTTGCCCTGGATGGGCTGGCCTGACAGGTTGCGCACCAGGGCGATGGCGCGGGCCTCCTCGCCCACACTCAGCGTGCGCGGCAGCGTGAGCGCCACCTGCAATGGCTTGGACGAGGGCTTGGAGCTGCGGCCCACACCCACCTTGGTGTCGCTGGTCACGGCGGTGGCCGTGGCGCGCCAGGCCGTGAGGTTGTCCGGCAGCACCAGGTCGACACTGGCCTTGCCATCGCGGCCCGCGGCCACGAAGGGTGCCCAGTGGGCGGTGTCCTTGAAGTTCTGACGCACCTTGTCGTCGTCATCGGCCTTGAAGTCGCCGCGCTTGGTCTGCTTCAGGCTCCAGACCGGACGCTGGCGGCGCAGCAGGTCATGGAAGCTCCAGTCCGTCGAACCCGATCGCAACACACCGTGGCGACGCGTGGGATGGAAGAAGCGCACGGGATCGGGATGCAGTTCCTGGCTCAGCGCGTAGATGGCTTCGTCCACCACGCCCACGCTGAGATCCGCCGCTGAGGGCTTGCCCGCGGCATCGGTGACCGCCACGGAGACCTTCATGGGCTGGCCGGGCTGGTAGCGATCCTTGTCGGTGGTGACGGCCACCTGCAGGCGGCGGTCGCGCTTGGGCACGCGGAGGGGCACTTCCACCATCTGGCGGCGGCCCTCGGCCACGATCTCGAAAACGGCCCAGACATTGGGCTGCATGGCGGCGGTGATGGGAATGTCCACCAGGGCGGTGGTGCCCAGCACGGCGCGGCTCTGCCGCTGGCCCAGGCCCTCATGCTCGATGGCCCAGTGGAGGGTGAGCTTGGGCCGGGGCAGCTGCACGAGGATGCGCGCCGTGTCGCCGGGCTGGTATTCGGGCTTGTCGGCCGCGGCGCGAAGGTCGGGCACCGCGGGCAGCGGTGTGCCTTCGGCGGCCACCGTCATCTGCCGCTGGGCCACCACGGGGCGGCCCTTGGAATCCTTGGCCTCGGCCACCAGCAGGAAGGCGCCGCCTTCCGGAATGCTCAGCATGGCCTGCGGCCCCGGCGCCGAAGCCACCGTCTCGCCGGGCTTCAGCGCGCTGGGCCGGGACCACCAGTAGGCGTTGTCCTTCAGCGCGATGATGCGGGCTGCGCGCAACGTGATGGCCACGCCGGGCACTTCTTTGCCGTCCAGATCCAGCGCCCGCGCCGTCACCTGGAAGGGCTTGCCCGGCAGCGCCACCTGGCGGTCCGCGGCGATCATCAGCACCAGGTCGCCCGCGGCGGCGCGCACCTGCGCCTGACCGCTGTTGCGCTGGCCCGCGGCATCGGCCACCTTCACCACCATGCGCCACAGGCCATCGCTCTCAGCCTTGAAGCTGGGCAGGTCCACCTGGCCTTCGTCGTCCAGATCCACCTGGCCGCTCTCCATGAGCTCGGGCGCAGGGCCTGCGTCCTCGTCATCCCAGATCCACTTCGACTTGGGCGGCACCACCTTGTAGAGGAACCAGTCGGCCTTGGCGCCGCGCACGGCGGCACCGTAGAAGTAGCGGGCGGCGGCGTGGAAGTTCAGTTCATCGCCCAGGCCCACCTTGGACTTCTCGGTGGTGACCTTCACCTCGAAGGCGGGCTTCACGAACTGCTCGACCTTGAATTCAGCCTGGCCGGGGCCCTGCGGGCCCTGGAAAACGATGCGGTAGAGGCCGAGGCGACCGGCGCCCGGCAGGTTGAACTGGGCACCGTAGGTGCCGGTTTCGGCGTTGAGCAGCTTGGCCTGACCCTCGGTGACCTTCGTGTCTTCGGGATCCAGCACCGTGAAGGCCAGGTTCGCCGCGCCGCTCACGACACGGTTCTCCCCATCATCCACGCGCCGCAGAATGGCCTTGGCGAAGACTTCCTGGCCGGGCCGGTAGAGGGGCCGTTCCGTGAACGCGTAGAGGCGCTGGCGCACGGAGGCCGCGCTCTGGCCTTCGCTGGCGAGGATGGCGAGGCTGGCGCCACTGCGCGCCACGACGATGCGCCGCACCCCGGGGGTGACGGCGACTTCCGCCTTGCCCGCGCCATCGAAGCTGATGGGCTGGGCCTTGGCTCCTTCGAAGATCTGGCCAAGGATCGTACCTCCGCCCTTCGGCGCACCGTCGCGGCCATCCACCGCCTGGACACGCAGACGCGCGCCGTCCTGCTCGGAAAGCAGGGCCAGGTCGGACACCATCCAGGGCACGTAGGCCGCATCGCTGCCGCGCAGCACTTCCACCAGGTAGAGGCCCGCGGCCTGGGCCGGCAGCTCGACGCGGCTGAGGAAACCCTCCTCGCCGGATTCGTCATCCTCATGCCCCTTCTTGCCCGCGATGTCCTCGGCGACCTTGGGCACGATCTCGGTGACGAATGTGATGCCGGGTTGGCCCTCCAAGGGCAGCGCCGAGCCTTCGCGCACATGGGCGGGCGAGGTCTTGGCCGAGGTGAGGCGATCCGTCTGCTTGGCTGCGTCTCGCAGGGATTGGCTGGCGGTGCGGTGCACCGTGACGAAGGCGCGGCGGCCTCCCCAAAGCACGGCCTCGCGCAGCACGTCGAGCGGATCCTGCACCCCGCGGCCCCCTTCCGCCGCTGCGGCGCCACGGTCCACCAACACCTTCTTGAGGAAGGCGTCAGGATCTTCCACCCGGTAGATGCGAATGCGGGCCTCGGAGGGAATCGGGCCCGCCGCTTCCAGCTGCCCCGGCTTGCCGGGCAACGTGGGGCGCAGGGTGGCGAAGGCGCCGGTCCAGCCGCCTTCGCGCCAGGGACCATCAGCGCTGCGTTTCTGCGCCGTGCCCATGGTGGGCAGCAGCAGCAGGGCGGGCATCAGCAAGGTGAGGAGAGGACGGAACCAGCGCATGTCAGGACCTTGGGGCGGAAGAAAGGTCGGAGGGCCCATTCACCAGCAAGCGCCAGCGATAGAGCCCCAGGAAGGCGGCGTTTTCAGGCAAGGGACGGAAATCGGGATCGGGATGGTGCAGCAGATCATCGAGGCGGGCGCGGCGCACTTCTCCGGGTTGCGTGCGGACGCCGCTGCCCTCCGGGCCGGTGTGGTAGAGCAGCATGGGCGCTCCGTCCACATCAGGGCGCACGAAGGCCATGGCGTGGTCCGGCTGGGCGTGGGCGCCGCCGCGAGCGAAGAAGATCAGGTCACCGGGCTTGGCCAGTTGCAGATCGCGGCCCAGGAATTCGCAGGCGAAGCGCCGCAGGTAGGCGCCCTTGGCGAAGGGTTGCGGACCATCCGGTGTGGGGAACCCCGCCCGCCAGTCACGAACAAAGCCCGGTGAAGGATCCTGCGCCGGGGCCCCGGACGTGAAGGCGACGCGTTCACGCCAGGCGGCGGTGTGTGTGGCCAACGCCTCACGGAACGCGAAGCGGAGCAGGCCCGCACAGTCGCGCTGAGCGGGTTCCCAGGCGGGGCTGGGCGCCTCCACCTGCTGCTCGAGCAGGGCCACGAACCAGGTGCGGAAGGCCTGGCGGTCACCCTCTTCGCTCAGGGCCAGGGTGATGGCAGGTGAGGCGTCCATGGACAGGGATTGTCTGAACCCCGGCCAGGCCGTGACCATGGCCTGAACGGGCTGCTCGGCCCGCAGAAAGAAGCCTTCCCGGGCGTTCCCCCACACTGGGGCGCCCGTCACCGCCACGCCCCATCCAGGGCGCCTGAGGCCAACCAGGCTTCGGCTCTCAATGCGGAGGTGGCGCACCGGGTTTGTGGCGGAAGATTCCACCACCACATGATGGCGCACGGGAACCAGCAGCAGGATGGCGCCTGCGCCCACGGCCAGGGCCGCCGCCAGAACGCGGACCGGCTTCATCGGGGGCGACCCTCCAGGCCAGCGGCGGTCCAATTCCAATCGATCTTCACGGGGCCGAGGGCCTTCACGGCGCCCAGAAAGGGCCCCAGGCTGAAGGCCAGTTCAGCGGCAGCCTCGTCTTCGGTCGTCGTCTCCCCGATCCACCAGCCGCTGCTGGTGCGGCTACGGAGGAAGGCCAGCAGCAGGTTCTCCAATTCCTTGGAAGCCCTGGCGCCATCGAGCTCCATGCGACCCCAGGCATTCGACGGGCTGTCGGCCAGGGTGGGCGCCTGGCCCTGAAGGCCCGCCGACACGGCCTTCACGGCACCTTCGTCGGTGCCCAGCACCAACGTATCGCCCACCAGCGACCAAGCGGGACGGAAGGCCTGGGCTGTGGCCAGGCGATGGATCTCGGCACTGCCAAAGGCCTGCTTCTGGTTCTGCCCCTTGAAGAGTTTGGGCAGCAGCTTCTTCAGCAGGTTCTCCACCTGGACCCGCTTCGCCCCCTGCACGGGCAGGGCCAGGGCCAGGCTGGGCGCCATGCCGGGTTCGCCGAAGCCGCCAAACGCCGAGATCTTGCCGTCGCGCTGGGCCTGCATGGCTCGCCAGGGATCCTCTTTGCGCAGCCTGCCCAACTCGGCCAAGGAGGCCTTTTCGGAGGGGTTCAGCGCAGGGGCGGTCACCCAACCGTTCCAGAACAGCGCCGCGCCACGGAGATCCAGGCAACCTTGCAGGGCCGTCGCATCCTGCCGGAGTGCCGACCGCTGGCGCTGCCGATCCTGGGCTTTGGCCAGGGCATCCTGGTAGTTCTTCCGCTGTTCTGGGGTCAGGTTCTGTCCGCCGTTGGCGAAGTCAGGCAACTGCGGCAGGGCGAACTCGCTGTCGTCATCCACGCGAAGGATGCTGTCCACGAGTTTTTCCGTCGGTCCCGCGCCCAGCGCGAGACTGAGCGCGCCGGTGCGAGGCGCAGCCTTGGCCACGAAGGGATTCGGCCAGGTGCCCTGCTGGGCGTTGATCCCTCGCCGTCGCAGCGCCTGGATCTCGAAGGAGGCATCGGCACCGATGCGCGGGGCCAGCCAGAAGGAGAGCTCGGTTTCGGGGTTCATGGCGGATAGCGCCACGCGGGCCCATTCGCGCCGCTCACCCAAGGTGGGGTCGGGCCCAGAGAACAACAGCGCGCGCAAGGGCGCTTCCCGGTCGCTGATCCATGTCCCTTCGGCCCGCTGGATCATGTGGAACACGCCGCCGGATCCCCGCAGTTGCTGAACATCCGAGGATGCGCCAGGCCCTGTCCATTTCGCCACCCGGGATCGCGCGCCCGAACTCAGCGGATTCAGCTTGAGTAGCGACATCATGAGCTGGGTGCGGGTGGGCAGGTCACCGGGGATGAAGACGAGGGTGCCCTGTAGGTTCCGTCCACCGTCGCGTTCCACCCCGTAGTGCAGCAGCCACGCTTCGCGGTTCGCCAGCGGCTCCAGCGCGGGCGAGGCCTGCTTCAGCCAGGGTTCCAGGTGACGTGCCGCAAACCCCGCACGGCTGCCCTGGGCCAGGGCGGGCACGATGCCCGCCGCAGGCGCTCCCGTGGTCGGAGCCGCCGTTCCGCCCGCCAGTGCCACCAGTTTTTCCAGGCCGGGACGGAGCTGCTTCAGGTGGATGAGCACACCAGGCTGGGCCGCGGCCTCCATGCCTTTGGGCAGGGCGGCGCTGCCCGTTTGCGTGAACAGAGCCGGGCTGGGGATCCACTGGAAGCGCCAGGCCCCACGGTCGAGATGAAGGCCGAGGCCATGGGTCCAGGGCCGCTCCACGCGGTCTGGCGAGCCCAGATAGGCATAGGCATCCGCCCCGCTCTGGCGGTAGCCGCGCTGGAACAGGAACAGCGCCGCATCGGCCCCGCCGTTCTTCAGGGCCTCGCCGGCCCAACTGCCCGTGGACCAGGCGGTGAGCGCCCACAGCGCAGCGCGGCGGTCACTGGCGTTGCGCAGCCGCGCCAACGCTTCGGCGCGCTGATCATCTGCGGGGGCCTGCTGCCACTTGCGGCTGTTCCATTGCGAATGGCCCTGAGCATCGTAGTGGGACACGTTCCAATCGCGGATGCGCTCGCTGGCCCAGGCCGGAATCTGGGTTTGCGCCTGAGCAGGCAGCGCCACTCCCATGAACATGAGCGCGCAGAAGCCCTGTGCGAGGTGTCGCCTTCCCAATTCCCTGCCCTGCACTGGAACCTCCCGGTGTCGAGCGATCCTAACAAGGGATCCCCCCAGCGCCCAGACCGGGAGGCGTGATTTTTTACATCCACCATCCCTGGCAGACTGGTGCCATGGCAGACCGTCGCGTCCTCACCAACCTCCGGGGCCTGTGCACCCCCGATCCCGCCCGTGCCTGGGCTGTGGACCGCATTCCCGATGCCGCCCTGGCCCTCGAAGGTGGCCGGGTGGCTTGGATGGGCCGCGCCGCAGATCTGCCCGCGCACTGGAACGACGCCCCCAAAGTGGACGGCGGCGGCGCCTGGGCCACGCCGGGCTTCGTGGATCCCCACACCCACCTGCTCTTCGGCGGCAACCGCTCCGGAGAATTCAACCGGCGCCTGGCCGGCGTCAGCTACCAGCAGATCGCCGCAGAAGGCGGTGGCATCCGCGAGACCGTGCGGGCCACCCGGGCCGCCACAGTGGAGGAACTGGTCACCACGGGTGAAGCGCGCCTGCAGGCCTTCCGGCAGCGGGGCGTGGTGCACCTGGAATGCAAGACGGGCTACGGCCTGGAACTGGAGGCGGAATCCCGCATGACAGCCGCCTATGCGGAGTTGAAGCGCCGGGGCTGGAGCCTGGACGTGACGCTGCTGCCCGCCCACGACATCGCCCCGGAATTCCATGGCGATGCCGAGGCCAACCTCCGTGCGGTTTCCGAAGACTGGCTGCCGGAACTGGTGCGTCGCCATCCAGGTGTGGCCCGTTTCTGCGACATCTTCGTGGAGACTGGCGTCTACACCCAGGAACAGGGACGCCGCATGTTCGCCGCGGGCAAGGCCCTGGGCCTCATCCCCCGCGTGCATGCGGACGAGCTCACCTGGACCGGCGGCGCCGAGCTGGCCGCCGAAGTGGGCGCCGCCAGCGCGGACCACCTGATGTTCTGCAGCGAGGCGGGCATGAAGGCCATGGCAGCCGCCGACGTCACCCCGGTACTGCTGCCCGCCACTACGCTGTTCCTGGGCATGCGCGACTGGGCTCCGGCCCGCAAGATGATCGAGGCGGGCTGCCGCGTGGCCCTGGCCACGGACTTCAACCCTGGCTCCTGCCCTTGTGTGGATCCGCTTACCGTGCTGCGCCTGGGCTGCCTGCAGCTGCGCATGACCTTCGAGGAGGCCTTTACGGCCATGACGCTCCACGCCGCCCGCAGCCTGCGCCGCGACGACCTGGGGCACCTGCACCCCGGCGCCAAGGCAGAGGTGCTGCTCTGGGATGTGGAAGAACTGCTCGAGCTGGTCTACTGGGTGGGCGAACCCTACCGCCCGCGCTTCCTCAACGCCTGATTCAGGAAATATCCGCCAGGGCTTTGCGGCGCCGCCGCGCCTTGGCGTGCTCGCCCCAGAGCGGGTCCTCCTTCAGCACGTGCACCTTGATCCAGGCGTAAAGCACCTGTGAGAGCTCCAGACCGGCGCTGCGATCGCCACTGGCAATGCGTTGTTGGAAGAGCTGCAGCTGGTGACGGAAGGTTTGATGCAGGTTCCGGTGATTGGCCAGTCCCGGGAACTCGATGTGCTCCAGATAGGCTTCCTCCAGGGCCAGATGGCCCTCCAGGTGGACTTCCAGGGTTTTGAGGGCCGCGTCCATCCCCACGGTGTCCGCCCCGGCCTTGATCAGAGCCTGGAATTGCTTGACAAGGCGGAAGAGGATTTCGTACTGCTCATCCAGCCGGGTGACCCCGCACCGCCACGGTGTCGATCGCTCCCCGGAAGGCGAATGGATCTTGCTTGAGTTCAGGCCAGCAGGCCGAGCGGCGGCATCCTGCGGTTCCTTCAGGAAAAAGCGTTGGATAAAAGCCTGCAGGCCCATGTACAGGATCCGAAATCGCCTTGGCTGTCTCCGCTCGACAAACGCTGCTGGCACGATGACTCCTGTGGTGGAAATAACGGATTCCGGATGGGAATCTCCATTCCTACCACACAAAGTCGCTCGTAAATCATTAGCAAACGTTAATCAAACCCTTTTAAATCATTAGCAAGCGTTAACAAAAACAAAGCCCTGGGACTTCATTCCCAGGGCTTCCCCCGCATGGGGTTGATCGGTAACGCCTACTGATCAGCGTGTTTGGAGACCTCCTGCACGATGTGGTAGATGCGTTCTTTGGCGCGCAGCTTGATCTTCTTCAGCTCCACCTCTTCCAAGGATTCCTTGGCGGAAAGGCTGGGCTTTTTCTGGAGATCACCCAGCCGCGAGTCGGCGGACTTGTGTTCCTCCATGAGCTTGCGAAATTCGAAATGCTCCTTCATCAGGCGCTCTTGAACATCTGGGCGCAGGAAATCCATGCTTCCTCCATGCCATGGCGGGACCGTTGCGAGTTCCGCAGGGTGATTGGGTGGACCAAGGGTAGGACCGCCATCGGGAACGTCAAGCCCTATTCCGGGGGGCTTTGGATTTCCTATGACAGCCGTCACTTCCATGCGAACCTTTCGCCCATGTCCCTCACCATCAATGGCTTGGTCCTGCACCGGACGGACGGGGTGCGCCTGCTGGGCCCGCTCAGTCTGTGCCTGCATCCGGGCGACCGGGTGGGGCTGGTGGGGGAAAGCGGATCGGGCAAGAGCCTTCTGGTCCATGCACTCTTCAGGGCCCTGCCTCGTGGCGTGGTGCAAACCGCTGGAGAGAGCCAGGTTTTCGGCACCTTAGTGAGCCAGATCCAGGGTGAGGACCCCACCCTGGGTGGGCGCATGACCTGGGTGCCGCAGGACCCGCGGGCAGCACTCAATCCCATGCTGACCCTCGGCGAGCACCTGGCCCTGTTGCCCGGTTTCCACAGGAGGGAAAGGCCAGGCGCCGCCTTGGCTCGCTTGAAGCCTTTGCTCGAGCAACTTGGCCTGCCCACGGACCAGGGCTTGCTCGGCCGGTTTCCCCACCAAGCCAGCGGCGGCCAGCGCCAGCGGATCTGCCTGGCCATGGCTCTGTCCTGCGACCCCGAACTGCTGGTGCTGGACGAACCCACCACCGCCCTCGATCCCCTGGCCCAGCGGGAGTTCCTGAACCTGGCCCTGAGCCTGCAGCGGGAGCGCGGCCTTGGTTTCCTCTGGATCACTCACGATCTCGCTCTGGCAGCCGAGGCCTGTGATCGCCTGCTGGTGATGTACGGCGGGGAAGCCATGGAGGCGGGGCCAACCCGAGTTGTGCTTGCCAGGCCGCGCCATCCCTACACCGCCCGGTTGTTGTCAGCAGCCCGGCAGGAGCCATCCACGGACGCCGGCTACCTCCCCGCCCCTCAACATCGACTGACCGGCTGTCCATTCCAGCCACGTTGCCTCCAAAGGGAGGACTCCTGCGCCACCTGGGGGGCCTGGAGCGCTGATGGGGACGTCGATCAATATGGCGTCAAAAAAGGCTTTGGCCTGCGTTGCGAACACCCCCTCTGACCCCTATCGTGTGGTCACCATGCACCCGCTGCTCCGATCGCTCGACTTAAACCCAATCGCTGGGAATGAGACCACTGTGTACGGTGTGCATCCCATTCGAGAAGCTGCTCCAGCTCGATCCAGGGGCATTCCCATCCTCTTCAGTTTGGGAATGACGCCACTGATCCTCTATGGACTTTCCATCAGTCTGACCCATGGCCATTTGGATTCGTTGATCCGAAGAGAACCAAGCCAGCACCGCGAATCCGTCTCCCTTACGGTTCAGGAAGCAGAAGTAGCCTTTATCAGGCCTCCGACCAAGTACCTCATGGGATCAGAGTCCCCTGGAGGTGAGGGCCATCGAGAGGGGACCGATGGTCTTGATCCCCGTTTGGTGGCCCATACATCCATCTTCTCCCAGCCCAGCGACGCCATCGATCCCGATGAACTGACCCTGTCTCCCAGGGCAACACCAGTTTTTTTGTCTCTAAATCCAACCCTTCCGCTTCGAAGCGGTGGCAATGGTTTGGCAAGCGGAACCGGACGAGATTCAGCCAGGGGTTCTGGCGGGCATATTCGAGAGCAAAAAACCTATGACTTCAAACTCATTCCGACTCGACAGGTCAGCGTAAGGCATCAACTGAAGCCGGGCGAACCAACCAAGGTCGCCGCAGATGTCTTGGTGCGGTTGCAGATTGGAGAGGATGGTGTGCCCATGGATGCAAGTGTCCTCTCCGGCCCGGCCTTCCTTCATGCGGAATCCATCCAGGCAGCCTTGCAGTGGCGGTTTGAGCCCTTGGCCCCCCACGGACTCAAGGCTCCCTTGTCACTAACCTTGGTGTTCCAGCCTTTCCTGCTGCCGGCGCTATAGCCCGCCCTGGAACCCGCGCCCCGCCCGTGAGACCATGGGTTGCAAGGTCCCGCAGGTCGCGGGCCCGGACAAAGGCTTCCCATGCTGACCTTGCCCCTGATGCGCGCATTGACCTTCGACGACGTTCTGCTCGTTCCGGGGTTCTCGGAGCTCCACCCCAACCAGGTGGATCTGGGCACCCGGATCACCCGCGACATCGCCCTGCGCATCCCCCTGATCTCGGCCGCCATGGATACGGTGACCGAAAGCCGCATGGCCATTGCGCTGGCACAGCTGGGCGGCATCGGCATCATCCACAAGAACCTCAGCCCCGAGCGCCAGGCCGAGGAGGTGGACAAGGTGAAGCGCAGTGAATCCGGCATGATCACGGATCCCATCACCATCGAGCCCGACGCCCCCATCCGCGAGGCCGAGGCCCTCATGGCCAAGTTCCGCATCAGCGGCGTGCCGGTGGTGGAAGGGCACAAGCTGGTGGGCATTCTCACCAACCGCGATCTGCGCTTCGAGACCCGCTGGGACATCCCCGTGCGCGAGGCCATGACCAAGGACAACCTGGTGACCGTGCCCGTGGGCACCACCCTGCAAGAGGCCCGCGCCATCCTGCAGAAGCACCGCATTGAGAAGCTGCTGGTGGTGGACGGCCAGGGTCAGCTCAAGGGCCTCATCACGGTCAAGGACATCGAGAAGTCCATCGAATACCCCAACGCGTGCAAGGACGCCTTCGGCCGCCTGCGCGTGGGCGCCGCTGTGGGCGTGGGCAAGGATCTGCTCACTCGTGCGGCCGCGCTGGTGGAGGCCAAGGTCGACGTGCTCTGCCTCGACAGCTCGCACGGGCACAGCCAGGGCGTGCTGGATGCCGTGAAGGCCCTCAAGCAGGCGCATCCCCAGGTCCCAGTCATCGCAGGCAACGTGGCCACCTACCAGGGCGCCAAGGATCTCTGCGCCGCTGGCGCCGACGCCGTGAAGGTGGGCATCGGGCCCGGCTCCATCTGCACCACCCGCATCGTCACCGGCGCGGGCATGCCCCAGATTACGGCCGTGAGTGAAGCCAGCCGGGCCTGCCGCGAAGCGGGCGTGGCCTGCATCGCCGATGGCGGCATCAAGTTCAGCGGCGACGTGGCCAAGGCCATCGCCGCTGGCGCGGACTGCGTCATGATCGGCAGCCTCTTCGCAGGCACCGACGAGGCCCCGGGCGAAACCATCTTCTTCGGCGGTCGCACCTTCAAGGCCTACCGCGGCATGGGCAGCCTCGGCGCCATGAAGCAGGGCAGCAAGGACCGCTACTTCCAGGAAGGCAAGGACGACACCAAGCTCGTGCCCGAGGGCATCGAAGGCCAGGTGCCCTACAAGGGGCGCATGGCCGACCTGGTCACCCAGCTCATGGGCGGCCTGCGCGCCGGCATGGGCCTGAGCGGCGGCAAGAGCATCGCCGACTTCCAGCAGAAGGCCACCTTCGTGGAGATCAGCGGCTCCGGCCTGCGCGAAAGCCACGCCCACGACGTGATGATCACCAAGGAAGCGCCGAACTACCGAATGGAGTAGCCTCCATCAATCCACCACCAAGACGCGAAGCCACCAAGAAAAGCATGACGGACTTGGCAGCCACAGGCCTTGGTGTCTTGGTGTCTTGGTGGTTAGCTTTTTCTTGGATTGATCCCTCCTCGGAGCCTCCTATGTCCTTCCTTGTGAAAAACGTCCGCCTGATCGATCCTGCCCAGGGCTTCGACGGACCAGGAGCCCTGCTGGTGTCTGAAGGCCAAGTCGTGGCCGCCGGGGTCGAGGCAACAAACCACCCCCAGGCGGCGGGAGCCGAAGTGGTGGATGGCGGCGGCGCGGTACTGGCGCCCGGCTTCGTCGATCTGCATGTGCACTTCCGCGAGCCCGGCCAGACCCGCAAGGAGAGCATCGAAAGCGGCAGCCGCGCCGCCATCGCCGGCGGCTTCACTGCCGTGTGTGCCATGGCCAACACCAAGCCCGTGAACGACTCAGTGGCCATCACCGAGATGATGCTCACCCGCGCCGCCAAGGCCGAGCTCTGCCGCTACTTCCCCATTGGCACCGTGAGCCGCGAGATGAAGGGCGAGGAACTGGCCGATATGGGCACGCTGAAGGCCGCGGGCTGCGTGGCCTTCTCCGACGACGGCCTGCCCATCTCCAACGCCTCGCTCATGCGCCGCGCCCTGGAATACACGCGCTGGCTGGACGTGCCCGTGGTGGCCCATGAGGAGGACAAGGATCTCGCCGGCAAGGGCTACATGCATGAAGGCGCTGTGAGCGCGTCGCTCGGTTGCCTGGGCATTCCCGCCGCCGCCGAAGAGGCCATGGTGGCGCGCGACATCATCCTGGCCGAGCACACCGGTGGTCACTTGCACCTGGCCCACCTCAGCACCAAGGGCTCCATGCGCATGGTGCGCGAAGCCAAGGCCCGCGGCCTGAATGTCACCTGCGAAGTGACGCCGCACCACTTCGCCCTGTCGGACAAGGAGCTCATGAAGTTCGACAGCGACTACAAGATGAACCCGCCCCTGCGCACCGAGGCCGACATCCAGGCGGTGCTCGAAGCCATTGCCGACGGCACGGTGGATGCCATCGCCACGGACCACGCGCCCCACGGCTGGGATGACAAGGAAGTGGAGCTGCCCATCGCCGCCTTCGGCGTCATCGGCCTGGAGACCGCCCTGCCCCTCACCCTGGAGCTGCTGGTGAACCGCGGCGTCATCAGCCTCTCGAAGGCCATCAGCCTGCTGGCCTGGGAGCCCGCCAAGGTCTTCCACCTCGATCGCCAAGGCCTCGGCAGCCTGAAGCCCGGCGCCCCCGCCGACTTCGTGCTCTTTGATCCCACGGCCAAGGTGCAGGTGGACCGCGCCTTCATCCAGTCCAAGTCCTACAACACCCCCTTCAAGGGCTGGAGTCTGCCCGGCAAAGTGCTGAGCACCTGGGTGGCCGGCAAGCGCGTCTGGGGCTAGGCCCGACCCCCAGACACCCGCCCCTCAACGCCCCTCAAGCCTCAGGCAGACGGCTTCTCGCCCTGGAGGATGTCGGGGCGCAGGGAGCCCATGGTGAGCACCATCAGCAGCAGGCGGGAGGCCACCGAGCCCCAGCGCCGGAGGTTGACCAGGCCCAGCTGACGCAGCTCGGCCTCGTACTCCGCCACGTGGCGGATGTCGTGGATGAGCAGGCGACCCCCGGGCCGCAGCACCCGGGCGATCTCGGCCATGGCCTGGGCCCGCCCGGAGGCCTCGTAGATGTTATGGATGGCCACGTTGGACACCACCACATCGAAGCTGGCATCCGCAAAGGGCATCTCCCGCATGTCGCCGGTCTCCACCGCCACCCGGTCCGCCACGCCTTCACGCCGGGCATTCTCCAAGGTGGCTTCGGGGCGGTTGCCCGAAAGGTCCTCCTGACTCCAGAGGTCGAGGCCTGTGGCACGGCCGGTGCTCAGGCGCCGGGCGGCCCCCACCAGCAGCAGGCCCCGGCCGCAGCCCACATCCAGCACCTGCTCAGCCCCGGTGAGGGCCACACGATCCAGCAGACGCTCCCGCTCCTTGTACTTGCCGATGCGGCTGTCGTAGAGCATCCAGCCCGCCAGGAATCCACAGGTGCAGGCCACCCCAATGCCGGTCTTCGCCAGATCCACGTGGGCCAGCACACCCGACCAGAGCCCCGCGGCCGCGGAGGCCCAGGCCGACAGCCCCGCCAGAGCCACCAGCAGGAGGTTGCGAATGACGCCTGGGGCATCCACGCCATAGTCAGGCCGGAGGGTTTGAGGGTTCGCGGTCGGGAGGGGCATGGGGGCAGCATGCCATCTCCACTCGGCGGAGGCCAGATGCACGGGCGAACCTCTTGAACAGAGCCGCTGCGGAACTCGATGCCGCCCCCCCAAGGGCTGACGGGGCAGCCTCACACCAGTTCCGGGCGACAGAGCGTCAGGGCTTGCTATCCTCGACCCTGATCCGTCCTCGAAGGCCGGTCTTCCCCGGCCTCTTCCCCGGAGCACCCATGTCCCACGCCGTCATCCTGCAAGCCCTCCGCAGCCCCATTGGCAAGTTCCAGGGCGCCCTGGCTCCGCTCGCGGCGCCGGATCTGGCCGCCCAGGTGATCAAGGCCCTTCTGGCCGCGGTGCCCGGGGCCGTTCCGACGGAGGCCATCCTGGGCAATGTGGTGAGCGCGGGGGTGGGCCAGGCTCCGGCCCGCCAGGCGGCGTTACGAGGCGGACTCGCTTCCTCCATTTCGGCCCTCACCATCAACAAGGTCTGCGGCAGCGGCCTCAAGGCCATCCAACTCGGCGCCAATGCCGTGCGCCTGGGCGACCATGACGTGGTGCTGGCGGGCGGCATGGAATCCATGTCCAATGCTCCCTACTTGATGCCCAAGCTCCGCGTGGGCGCCCGCATGGGCCACACCGAGGCCAAGGACGCCATGATCCTCGACGGCCTCTGGTGTGCCATGACGGACCAGCACATGGGGCACACGGGTGAACTCGTCGCCACCAAGTACGGCGTGAGCCGGGAAGCCCAGGATGCCTGGTCCGCCGAGAGCCACCGCAAGGCCGTGGCGGCGATTCAAAGTGGCGCCTTCAAGGCCGAAATCGTCCCCATCGCCGTGCCTGGTCGGAAGGGCGATTTGATCGTCAGCGAAGATGAAGGCCCGCGCCCGGACTCCACCCCCGAATCCCTGGCCAAGCTGTGTCCGGCCTTCAAGAAGGACGGCACCGTCACCGCGGGAAACGCGCCCAGTGTCAATGACGGCGCCGCGGCGGTCCTGTTGAGCTCGGAAGCCTACGCCAAAGCCCACGGTCTGCCCATCCAGGCCCGGATTCTGGGAACAGCTACCGCCGGACTGGATCCCGAATGGGTGCTCATGGCGCCCGTGGAAGCCATCAAGAAGCTGCTGTCCCAAGTGGGTTGGGCCGTGGGCGACGTGGACCTCTGGGAGATCAACGAGGCCTTCGCCGTGCAGATGGTGGCCACCGCCCAGGAGCTGAACTTGCCCGTGGACCGCATCAACATCCATGGCGGCGCCGTGGCCCTGGGCCATCCCATCGGGGCCTCCGGCGCCAGAGTGATGGCAACCCTGCTCCATGCGCTGGAGCGCCAGGGCAAGCAGCGCGGCGTGGCCGCCCTCTGCCTCGGCGGCGGCAACGCCATTGCCATGGCCGTTGAGCGAATCTGATGTCTCGGCCAGACCAGGAAAGGGCCCGGAGATCCGGGCCCTTTCCTGTTTGAAGCCAGCAGCTCAGAAGCTGTAGCGCACCTGGGCGCCAAGGATGTTGATGGCGGCCTTGATGCTGCCGCTGAGGTTGCCACGGAAGACATCAGGGTCCGCAGGCGTGCTGCCGGACACCAGGTTGACCTTGCCATCGCTGATGAACAGGCGGCTGTAGCCCACATCCACCGAGACCTTCTTGGAGATGGTGTAGCTCGCTCCGAGCGAGACCCATTTACGGTCGTTGTCGGGGATGCGGGGGGTGCGGTGGGCATCATCCACGGCGCTCTTGTCAAAGGCCGCGCCAGCACGAAGGGTCCACTCTGAATTCAGCTTCCAGGTGCCGCCCAGGGAGATGAAGGTGGTGTCGTTCCAGCTCTCATCCGTCACGGAATCCGTGAGGCCCGTGTCGAATTTGATACGCAGTTCCTTGAAACGCGACCAGGTGGTGCGGGCCACTTCACCCTGCAACGAGAAGGTGGGTGAGGCCTTCCAGTCGAAGCCCAGGGAGGTGGTCGCAGGCAGGTTCAACTCAGCTTCGCCCTTGCCATTCTTGAGGCCCTTGGCGGCCAGACCGTTGGCCAGGAAATAGGGACCCGCGTTCGGAATGGTGGAGGGGATCTCGAAGGTGGCATCGCCCTTCAGGGTCATGGTCATCGCCCCCTGGTGCGAGAGGCCGACTTTGAGATCGGCATTGGGCTCCCAGACCAGGCCCGCCTTGAAGCCGTAGCCCCAGCCATTGCCCTTCAGGCCGCCCTTGCCGTCGTAGGCGCCCGGCGTCGCCCCGATCAAAAGGGCCATGTTCGCCGCGGTGGAGGGCGGGGTCACACCAGCCTGGATGAACCCGGAGGCCGCAGAGGAGGCCAGCAGCGTGCCGTAGTCCACCGCGTTGGTGAGTTCGGCGTCCGCCTTGCGGGCGATGAAGGCCACGCCTCCGGACCATTCCGGGCTGAAACGATAGGCGATGCTCGGCGCAATGTCGATGGTCCGCAGATCCGACTTGAGCGCGTGGTAGCGGCCAACCCAATTGCTGTCGTATTCGGTGGTGAGGCCGAAGGGCACGTTCAGCGACAGGCCCACCTTCAGATCCTTGTTCACGCTGTACATGATATTGAATTCAGGCAGCACCGCAGAGATGGCGGCATTGCCGTGGTTCGGCGCGCCCGAGATGGGCAGGAAGGTGGAATTGAACCCCAGGCCGGACAGCATGGGGGTGCGGGAGCCGGAACCATTCTCGAACTTCGCGCTCAGGCCCACGTAGGTGCCGCCCAGGGAAAACTGGGTGCCGTTGTACTGGGTCATCACCGCGGGATTGAAGAAGAGGGCGCTGATATCGCCACCGCCGGCGCTGATGCCGGCGAAGGCATTGCCCTGGGAGAGGGGGCTCTGTTCGCGCAGCTGGAAACCGCTGGCCTGGGCCTGAGGCGCGAAGGCTCCAGCGGCGACAAGGGTCAGGACCGTGAGGGTGAGGCGCGAACGGTGGCTCATAGAGGCAATGCTCCCGACCCGGTTTCCCGGGGTGCTTGGCTGTTTTCAGCCGATTCGATAGGGATGAAGGATGAAGAATGGATCACAATACCAAAACGTCACCATCCTGCAACCGATCCCAACATCCTACCGTAAGGAAAGATCATTCACGACTTATGAATCTCCAACCAAGGGATTCACAAGCGTTCCGCCAGGGCCCCGCGCAGGCTTAGACCCCGGGCCAGGTCCTGCACCAGGGCTGATCCGATCACGGGGGTGGCTCCCATGGCCCGCACCGCTGCAAGGCTGGCCGCGTCGGACAGGCCGAAACCCACGGCCAGGGGGCGGTCGGTTAGAGCTCGCAGCTCCGCCACCCGGGCAGCCACGGCCTCCAGGTCCGTGCCCTGCCCCGTACCCGTGACGCCCAGGCGTGCCACCACGTAAGCGAAGCGCTGAGCATAGGAGGCCGTGGGCCCCGGATCGGGCCGTTCTGCCAGCAGCTGGGCAGCCCGTGCCACCGTGGTGGTGGGCGCCAACAGCGGCACCACGGGCAGGCCCACGGTACGCAGCTCCGCTTCCAGTTCCGGCTCTTCACCAAAGGGCAGATCCACCACCAGCAGAGCCTTCACGGGCGTGGGCGCGAGCAAGGCCCTGAGCCGCTCCACACCGAGCTGCAGCAGCGGGTTCAGGTAGGTGAAGAGGATGAGGTCGGGGCTCTCCGTCTGGCCCGCCAGGGCTTCCAGCACCTTCAGGGGTGTCGCGCCCCGGGCGATGGCGCGGTGCGCCGCGGCCTGCAGCACGGGGCCATCGGCGATGGGATCGGAGTGCGGCAGCCCCACCTCGATGGCCTCCAGGCCCAGGGCCTTCGCCTGGGAAAGCAAGGCAGGAAGGGCGTCCAGCGAGGGGTCGCCCGCCATGATGAAAGGAAGGAGCGGATTCAAGGTCATGTCAGATCCCCAGACGCGACTGGTAGGTGGACAGGTCTTTGTCGCCGCGGCCGCTGAGCCCCAGCAGCACCGTGGCGGCGCCTTCGGCGGCAAGGCTGGGCAGCAGGGCGAGGGCGTGGCTGCTCTCCAGGGCGGGCAGGATGCCTTCGCTTTCGCAGAGCAGCCGGGCGCCTGCCAGAGCCTCCTCGTCGGACGCGCGCCGCACCTCGACCTTCCCATCCAGGGCCAGGGCCGCCAGTTCGGGGCCCAGCGCCGGATAGTCCAGCCCCGCGCTGATGCTGGCAGTCTCGGCGGTGTGGCCATGCTCGTCCTGCAGAAGCAAAGTCTTGCAGCCGTGCAATACGCCCATGCGGCCCCCATCGAGCCGCGCGGCGTGTTCGCCCAGGGTGGCGCCGTGGCCTCCGGCTTCCACGGCCACACGGCGCAGCCCATCCCCTAAGAAGGGCACCAGCAGGCCCAAGCCGTTGCTGCCGCCCCCTGCACACGCGATCACCACCTCGGGCAGAGCTCCGGATTGTTCCAGGGCCTGGGCGCGGGCCTCTTCTCCGATGACGGTCTGAAAGCTGCGCACCAGGGTGGGAAAGGGATGCGGACCCAGCGCCGAACCCAGGATGTAGTGGGCCTGGTCGCAGCGGCCCGCCCAGGCACGCAGGGCCTCGTTCACGGCTTCCTTCAAGGTGCCCTGCCCCGCTTCCACGGGCACCACCTTGGCGCCGAAGAGGCGCATGCGGGCCACATTCGGCGCCTGGCGCGCCATGTCGGTGACGCCCATGTACACCGTGCAGTCCAGGCCCAGGCGCGCGCAGGCCGCCGCCGTGGCGACCCCGTGCTGACCCGCGCCGGTCTCGGCGATGATCTCGCCCTTGCCCATGCGCCGGGCCAGCAGGGCCTGGGCCAAGGCATTGTTGATCTTGTGGGCGCCCGTGTGGGTGAGGTCCTCCCGCTTGAGGAAGAGGGCCTTGAGACCCAGCTTTGCCGCCAATCGGGGCGCAGGGGTGAGCGGCGTGGGACGCCCCACGAAGTGGCGGAGCTCCGACTTCAGCTCCACTTGAAAAGCTGCGTCCTCAACCGCGGTGCAGAAGGCGGCCTCCAGATCGAGCAGCGGTTGCATCAGGGTTTCGGGGGCATAGCAGCCGCCCAGGGCCTGGGCCCCGAAGCGGGTGGGGAGGCTGAAACCAGCGGTCATGGAAACTCCAGGTGATGGGCCATTCGGATGTAGTCGCGCACTTGGTCTGGAGCTTTCACACCGGGCGCCGCCTCCAGGCGGCTGGCGGCGTCCACGCCGCGAAGCTGTGCCCGCACGGCAGGCGGAAGCGAGGCCACGCGCTCCGTGAGATTGGCGGCGTCGAGGCCCCCCGCCAGCAGGAAGGGGCCGGGCGGGGGAAAGGCCATGGCATGGGCCTGCCCCGACCCTCCGGCCACGCCAGTGGCCTGGGGGCTGGGCTCCCAAAGGTAGAGGTCCGCGGTCACCGGGACCTGTCCGGCTTCATCCGCCCAGGGCAGCAGCACGAAAAGCCCGGCATCGCGCAGTAGACGCACGCCGCGAACCCGCTGGTCCGCAGGCAGGTGCGGCTGCACCCGGCGAAAGCCATGCTGCTTGGCCAGTGCCAGGATGGCCGCGGCGGTCTCAGCGACCATCACCAGGACGGCGCGATCCAGAAAAGGTGCTGCGACTGAAAGATCATCGCAGTGCCGCGGACTGGGAGGATGCACGACGAAGCCCATCAGATCGGCCCCCTGGGCCACGGCGAAGGCGACATCTTCCGCGCGGACCAGGCCGCAGACTTTGGCGAGGAGCGTCACGACACCTCCGTCCGCAGCTCGGCCAGGGCCCGCTTCAGGAAGCCCCGGGGGTCCGCGCTGCGCATGAGCGCCTCGCCGATGAGCACCGCGTCGAAACCGGCGCGCAGGGCGGCGCGAGCATCCTCCGGCGTGGCCAGGCCGGATTCGCGGATGAGCACCGCGTCCGGGAAGGCCCGCCGCAGCGGCGCCGCCGTGGGTTCGCCCAGGGTGAAGGTGGAGAGGTCACGGGCATTGATGCCCACCAGCCTTGCCTCGGCCTCCTGCGCGAAGCCCACCTCCGTGAGGTCATGCAGCTCCACCAGGGGCTCCAGCCCCCGGGCGCGGGCGGCCTTGGCGAAGGCCGCCGTGTGGCCCTTCAGCACCCGGGCGATGAGGAGCACGGCCTCGGCGCCGGTGGCTTCCGCTTCGGCCAGCTGCGCTTCAGCGATCACGAAGCCCTTGTAGAGCCTCGGCAGGCCCAGTTCCGCGGCAGCCTGCAGATCCTTCGTTGACCCCTTGAAGTAGGCGGGCTCCGCCAGGATGGAGAAGGCCGAGGCCCCACCTTCCTGGTAGGCACGCAACTGGGGGAGCAGCGGCGTGCCCTGGGCGAAGGGCCCCAGCGAGGGCGAAGCCTGCTTGTATTCGGCGATGACCGCCCCACCTTGCTGGGCCGCATCGCGGCGCAGCGCCGTCTCGAAGGGGCCAGCGCCGGACAGGGCCTGGCGGGCGAGGGGCGTGACCGTCAGCTGGGAGAGACGTGCCAACTCAGACACCAGCACCTTCTGCAGGTGGGACGTGGTGCTGAGGCCCGTGCCATGGACAAGATTCGCAGGATCGGGAAGATGGCTCATGACTGCACCTGACTGGTGAAAGGAAGCGTGAAGCCCTGGTCGAGGCGGCTGCGCACCTCGCGCAGGGTTTCGGCAAGGCCCTCGAGGCCGAGATCGCGGTGCAGGTGCAGACCCAGAGCCGCCTGCAGGGCCACGGCATCGGCCACGGCGGGACGGAAGTCGGCATGGGCCGAGCCGCCGAACAGGCCATGCGCCACGGCCAGCGCCTCGGCGCGATCATGCACGCGCAGGGCGTGCCGGGTGGGCGGAGTGAGCCCCAGTTCCCGGGGCACCAGCACCTGGGGCGCGGCAACATTGCCATCCATCACTGCCAATACGGTGGTGGGCCCTTCGATGGAGGCCTCGTCGAGGCCCTTCCCTTCCGCATCCTTGCCATGGATTACGAAGGCCCGGCGCAGGCTGGGTCGCCGCGCCAGGGCCCCGGCCATGGGCGCGGTGAGTTCCTCGCGGGCCACGCCTAGCAGTTGCAGGGGTGGCAGGCCAGGATTCAGCAGCGGCCCCAGCAGGTTGAAGATGGTGGGGATGCCCAGGCGCTTGCGGATCTCGCGCAGGCGGCCCAGCAGCGGATGGTAAGCCGGGGCAAAGAGGAAGGCGAAGCGGCGCGTGCTGAGATCCGCAGACAGATCGGCGCTGGCTCGAGCCAGGTCGTAGCCCAGGGCCTCCAGCAGGTCCGCGCTGCCACAGACGCCCGTGGCGGCGCGGTTGCCATGCTTGACGATGGGCACGCCGAACTGCGGCAGCAGCAGGGCCGCCAGGGTGCTGAGGTTGGCGGTGGAGGAGCCATCGCCGCCCGTGCCGCAGGTGTCGAGGGCGTCCTCGGGTACCGGCGGGAAGGGCACCGCGACTTCGGACAGCGCATCGGCGAAGGCCGCCAGCTCGTGGGCCTCAGGCACCCGCTGGGCCAGCAGGGCCAGACAGGCGCCCACCAGCAGGGCGTCCGTGTCCTGATCGATGAAGATGCGCATGAGCTCCGACGCCGTGTCGGCCGGAAGCGGGCGAATGGGATTGTGGGTGGTGAGGAGGGTCATGACTGGCGTTCCTTGAGGCTGAATTCCTGGGCGAGTCGGAGGAAGTTGGCGAGCATGGCGGGGCCATCGGGCGTGAGGATGCTTTCGGGATGGAACTGCACGCCCCAGCGCGGCAGATGGCGGTGTTCCATGGCCATGATCTCCCCGCCGGGACTGCGGCCCGTGACGCGCCAGCAGACGGGCAGGGATGCCGGATCCGCGATGAGGCTGTGGTAGCGGCCCACCGGCAAGCCCGCAGGCAGGCCCTGGAAGAGGCCCGTGCTCTCGTGTTCCAGGGACGTGGCCTCACCATGCAGCGGCTCGAGGGCGCGGGTGACCTTGCCCCCGGTGGCCGCGGCCAGGGCCTGATGACCAAGACACACACCGAGCAGGGGCACCGCCCAATCCGACGCACCGAGGGCCATGTGGGCGGGGCTCTCGGTGGGATGGCCCGGACCCGGCGAAAGCACCACCGCCTGGGGGTTCAGGGCCTTCGCTTCGGCCAGCGTGATGGCATCGTGGCGGATGACCTTCACCTCGGCGCCGAGGGTCTCGAAGGCCTGCACCAGGTTGTAGGTGAAGGAATCCAGGGCATCGATCAGCAGGATCATCGGGTGGCTCCGGGCAGCTGCACGCCCAGGGCCTGGGCGATGGCGCCCAGCTTGTGCAGGGTTTCAAAGTATTCGGCCTCGGGCCTGGAGGCGCGCACCACGCCCGCACCCGCCTGGATGTGGGCCGCACCATCCGCGTAGACGGCGGTGCGGAGGATGAGGGCCGTGTCGAGCACACCGTCGGCGCCCAACCGCAGCAGCACGCCGCCATAGGGGCCGCGCACCTCGCCTTCCAGCTCGGCAATGCGCTGACAGGCCCGCAATTTGGGCGCGCCGCTGACGGTGCCTGCAGGGAAGGCGGCCGCCAGCACGTCGAGTGCATCCACACCTGGCTTCAGCTTGGCCTTCACGGTGGTGGTGAGGTGCAGCACGTGGCTGGTGCGCTGGAGCGCCAGGGGCAGTTCCACGCGCACCCCGCCGGGCACGCCCACGCGGCCCAAATCGTTGCGGGCCAGGTCCACCAGCATCTGGTGCTCAGCCAGTTCCTTGGGATCGCGCTTCAGGGCCTCGAAGCGGCAGGCATCTTCCTCGGCATTGGCGCCGCGGGGCACGGTGCCCGCGATGGGCAGGGTCTCGGCTTCGCCGTCCTGGACCCGCACGAGCATCTCCGGCGAGGCGCCCACCAGGGCGAAGCCCTCCCACTCCAGCAGGAATCCGTAGGGGCTGGGATTGAGGCGGCGCAGGCGACGATAGGCTTCCAGCGGCAGGGGCGGATCCTCGACGCGGAAGCGCTGGCTGGGCACCAGCTGATAGATGTCGCCGTCGAGAATCAATTCCTGGGCGGCGGCCACGGCGCCTTCATAGGCCTCGCGGGTCATGAGGGCCTTGGCGACGGGCTTCGCCTGGCCGGGACCAGGATCCTTGGCGCCTTCCAGCAGCCGCCGCCTCAGCTCCGCCAGTCGGGCGAAACCCGCTTCGGGGCTCGCGTCCAGGGTCTGCAGTTCCGCCACCTGGTGCAGGTGGTCGAAGACCAGCGCCGTGTCGAAGCGCCGCACCCAGAGCCCCGGCAAGCCGAGGGTGTTCTTGGCTGGAAGGCTCAAGGTGGGTTCCAGGGCCCCCATGGCCTCGAAGCCCAGGTAGCCCGCGCAGCCAACACCCACGGGCAGGGTCTCGCGCAACGCTGGAAGAACGGCGGCGGTATCGTGCAGCGTGTCCACGGGTGCAGCGCCCGCCAAGCTCCGCAGAGCCTCCACCCAGCCGGTGGCAGGCGCGGGCAGGCGGCATTCGCCCTCCCCTTCCAGCAGGACGAAGCTGTGGCGACCCACCCGCTCGCCCTGGTCGCAGGACTCCAGCAGCAGGCTGGCCCCGGCAGGCCGCAGGGCCAGGTAGGCCGCCAGGGGCGTGAGCAGGTCCGCCGGGAGCGGATGTCGGATCAGATGTCTGGGTGAGGGCGTCATCTTTCAGTCCACAACGAAAAAGCCCGACCATCAGGTCGGGCTCGGAGGGTCCGGAATGGCTAGGCCGCTAGGCCTCGCACAGGGAGCCGTCCGAGCCCATACGCCACCACCAAGCCTCAGAGGAGAGGCCCTGGCAGGGGACGGGGAAGGACAGCAGCATGAAAGGGATGAAAACCCATCGGGGCCGCCCCTGTCAAGCCCCCCGGGGTCCCCGCCCCGTCAACTCCCCGGGCCCCTGCCCGTCAATTGTGGTTTGATGAGAGATTGCTAGCGGATGGCCATGGAACCCACCGAACGCCCCACCACCATTCACATTTCCGAGGAGGACCTCGCTCCCCGGGGGCCCTGGTCCTTCCTGCGGTCCTCGCTGCCCGGGGGCTTCACGCGGTGGGGCTGGGGCCTCATGGGCGGTTGGATGCTCGCGCTGCTGGGCTCCACCCTCGGCTGGGCCGGCCACCTGCGCCGGGCCGCGGGCTGGAGCGCCCTGCCCAGCCACTGGGGTGAGAGCCTCAGCGCCCGCGATATCTGGGAGCTGGTGGAGAACGGGGGCCTCAAGCACAGCTTCACCAATTCACCCACCGTGCACCTCTTCGCCCTCGGCATCATCATCGTGCTCTGGTGCGGGTGGCGGCTGCAGGCGGAGGAAGCGGCCCTCAAGGCCCGGCTCAGCTCCTGGCTGCTGGGCGCCCTGGACACACTCCTCATCGGCTTCCTGCCCCTGGGCCTGGTGGCCTGGCTGGTGGACCTGTTCTTGGCCAAGCTGGGCGCTTCTGGCATTGAAGCCCTCGGCTGGACCGCCTTCTTCGGTCGGCCCCTGGTGTGGATGGGCCTCGTGGCGGCCCTGAACCTCCAGTGGTGGTTCTGCCGCCTGGGCCGGTTGGCGGGGCCTCCGCGAGGCTACCGGGCGCATCTCGCCGACTCTTTCCTGCGCCTCTGGTCGCACCCCATCCAGTGGGGGTTGATCTCCGTCGGCGGGGCCGCCCTGCGCGCCCTCCTGCCCTTCCTTGTCCTCCTCCTGGCCTGGCGCATGGGAGGCGGCACCACGTTCCGGGTCTGGCTGTTCCTCCTCCTCCAACTCCTCGTCACCGCCATCAACGGCTGGCTCATGGGCTGGCTGCTGAGGCTGGCCGCCCAGTTCTGGTCCCATGACGTCATCGTGCGGGATGTCCGCGCGGCCCTGAAGGAATCTGTCCGTGAAGCTTCAGCCCTGTAGCGTCCTGCTCTATTCCCTGCTTTCGCTCCCCCTCTCGGCGCAAGCGACGAACACCAAAACGGAAGTCGTCCCCATCGCTGCCACCATCCCCGAGGACGAGGCCATCCAGAAGGTCATCGCCCCCCTGGCGGCCGAGATCAAGGCCACCTTCGACCTGCCCCTGGTGCAGGCGCCCCAGGGCCTGTTCCGTGGCCGCCGTGGTGAGGAGAACCTGCTGGGCTACTGGACTGCCGACGTCATGCGCCGGACCGCGCAGAACGTGGTGGGCGCGGCCGTGCGCTTCGCCATCACCAACGCCGGCGGCCTGCGCTCCAACCTGCGGCCCGGCCAACTGAAGGTGGGCGACATCTTCGAGCTGATGCCCTTCGAGAACGAGCTGGTGGTGGTCGAACTCACCGGCGCCGAAGTGATCCAGGTGGTGAAGGAGGGCATCGTGCGCCGGGGCGGCGAACCCTGTTCCGGCGTGAAGGCCCTGGTCGGCGGCACGCCGGAAGCGGGCACCTACAGCCTCGTCTGGGAGGATGGCAGCCCCATCGATCCCAAGGAAACCGTGAAACTGGCCACCTCGGACTACCTCTACGGCGGCGGCGATTCCATCCCCACCCTGAAGCTGGGCCGCAAGCCCTTCACCACCGGCGTCACCCTGCGCCAGATGCTGCTGGATGAATGCGCCGCCCTGGCCAAGGCCAAGAAGGACCTGCTGCCTCCGCCCCCGGGCCGCTACACCATCCCCGCGCCCATTCAGGAAGCCATCCGCGACAAGAAGTTCAAGCTGTAGGAGGCGTGATGGACCGCCGACAATTCCTCGCCTCCCTGAGCGCCGCCGCCGTCGCTTCCCAGCTGCCCCTGCGGGCCGGGGCGGATGCTGCGCCTGCGGGCTCAGGCCGCATCACCCTGCTGCACACCAACGATACGCATTCCCGCATCGAGCCCTTCGGCCCCGGCAACGGCGCCATCAGCGGTCTGGGCGGCGTGGCCCGCCGGGCCACCCTGGTGAAGCAGTTGCGGCAGCAGCTGGGCGCCGTGCTGCTGCTGGATGCGGGCGACACCTTCCAGGGCACCCCCTACTTCAACCGCTACAAGGGCCGCCTCGACTACCAGCTCATGCGCATGGTGGGCTACGATGCCGGCACCCTGGGCAACCACGACTTCGACAATGGCGTGGGCATGCTGGTGGAGGCCATGGAATCCATGGAGCAGCTCCAGCACGCCAACCCGCCCTTCGCCTTCGTGAACTGCAACTTCGATTTCAAGGGCGCGCCCAGTCTCGGCAAGCGGGTGCGGCCCTACCTGGTGAAGGAGGTCTCCAACCTTCGCGTCGGCATCACCGGCGTGGGCGTGGCCTTCGCGGGCCTGGTGGCCCCCAAGAACCACGAAGGCATCACCTGGAAGGATCCCTACGACAGCCTGAAGCCCATCGTGAAGCGGCTGCGCGAGGTGGAGAAGGTGGACCTGGTGGTGGTGCTCTCCCACCTCGGCTACAACCTGAACGGCAGCGCCCCCGACGATCTGCAGATGCCCGGCCAGGTGGCGGGCATCGACGCCATCATCGGCGGCCACAGCCACACCTTCCTGGACAAGCCCACCAAGGTGCCCCAGGCCCAGGGCGAAACCCTGGTCTTCCAGGTGGGCTTCGGCGGGGTGAACCTGGGCCGCATGGATTTCGCCGTGGCCAAGGGCGCCGTGCGGGCCGCTTCCGGTTCCGCCATGCCTGTCATGGGCTCCATCGTGACCTAGGTCCCATTCCGCCCTTCCTTCGGGAAAGCCGCTTGAAGCGCCGCTTTCCCCGTGGGAGTCTGCCTTTCTATCCGTTCTTCGCACACCGATGAGCTAGCCGGCCCCCTGAGGCCAGCGGAGCCTGAACATCCAAGGAGTCGCCATGACCACGCAGAAAATCATCTGGACCGAGATCGACGAAGCGCCTGCCCTCGCCACCTATTCCCTGCTGCCGGTCATCCAGGCCTTCACCCATGGCACCGGCATCGAAGTGGAGACCTCCGACATCTCCCTGGCGGGCCGCATTCTGGCGGCCTTTCCCGAGAGGCTGACCGAGGCCCAGCGGGTGCCCGACAACCTGGCCCGCCTGGGCGAACTGGCCCTGAAACCCGAAGCCAACATCATCAAGCTGCCCAACATCAGCGCCTCCATCCCCCAGCTCATCGCGGCCATCAAGGAGCTGCAGTCCCAGGGCTACGCTGTGCCTGACTATCCGGAACAGCCCACCGAGGAAGTGGACAAGGCCATCCAGTCCCGCTATGCCAAGGTGCTGGGCAGTGCCGTGAATCCCGTGCTGCGCGAAGGCAACTCCGACCGCCGCGCGCCGCTCTCCGTGAAAAATTTCGCCAAACAGCACCCCCACAAAATGGGAGCCTGGGCCCCGGATTCCAAGGCCCGCGTGGCCCACATGACCGGTGGCGACTTCTACGGCAGCGAAGCCTCCGTTACCCTGCCCAAGGCCACCACGGCCCGCATCGAATTCGTGGCGGCAGACGGCTCAGTCAAGGTGCTGAAGGAGAAGCTGGCCCTGAAAGAGGCCGAGGTGCTGGACGCCTCCGTGATGAACGTCCGCGCCCTCCGGGCCTTCTACGCCGAGCAGATCGACGTGGCCAAACACGAAGGGCTGCTGCTCTCGCTGCACCTGAAGGCCACCATGATGAAGATCTCCGATCCCGTCATGTTCGGCCACGCGGTGTCCGTGTACTACCAGGCGGTCTTCGACAAGCACCTGGCCACCCTCAACGAACTGGGCATCAACACCGCCAACGGCCTGGGCGATGTCTACGCCAAGATCCAGGCCCTGCCCGAAGCCCGCCGCGCCGCCATCGAGGCGGACATCCAGGCGGTGTATGCCACGCGCCCGGCCCTGGCCATGGTGGACTCCGACAAGGGCATCACCAACCTGCACGTGCCCAACGACATCATCGTGGACGCCTCCATGCCCGTGGTCGTGCGCGACTCCGGCAAGATGTGGGGCGCGGACGGCAAGCTGCACGACACCCTGGCCATGATTCCGGATCGTTGCTACGCCACCATCTACCAGGCCATCATCGAGGACTGCCAGCAGCATGGCGCCTTCAATCCAGCCATCATCGGCAGCGTGCCCAATGTGGGCCTCATGGCCCAGAAGGCCGAGGAGTACGGTTCCCACGACAAGACCTTCTTCGCCCCGGCCGAAGGCACCATCCGCATCGTCGATGCCGATGGCGCCACCCTGCTGAGCCAGAAGGTAGAGGCCGGCGACATCTTCCGTGCCTGCCAGACCAAGGATGCTCCCATTCAGGACTGGGTGAAGCTGGCCGTGTCGCGCGCCCGCATCACCGGCGCGCCCGCGATCTTCTGGCTGGACCGGCAGCGCGCCCATGACGCCCAGGTCATCGCCAAGGTGGAAACCTACCTGAAGCAGCACGACACGGCGGGTCTCGACATCCGCATCCTGCCTCCGGTCGAAGCCATGAAGCTCTCCTGCGAGCGCATCCGCAAAGGACTCGACACCATCTCGGTCACCGGCAACGTGCTGCGCGACTACCTCACCGACCTCTTCCCCATCATCGAGCTGGGCACCAGCGCCAAGATGCTGTCCGTCGTACCGCTCCTGGGCGGAGGCGGCCTGTTTGAAACCGGCGCCGGCGGCTCGGCCCCCAAGCACGTGCAGCAGTTCCAGAAGGAGGGCTACCTGCGCTGGGACAGCCTGGGCGAATTCTCCGCCTTCTGCGCCTCCCTCGAACACGTGGCCAACGCCTTCCAGAACGCCAAGGCCGCGGTGCTCGCCGAAACGCTGGATCAGGCCATCGCGAAGTTCCTGGACAACGACAAGTCCCCCGCCCGCAAAGTGGGCCAGATCGACAACCGCGGCAGCCACTTCTACCTGGCCCTCTACTGGGCCCAGGCCCTGGCCGCCCAGACCAAGGACGCCGACCTGCAGGCCCGCTTCGCCCCCGTGGCCCAGGCCCTGGGCGGCCACGAAGCGAAGATCAACGACGAACTCATCGCCGCGCAGGGAAGGCCCGTGGACATGGGCGGCTACTACCACCCCGACAAGGCCAAGACCGCCGCCGCCATGCGCCCCAGCGCCACCTTCAACGCGATCATCGATGGGTTGAAGTAGACAACCGGCGGTACAGTCAGTCCATGCGCCGTCTGAAGGAGATCGCCATCCACCGGTTCCGTGAGAAGGCCTCGGTCTTTCTCACGGAGTTGCATCCGGCGCGGGATGCGGAGGAGCGGTCGGCGGTGCTGGCCCTACTGCGCAAGAGGGATTTCGACGCCACCCACCACTGCAGCGCCTGGCGCGAGGGGGTGCCGGTCTCGGCCTTCGGCGCCGACGATGACGGCGAACCCTCGGGCACGGCCGGCCGTCCCATGCTGGCGGTGCTGGAGGGCGCCGAGGTCACGGATCTCATCGCGATCTGCATCCGCTGGTACGGGGGCACCAAGCTGGGCACCGGGGGCTTGGTGCGGGCCTACACGGAGGGTGTGCAGGGGGCCCTGGCGGAAGCCGATGCTCTTGGTCTCTGGGAGGAAGTCCGCATCCTCCGCACGGGGGAGATCCGCGTCCCCGCCGCCCAGGCCCACCTGCCCTTCGCCCTGCTGGGGGCCTTCCCCGCCGCGGCGGTACTGGAGCAGACCTTCGATCAGGAGGCGGCGGTGCTGCGCTTCCAGTGCCCGCCGGACCTGGTGCCCACCCTGGAGCACACCTGGCGCGAACGCAGCCGGGGCGGCAGCATTCACTGGGAATGACCGCTCGCCGGTTCTGGCCCGTCATTCGCCGATCCCTGCCCGACATGGCCACGGGATGCCCGTAGCTTGGTCACTGAGGAGGAAAGACCCATGGTCCATGCGGGATGGTTCATCGACGGCGCCTGGTGGCTGCTGCTGCTGTGCCTGCCCTCCCTGGCCTATGTGTCGCCCTTCGGATCAGGCAGAAAGGAATACCACTCATGAATGTCCAGGAACGACGCCCCCTCTTCTCCACCAAGCTGGTGTTCGGCCTGACGGTCCTGGCCGTGGGCCTCATCCTCATGGCTGACAGCCTTCACTGGTATGACGCCTGGCATCTGCTCACCTGGTGGCCACTGGCCTTGGCGGCCTTCGGGCTCGCGCGCCTGGCCCAGGATGGCATCCTCAGCCTGCGCGGCCATGTGTGGCTGGCCTTCGCAGCGGCAGGGTTCATTTCTCAGTTCGGCCCCTGGGGCTTGCTGGAACGTTGGTGGCCGGGCTTCATCATCTGGGGTGGCATCATCGTCACCCTGCGGGCCATCTTCCCCCAGCCGAAGCGCCCTAAGAAGGGCAAGGACATCCCCCCATCGCCAAGGACCGCCGTTTCCGGCGATGCTGAATCAGACACCACCCAGGTGAGGCCATGACTCCTGTTGACGACACCAAACCCCCGAGCCCCTTCAGCCCCAAGCTGGTGCTCGGCATCGCCATCATCGCGCTGGGCCTGATTCTCACGCTCGATAATTTGAACCTCGTCGAGGCCCACACCATCCTCAAACTCTGGCCCCTGGTGCTCGTGGTCATGGGCTTCGCCAAGATCCGACAGGAAGGCAGCGAGGGCGGCATGGGCGGCTGGCTGCTGGTGCTGGGCGGCAGCTTTTTGCTGCTGGTCACCTTCGCCCGCGGGCACCTGGCTGATGCCATCGGGCCCATGCTCGTGGTGGCGCTGGGCATCCTCATCGTCGTCAAGGCGCTCAAGCAGAACCGGCGCGTGCCGCCGGAGTTGGCCCAATCCGAGGATTTCCTCCGTGGCACGGCCATCTTCGGGGCCTTCAAGCGGCGCATGTTCAGCCATGCCTTCAAGGGCGGCGAGCTGACGGCCATCTTCGGGGGCTACGAAGTGGATCTCCGCCAGGCGATGCTGGAATCGGGCCAAGCCCGCATCGATGTCTTCATCCTCTTCGGCGGCGGTGAGATCCGCGTGCCTGAGGGTTGGGAGATCGCAAACCGCGCCACGGCCATGTTCGGCGGCCTGAGCGACGCCACCCACCACGGACCGCCCAGCCATGCGGGTGAGCGGCCACGGCTGGTGATCACAGGCCTGATCCTCTTCGGCGGCACCGAGGTCAAATCCTGATGCACCCCCTGCTGGCCAGCCGCGCGCGCCTGGGGGCCTACCTGCTGGGGTGGGTCCCCATTGCGCTGCTGCTCATCGCCATCGCCCGGTCCCAGGGCTGGAGCTGGGAGGGGGCGGTCTCCCTCGCGGTGCCGCTCTGCCTGCTGGCCGCCCTCCTGTTCCTGTCGGCCTGGTTCCTCTGCCGGGCCCTTCCGCTGGGCCGGACCGTGGAGGGCCTGGGCCGCCACGGCGCTGCCTGGGCCATGGCGGCCATCTTCATGGGCAGCCTCTGGTCAGGTCTCGCCTGGATGCTCGCGCGGCTGCTGGCCTGGATTCCGGGCCTGGGCGACCTGCCCCCGCGGGTGGACACCGCGCTGCCGGTGCTCACGGGCCTCGGCATCCTGCTGTACCTCGCCTCCGTGGCCCTCAACTACCTGATCCTCGCCCAGGAACGCGCGGTCGAGGCCGAGCGCAAGGGCGCCGAGCTGCAGCTGCTGGCCCAGGAATCCGAATTGAAGGCGCTGCGGGCACAGCTGAATCCGCACTTCCTCTTCAACAGCCTCAACTCACTGTCGGCCCTGACGGCGGTGGATCCTGCACGAGCGCGCGAGATGTGCGTGCTGCTGTCGGATTTCCTCCGTCGCAGCCTGGGCCTGGGTGAGCGGCGGCTGGTGGCGTTGCGCGAAGAGCTGGATCTGGCCAAGGCCTACCTGGCCATCGAGCAGATCCGCTTCGGCCAGCGCCTGCAACTCGCCTGGACGGTGGATCCCGCCGCCGAGCCCGCCCTCCTGCCCACCCTGCTGCTGCAGCCCCTGGTGGAGAACGCCATCAAGCACGGCATCGCGGCCCTGCCGGAAGGCGGTGTCCTCGCGGTCAGCGCCGAGGTGCTGGATGGGCACGTCATCTTGAAGGTGGACAACCCGCTGGATCAGGATGCCCCGGTGCCGCAGGGCCTGGGCATCGGCCTGCGGCAGGTGCGCCAGCGGCTGCTGGGCCGATTCGGCAGCCGCGCCCGCTTCGAGGCCGGCGTGCGCGAGGGCGTCCACCACGCCACCTTGGTATTCCCCCTGGAGACTGAACCATGAAAGGCCTGATCCCATGAAAGCCCTGATCATTGACGACGAGGAACTGGCCCGCGCCGTGGTACGCGAGCATCTGGCCGCCCACCCGGATGTGGAAGTGGTTGCCGAATGCGCCAACGGATTTGAAGCCATCAAGGCGGCTGCCCAGTTCCAGCCCGACCTCATCTTCCTGGACATCCAGATGCCCAAGCTGGATGGCTTCGAGGTGCTGGAACTGCTGGAAGCCGAAGGCAAGCGGCCCGCCGTGGTCTTCGTCACCGCCTACGATCAGCACGCCCTGCGGGCCTTCGAGGCCCATGCCGTGGACTATCTGCTGAAGCCCTTCTCGAAGGATCGCTTCGACGGCGCCTTGGCCAAGGCGCGAGCCCTCCAGTCGGCCCAGCCCGCGAGCGCTTCCACGCCTGCAATCACCGCCACGGAATTGGCCACCTCCGCCCGCCAGGGCAAGCCCCTGGAACGCATCGTCGTGAAGGATGGCCCCAAGGTCACCGTGGTGCATCTGGACCGCCTGGACTGGGTGCAGGCCCAGGACGACTACGTGCTGCTGCGCACCGAGGGCAAGAACCTGCTCAAGCAACAAACCCTCGCCAGCCTTGAGGCTCAGCTCGATCCGAACCGCTTCATCCGCATCCACCGCAGCTACATCCTGAACCTGGACCGGCTCGTGCGGGTGGAGCAGGACACGAAGGAACACCGCGATGCCATCCTGCGGGATGGCGCCCGGCTGCCCGTCAGCCGCGCCGGGTACCAGCGTCTGCGGGAACTGTGGGAAGGCGCCTGAAACCGTTTCGCTCTAAATAAGAAAGGATCCACCACGGAGCCACGGAGTATGGGCACACAGGAGGCGGAGGAGCCGGATGCCCTCGAAGAAATCCGGCGCCACCGCCTCCTGTGGCTTCCGGCCTTGCCGGAAGCGGCCAACGGCCTGCCCATGACAGAGGAGCACGGAGGCCTCCGTACCCTCTCAGTGGGCTCGGTGTTTCCGTGGTGGATCGCTATCGTTGATGGCGATTCGGCAAGATGCCTCTTGAAGGGTTCAGATCGGCGCGTGCAGCTGGCAGGGGTGACAGTCGCAGTGCCCGCACCGCCCGCTGCAGGGCAGGCCGTTGTCCACCACCACGGAAGGTTCGGGTGCCTTGACGGGGCCCGCGGCCTGCCGCTCGATGGTGGGGATGGCCTTCGCCATGCGAAGGACGCCGACAGCCGAAGCTGGAGAGGACTGCTGGGGTTTGCGGGAATTGCCTCTGGGCATGGTTGCTAGACCTCCGGCCGCCGGAAACTCTTGGCCACCTTCTGCATGAGCAGTGGGTCCCCTTCGATCTGGATCTTTCCGGTCATGAAGGCCTCCTGGGCGTTCAGCGTTCCGGTGCTCATGGCGACAAAGTCGTCAGCTTTCGCTTTCAAAAGCGTATCACAGGGTTTGAGTAGGCGAGGGAAGACCATGCAGGTTCCGTTGCGGATTAACACTGTGTAACCCATGTCGTCGATTTGATACCCCACAACAGCTTCGAGATCCCCTGCCTTTTCCGCATTGAAACGCTCGGGCATGGATTCCAGAAGGCCCTGCGCCGGGTTCACATCCGCATCGAAGTGGGCCGTGTAGGCCGCCACCTGACTCATGTCCCCCTTCACCGTGATGGCACCACCCAGCAGGGCCGCCACCAGGTTGAGCTTGCCGGCGTTGAGCGCCGCGAAATCGGCATCGGAGATGCCCAGCGCGGCTCCCCCTTCCACCTCGCCCGGGCGCACGGAAAGGCCCTCGGGGCTGAAATCGAGGCGGTAGGGCACGCCCTCCACCTTCACTTCCAGGGTGCCGGAGGCGCCGCCCCTGTAGCGGCGGCGCAGGGTCGCCAGGGCCTTGCCGCCGGGGGTGTCCGGGAAGGTGATTTCCGGCTCCGCCGACCAGGTCTTCCAGGCCTTGCGCAGCAGGCCCATGTCACCTTTGAACTGGAGCTGGCCGCCGAGCAGCGCGGGGCCTGGATCCGCGAGGCCGCATACCAGGCCACGCACCGCCGCCTCGTCGCCGAGCACCTCGGCGCCGTCGCCCCAACTCTCGCCGCCGACGCTGACCTCGAGGCCCGCTCCGACGAGGCCCAGGCGGGCAGGAACCAGGTCCTTCAGTGGCTTCACAGGGCCGCCCTGTTTCTGGGGCTTCTTGAAAAACTTCGGGAATTTCTGAAGCAGGCCGAGATCGCCGGTGCCTTTGAGCTTGCCAGTCATGAAGGCCTGCATGGGATCGAGCTTGCCCTCGTTGAGGGCGATCCAATCCTCGCCACTGATCACCACCACGGAGGTGGCATCCGGCTTGGCCTCGCGCTTCAGCGTGAAGGCGCCGTTCTCGATGAGGCAGGTGTAATCGCCACCGCCCTCCCCCGTCACCTGATAGTAGACGGAGACCGTCAGGCCCTGGGCCTTTTCGGGAAGAAAGAGCTCGGGCATCAAGGCGAAGATGCCGTCCACCGTCAAAGCCATGAAATCACCTCGGAATGTGGGATCGAGCATGGCCGGGCCTCCGGGGCCCGCGCAACGGTTACCAGAGGTCAGGTGTGGGATGACGCAGGATCCGCCACGAGCTGGCTATTTCGTTTCCTGGAACAGCAGGTCCTTCACCTCCTGAGCCCCGGGTTCGCCTGCCTGAATGGCGCGGTCCAGCCACTGCCTCGCGGCGACCTTGTCCGCGGGAATGGACTTGCCATGAAAGAGCAGCACGCCTGTCTCGAGCATGGCCTCGGAGCTGCCCCTTTCGGCGGCCTTCAGATACCAGATGAACGCCTCGCGTTCGGCCGGTTCCCCGAGCTTCGTCAACCGCTTGGCGATCGCCAGCAGATCAGCCACTTCGCCGGAGGTGGTGGCTTCCCGCAGGGCCGCCAGTTCCCGCTGGGTCTCCGGGGCGTTGTATTCCGCCAGGGTCTCCTTCTGGTACGTGCTCCAGTCCCGGGTTTCCGGCGCAGCGTGAGGCACCGCCGATCGGACAGCCAGGATGCCGCCGGATTCCAGATCCACCGCCAAGGCGTGTCCGCGGCGGGTCTCCACCCAAAGGGCCTGCTCGCTGAGGCTGATCCAGCTTGGCGCTTCGCCCTCCGTCCAGGTTCGCCAGTTGTGCTGACTGGGAAAGCCCCGCTCCTTCCAGGCCCAGGCCAGGTGCCCAGGCGCCCAGAGCAGGCGCACGGTCTTCTTGCCGACATCGAGATCTTGCCCTTCCTGGGGCCGCTGGAAGGGTGCCCAATTCGCAGGGAACACCAGGCCGGGCACCGGACGCACCAGGCTCTGCCCGATGGCCGCCAAGGCCCATGTGAAGCCATCGGCTTGGCCCCGGGCGAAGGCGTCACTCTTCGCGCCGCTGGCGGGAACCATCAGCAGCCCCGTTTCGGAATCCACCTCCACCACAGGCGCGGCGACCACCCGCTCCACCCCCTCCGGCAGCGGACCCATGGCTTGAGGCGCCGCGCTCGGCTGGTGCAGGACGGGCCGGAAGGGCCGCACGCCTGCCTTCAACGATTGATGGACCATGGCCGCGCCATCACCAAACCCTGCCTCATACTCAGCGCGCTCATCGGCGCTGAGACCGGCCACGTTCCGCGCCAGGGCCGCCTGCACCTGCTGTGGCCAGACATCGATGCGGGGCTTGTTGCAGCCGCCCAGCATCAGGAGAGACAAAGGAAGAAAACCCTTGAGCCAAACGTTCACCATCAACCTCGAACCAGGCGGATTCCAAAACGAAGCGGGCCCACATCGCGCTGCACTTTCTCCGGATGGCCGTTCCCAGCCACCCGGAGAAAGTGAAACAGCATTAGAGCAACCTGAAAGGCATGGTCAGCTTGAAGCGGGCGGGCACAGACTTCCCGTTCAGCTTGGCCGGCTCGAAGATCCAGGCCTTGGCGTAGTCCACGGCGCACTCATGCAGTTCTTCGGGGCCAGAAATGGCCTTGGCCGAGGACACCAGGCCTTCCACATCGATGGTGAGGAGCACCACCACGGTACCCTGGATGCCGGCCTCCTTGGCCTCAGGCGGATAGGACGGCGCCTCCGGTTGATGCTTGATGACGATCTGTTTGAAGTCCATATCGACCGGTTCCTCGGCCTTGGTCTCGGACTTGGGAGCGGCTGTCGGCTTCAGCTCATCGGCAGGTCTTGCGGTGAGGCTGGCCGTTCCCAGCATGGCTGCCAGCAGGCAGGCGGGAAGCAGGAAGAGCGCCGGGGAAATCGCGCCTGACATGGGACGGGGACGGAGAAGGCGTTGGATGCGGGACATGAGTCGACCTCCACTGGCCGCAACGGCCAGATCGGGAATCAGCTTGGGCTGGGTTCGCAGTTCCTCCAGCCCCAGGAGGGCAGAGGCGTACAGGATCGGATCGCCGCAGGCCTGCACTGCCGCATCATCGCAGCAGTGCTCACGCTCCTGGCGGATGCGCCCGGAGAGCCACCAGACGGCGGGGTGGTAGAACAGGAGCGATTCGGCGAGGGTCTGGACGAGGTTCGCCAGGTAGTCCCCGCGGCGGATATGGGCCAGTTCATGAATCAGCAAAGCTTCCAGGGCTTCGGGTGGCATGGCCAGGAAGGCGCTGGTTGGCACGAGTATCACGGGCCGCAGCCATCCGAGCACCAGCAGCGAATCCACGCTGCGGGAACTGGCGAAGCGCACCATGCGGCGAATGCCGGATGTTCGGTGAAGGGCATCAAAGCGCCGCTGCCAATCGTTCGGTGGCGGTTCAGCTCCGTCCAGGCAGGGCCCGTAAAGCCAGACCAATCCCCCTGCGACTTTGAAGAGACGAAGGCCAAGACCCAGTCCCCAGACCAAAGTCAGCCAGGGCACCCAGGAGGCGATGGAAGCCCATAGCTGGGGCCACCTTCCGCCAAACGAGTTTGAGCCTAGGATCGGGGCCAACAGCGCCCCTTCCGCGGAAAGCGCCGCATTCCCATGCGGGAGCATCCAGACAAAGGTTCCAGCGAAGGCCAGGATGATGATGGCCAGGCTGGTGGCCGCCAGCCGGTAGCGGATGGCAGGTGCCCAATCCCGGGCTGCGTGGAGACATCCGGCCGCCAGGAGGCCGACCACCGCCCCCTGCCAGAGGCTGTGCAGCAGGGCCCAGCCCAGAGCCCGCGCCAGGGGTAGCAAATCAAATGCGTTCATGAAGCCCTCCCCTTGGCGGCCTTCAACATCTGGCGGATGTCCTCCAATTCCTCGGCCGAGGCGGGCTCGGCTTCAAGGGCCTGGAGGACGAGTTCCCGGCGGCTGCCTGCGAAGGCCTTGTGCAAGAGCTCCTTCAGCAGGCAGCGCTGGGTTTCAGCTTCACCTTGGAGTGGCCGGTAGGTGTGGGAACGCGCGCGTTCGTCCCGCGCCACCAGGCCCTTCTCCACCATGATCTGCATGAGCTTCAGCACAGTGGTGTAGCCCATGTCCCGGTCCTTCGACAGCTCGGTGTGCACATCCCGAACCGTCGCAGGCCCCCGGGCCCAGAGCACCCGGAGGATGGCGAGCTCGCCATCGGAAGGGCGGATGGGCGCGGTGGACATGGAGCCTCCAGGGGGTCTGGAGACAACATACGAACCAGTTCGTAATTTGTCAACGAACTGGTTCGTACTTTTTTGGGGAACCTTCAAGTGCTGTCCGACCCGTCGACAGGGAACACCTATGTGGGCAGCCCTTTGCGAGATTGTTTTTTTCAGACATGTTTTAAAAGGTGATTGGTTTTGATCTAACATGGAGTGAGTTGATATGGCCCGTCCCGGGTTCGTTGAGTTCCCCACGTGTGTCCATCCAGGAGTCGCAGGGCCATGGGGATTTCAAAACCGGAGGTGGGCCGTTTTCGGTGGTTCAGAACCTACCGGTTGTTGAACGGCAGAGCGGGACAGCCCCCCTTCTGGCCCAGCCCCAAGGTTCCCATTCCAATATCCGGTTGCCCCTTGATTGAGGTGAGGTAGATGTCGCTAGTCCAGACCTGGATCGCTCGATTCAAACAATTGTTCGAAGGCTCATCTTTCGCCAAGCATGTGATGGTGGTGAGCGGCAGCGTCTTCATCGGGCAGGCGCTCAGTGTGGTGGTCGGTCCGATCAACTCCCGCCTCTACACACCGGGAGACTATGGAACCCTGGCCGTGTTCGGGGCCATCTTCAGCCTGACGGGCGTGGTGGGAACCCTCCAATACGAAATGGCCCTGGGAACCATCGAGGATGACTCAGAGGCCTTCCATGTGCTGGTCCTGTGCCTTCTCTTCACCGGGGTATGGGTTGCGGGATCAGTCGTTGTCACCGTGTTTGCGGGTGCACCCTTCGCCCGCTGGATATCCAAGGGCGACGAACAGTTCGGCCGTTTCCTCTGGTATCTCCCCCTGGGCATTGGATTCGTCTGCCTGTACAGCGCGCTCTCCCGTTGGGCCATGCGCAAGCGGGCCTTCCCGAAGCTATCCCTGACCTCCGTGCTCTCAGGGGTCATCGCATCATCATGCACGGTGGGACTGGGATTCCTGCATGCCGGGCTCATGGGGCTGGTCGTCGGGTCATTGGCTGCCAATGTCTATCAGACAGGAACACTGTCCCATCTGGCTTTCTCGGATTACCGGACCCAGCGCCAAGGCTTCAGCTTCGAAAAGCTGAAGGCTGCCGCCAAGCGCCACTACCGCTATCCGCTCTACACCACCTGGTCCGTTCTTCTGAACAGCCTCAGCGTCTACATTCCCGTCTTCCTGCTCGCCAAGGGATTCGGAAGCGTCTGCACGGGCCAGTTCTCTCTCAGCCAGCGTCTGCTCTTTCTTCCTACGATGTTGATCAGCGGGGCGATCACGCCGGTGTTCTATTCCAGGGCCAAGCAGGCTCAACAAGAGGGCAAACTCACCAGCCTGACCCTGCGCCTGATCAACAGCATCAGTGGAGTGAACGCTTTCTTCCCTGTGTTTCTGGCCCTGTTCGGTGAGTTGATCTTCGTCATGGTCTTCGGGGCCAAATGGCGCAGGGCAGGCCAGTACTCGGCAGCGTTGGCGCCGTGGGTTTTCTTCAGCTTCCTGGTCTATCCCCTTGAGGCACTGCCTCTGATTCTGGAACGCCAACGCACCAGTTTTCTGTTCCAAATCGCCCAGTTCATTCTGCGGGCCGGATCGCTGATGGTGGGAATCGCCTTCCACAATGACCTTCTCGCCATGTGGCTTTTCGGAGGCACCAGCGCCCTGTACATGCTGGTTTACTTCGTATGGCTCTTCAAACTCGTCGACGGCCCCATTCCCAAGGTGCTTGGAAAATTGGGGAAGGACCTGGGCCTGTCCCTGGTGTGCTTCGGAGGCTGCCGACTGATACTGTGGTGGTCGCACGGCAACTTGATCCTTACGGCCTGCTTCCTGGTTCCCATTCTGGTCTTCTTCAGCATCCGCGGCGTCCGTCAGATCCTCCAGGGAAAGCAGGAAGCGATTGCCGCTGAAGCACAACCTGAGCCCCTGTCCTGATGTCCCTACTCACAAGGTTTTCCGAGCAACCCGCTGACGGAAAGATCACCCTGTCATATGTTGTGATGGTGATCATCCTCACGATCATGATCGAAGGCGCCTTGCCTTCCATTATTTACGTCTCTTCTCGGAACACCCTTTGGCTGGTGTGGGCCATCTTTTTCACCTGCATCATCATTCTCGGCTTGCAGTTGTGGCTGCCCCGCCTGATCCGGCCTGCCCTGCCCCTGGTTGCCTGGCTGACGATCTACATCTGCTGGGGGACCCTCGCAGCGCCCTATCCGATCCTGGCTTCGGGATTACGGCTCTGGTTTCGTTTTCTCTGCATCATCGGAGCCATGGCGATTGTGACCAGCCATCCGAGGCGATTTCGGTTCTTCGCCAACGCCACACAGTGGGGGCTTCTGGGAAACCTGCTGGTGACCATGTGGCTCATTTCGTTCCCGGAGTATCAACAACACCCATTCTTCTTGCGCATCAACGCCACCCTCGGTTCAGACCGCTTCGCCGGACTTTGGGGGAACGCCAACGAGGCCGGATTGGCGGCCCTTTTCCTACTTGTGCTCTCATTCTGGGCCAGCCGATGGATCGCTTGGCTGGGCCGGATTTCAGGGGTCTTGATCATCTACCTGACGGCCAGCCGAACCGCGTTCTGGATCGCGATCATGCTCGCCTTGCTCTACCTCATCTTTGCCGCCAGCAAGAAAAGAAAGGTCCAGGCGGTCCTGGTTGCCACGGTCCTGCTCCTTTTCGGAGTGGGCTTCCTGAGTTCCTCGAAAGGTGGCGGATTCAGCTTCATCAAAGAGAGCCCCACGCTTTCGCGCGTGCTCGACCTGAGTGAATCCAAGACTCGAGAACGGGGCGAGGAATCCCGGATGGATCTTGCCAAACAGTGGCTGCCCTTTATCGCCCGGGAACCTTGGTACGGATACGGTTTATACAGCGCGGAAGGGGATGAATCCAAGGAAACCCTGACGAGACGTGGCTTCCCGGGACAGGGCACCCACAACCTGTACATGGCTTTGTTTGTTGATGCGGGCTGGGTGGGATTGCTGACCTTCCTCGCCACCATCGCTTTCCACATCTCACGTACTCGGCAGCAGCCCCTGGAACCATCGGTTCATCGAATGTTGTTTGCCCTGTGCTTCATCCTGCTCGCCTTCTCGTTGGCCAATCACCAGATGCTGACGGACTTCACCGGTTGGATCGGGTTCTCCCTCCTCTTTCTCCTTCCCATGAGTCCGGCGCTGAGGGATCTCGATCATTTCGATTCGAGTCTGCCGCCACACGGATTCCGCTGAAGACCCCATCAGCGGGCGGCGGGCCTGGAGCCGGTCCAATTCCGCAGGGTTTTTGAAAGCGCGGGGCGAAGGCGGTGCCCCCACATCAGGCTGTAGGAGGCTTGGAGGCGGTCCAACCAGGGCCGCCTCAACCCTGAGAACGCCTTCACCACCGAAGGCAAGTCCGTGATGCGGTCCGAATACAGCGCGAGCATGTCGCCGAACCACTCCACCCTTTCGTCCGTCCAGGAGTTGTGGTGATTGCAAACGGTCCACACGCCTGAAGACTTCGCCTGGAAGGACCACAGCTGTTGGGGAATCCAAGTCATGCCCGCTGCATCCGTGAAGGGGCGTGAGCCCAATCCGTCACTGATGACCGAGACGCCCAATTTCCCAAGAATCTCCACCGTACAGGCGTCAAAGGAATGGGAGGGCGCAACCCAGGCGTCCGCCCGGACGCCTTGCTCGGCGAAAATGGCCAAGCCGCTGCTGAGCTTGCGCTCCTGCTCCTGATAGGAGAGCCCTGCGAACTCACTTTGAGCGGTCACTCCAATCATTCCGGGATTCTTGTTCACGTAGACATGCTGGAACCCGTGAAGCGCAATGGTGTAGCCCCTGGCCTGCCAAGTGCGAACACGGTCCCAGAAGGCTGGATTCGGGGCATCGACCATCAATTTCGGATCCCGGTTGTCAGGAACCACTGCGAGAATCGGGCGCACGGAGTATCTCAACAGGTGGGCCTCGATGGCCTCCCAGGCCTTCCAGTTCATCGTCGGGCAGATGTCGTCGAATCGGATCAGATAGTGGGCCCCGTTTGATAAGGGTGTCGCACGGGCGGCATTGGAACCGTCGGTGTTCCACGATGCATTTGGCTGGCTGTTCACGTTACTCATAAATGGGAAGGGCCTTTCAGGACAGGAATGCGCACGAAGGCTCCAGGTTATCAGAGTCGATTTCATCCAGGACCAATCAAGGAAAATGGTGCCCACTGGCCGCATTCCACTAAAGCCAGGACCACTCAAACGATGACCTGGAGATCGTCATCAGCGCCGGTGCAACACACGGCTGTCACCGGCCGGGTTCCAAAATGAACCAGTGCGGTTCCAGTCAAGTGACAGGTCCACTCTCATGCGTAAAGCCAGGAATTTCGGGCAGATCGCCTTGACTTTTGGCTTGGAATCGGTTGACATCAAAGGCCGTGCAGCGGGCCGTAGCGTTGAATTCCAGGGCTGGATGCCGTTCTGTCAGAAAGGCAACAAAGTGAAAGTCTGCTTTTTCATTTGGGCCTTGGTCGCTCATGGCGCGGAACGCGTCTCCTCCATCCTGGCCAATGAGTGGGCGGCGAAGGAAGGCTGGGAGACGACCTTCCTGACCATGGACAAACCCGATTCAAAACCCTTCTACCCTTTGGCGGAATCCATTGAAGTCCGGCCTTTGAACTTGTTGAAACCGAGTCAGTCCCCATTGTCTGCCCTTGCCAACAACCTCGAGCGCATCCGAACCCTTCGCCGAGAGATCCAAAGGATTCGGCCAGACGTCCTGATCTCCTTCATCGACAAGGAGAACGCACTGATGGTCATGGCCTCACGAGGCCTTGGCATTCCCGTGATCATCTCAGAGCGCACCGATCCATCTCGAAGATCCCTGGGCCGGTTCTGGGAAGGCATCCGCAACCTGACCTATCCCCGCGCGGACGTGATCGTGTTCCAGTCACAGGCCGTCCTGGATTGGTTCCCTCCCAAGGTTCGCGCTCGGGGCGTGGTCATCCCGAACCCTGTGCCCCTGCCACCCCTTCCACCGGTGGCACCTCCCACGGCAGGCCAGAACCTGCGCATGGTTGCCTTGGGCCGACTGTCTCCCGTCAAGGGTTTCGATGTCCTGGTGGCTGCCTTCGCCGCGGCATCCGCCAGGGCCCCGCAGTGGGAATTGGAGGTCTGGGGCGAAGGTTCAGAGCGGAAGGCCTTGGAGCAGATGGTCCGAGATCTGGACATGGAGCAGCGCATTCATTTCAAGGGCCTGACGGATCGCCCTTTCGATGTCTTGTGCGCCGCCGACCTCTTTGTCATGTCCTCGCATGCCGAGGGCTTTCCCAATGCCTTGGTTGAGGCCATGGCCTGTGGCTGCCCTGTCATCAGCACTCGGTTCGGTGGGGCTGTGAACGAAATCATCCAGGACGGAGTGAACGGGCGGCTGGTCCCCCCCGCCAACCCAGAGGCACTGGCCGAGGCCATGGTGCAGTTGATGAACGATCCGGAGGATCGGGCCCGCCTCGGCAAACGGGCCCTGGAAGTGGTGGAGAGGTTTTCCACGGAACGGGTGGTTGGCATGTGGGAAGATGCCATCAACCGCGCCATCGCCTCCCAACGCCCCCGATAAGTCCGGAGGGATCCCTTGTCCAATCTCATCTATGCCCTGTGGCGTGCGCCTGAAGATGCCCTGGACGGGGCGATGCTGGGCCTGGTGGCAGATCGGATCGCCCCCTCGAGCTCGTCGCTGCGCCCGCACCATTTGGTGATCACTCCTGAAGAAGCCCTTTGTCTGACGGGACCCCTCGGTGCATCAGCGGTTGAGGGCATGTCGGCCCACCTGGGGGCGTTCCAAGGGGCTTGGCCCGATTGGCATGTGCCAGGATCAGCCGTCCCCGAGGGCACCTTCGCACTCATCCGTTCAAACAAGGCTACGACTGAGCTTTGTTCGGATTTCGCCGGTTCGCGCACGCTCTGGTACGTCCAGACCCAAAAGGGGTTTTTCGCAGCCACGTCCCAGCGGGCTCTCATTTGCCTGTTGGAAGGCTTTGACGTCAACCGGGCTGCCGCTGCCTGGTTCCTCTCCTCAGGCTCTCTGGGCCCCACCGACGGCTGGGATGAACGCATCCAGCGATTGCCTCAAGGTTCGCGCCTGGTGCTGGACAAGCGACATTGGAGCCTGCAACTCCAGACATCACCCATCGCGTTCCATCCGAAGCCCAGAAAGGCGAATGAGTGTCGGCGTGACTTAGAGGAAATCCTGCTGGAAGCCATTCAGGGATTCGATTTCACCTCCGGCCATTGGGCTTTCCCGTTGTCCGGCGGCTACGATTGCAGATTCATCCTCTCGGCCCTCTACGCGAAGGGGCTGAGGCCCCGGACCATGACCTGGGGACTGGCCGCGTCACTCACCCAGCCTGGCAACGATGCCTTCATCGCGAAACAGCTGGCCAGCCACTTTGGCCTGCCGCATGAATACCTGCTGACCGAGCTTTCCGAAGAGCCGCCGACACACGTGGTAGATGCGTTCTTGGCGGCGAGCGGGGGAACGACGGACCAACTCTTCCCGTATTTGGATGGCCTCAGACTCTGGTCCTCATTCGCCGAGCAGGGCATCGGTGGTGTCATCCGAGGCGATGAAGGGTTCGGTTGGATTCCAGTCTCTTCCGCGCCTCAGGCCAGGTCCTCGGTCGGATTGCTGGTGCTGACGGATTTCATGGACGAGGCCACGGCCGAGCGCCTTTCCGGAGGAAGGCAGCACATCCCCGAACCGCTGAAACAGCGAGAGGACGAGACCCTCGCCACCTACCGGGATCGCCTCTACCATGCCTTCCGCATTCCCATCGGCTTGGCGGCTTTGAATGACGTCAAGGCCCCCTTTGTCGAGATCGCCAGTCCCCTGCTCTCCAGACAGGTGCTGGCCTTTGTCCGCGAGATGCCCGATCCGATGCGGACCGACAAAGGGCTGTTCAAGGACATCGCCAAATCAGCCAGTCCGCCGATTCCCTACGCCACCATGGGGGCCGACGACGATCGAAACGGCTTTCTGGATTCTCCAGTGTACTCCCGCTGGCTGGAAGAGGAGCTCGGGTCGGAAACAGCCCAAAGCATCCTTCCCGATGCATTTCGGGAAACCCTTCTGGCCGGGGTGCGCAAAGCACCTTCACCCATGGCACCGAACCGCTCCCTGCGAGCAGCTCTCAAGCGCATCATCCCAACCTCATGGGTTCGGATGGTTCGCGCGCAGATGGGCCCGGTCCTGCCGGGAACCCGACTTCTGGCACTCCGAGCATCACTCATCTGCCGAATGGTCCGGCTGCTCGAAGAGGATTCGATGGCGTTGGGAAAGGCCAGAAAAGGGCTGTAATCAGTCCTCTGCACACCAGCGGGCGTACCACGCCTTGAACATCAGCAGCTTCCAGAGCAGGACACCGTGGGAGCGCAACGACTGCTGGTGCTCTGTCCAGACGCGCGTGATGGCCTCGCTCGACAAAAGCTCCTGCAGTTCGGGATGGCGCGCATCGAGCAGGGCTTTCCCCCATGCCTTCAGGGGGCCCCTCAACCAATCCGCGATGGGGACGCTGAAGCCATGCTTCGGCCGATCAATGATCTCTTTCGGAACATGGCGTTCGAGCACCTGCCTCAACACCCACTTGCCCCGCCCGTCCCGGATCTTCATCCGCGCAGGCAACCGCCAGGCCAGGGCCACCACATCCGAATCCAGGAAGGGAACCCGTCCTTCCAGGCTCACCGACATGGTCGCCCGGTCGACCTTGGTCAAATATTCATCGGGCAGCACCATCATGGAATCGAGATACATGAAGGCATCCACCACATCATGCGGTTCCCTCAAAGCCAGCGGCTCCGTCAGCAGGTAGGGTGGAATGCGGGAAGAGTTCAAGAGTGATTCTGCCGCCCGGGACTGCCCAGCCACACGTTCGCGGTAGTACGTCACCGCATCCTTGAATCGGTAGAGGTGGGAACGGTACTTCAGGGCGTCACTCATGAACGCCGCCGACTTCCCGGGGAGAAGTCCGGCGGCGGAAGACAGGGTTGAGGTTCCCACCCCCATGGCCCATCGCACCCCCGCAGAATGGGAAAGGGCCCTGGACAGGCGCCCGCCGCAAGCGGAAAGGTGGTGGCTGTAGCCGCCAAACACCTCATCGCCACCATCCCCCGAGAGGCTGACGGTCACCTTCCGGCGAGCCAGCTGGGACACCAGACAGGTTGGGATCATGGCAGGGTCTGCGAACGGCTCGTCATAGAGATCCGGCAGGTCTGGGATGAGCCCCAGGAAATCTTTTGCGCTGACCATCCATTCCGAGTGATCGGTCCCGAGATGCTTGGCCACCGCCTGTGCGTGATGGGCCTCATTGAATGAATCCTCACGGAATCCAATGCAGAAGGTCTGCACCGGCCGGGAGCTCTGGGCCTGCATGAGGGCGACGATCAGCGAGGAGTCAACCCCTCCGGAGAGGAAGGCGCCCAGGGGCACATCTGCCACCATCTGCCGCCCCACGCTCTGAAACAGCGAGGCCTCGACCGCCTGGATCGCCTCCTGGTCCGTCCCTCCGAAGGGATTGGCGAGTCCCTCCTCAGCCACCTCGCGCAGGGTCCAGAAGGGGCGAGGCTGCATCTCCCCGCCAGGGCTCGTGAGGGTGAGGAGGTGCCCAGGGGCCAGCTTCCGTACACCGGCGTAGATGCTGTAGGGGCTGGGCACAAAGCCATGGCGGAAATACAGGGACAGAGCATCGGGATCGATCCGGGACGTGAAGGCCGGATGGGCGCGCAAGGCTTTCAGTTCTGAACCCCAAAGGAGGGTTCCGTTCAGCACGCCCACATAGAGGGGTTTGATGCCAAGGGGGTCCCGAGCCAGATGCAGGGTGCGTTCCTGCGTGTCCCACAGGGCGATCGCGAACATCCCATTCAATTGCCGGACCGCCGCCTCCACACCCCATTGCTCGATGGCGGCGAGGATCACTTCCGTATCCGAGTGCCCCCGGAAGGTCGCTCCGAGCCCTTCCAGAGTCTGGCGCAGTTCCTTGAAATTATAGATTTCGCCGTTGAAGGTGATGATGAACCGCCCGCTGGCGGAAGCCTTTGGCTGGTGCCCCTCCTCCGTCAGATCGAGGATGGAGAGGCGGCGGAACCCAAGGCCCAAACCGACCGGCGGATCGGTCCAGATGCCACCGTCGTCCGGACCGCGGAGAAGCAGACGATCCGTCATTCCCTGAACCTGTCCGTGCAGTGCATCGGCCTCCAGCGGGGCCCCGTGCCAGCATCCGGCGAATCCACACATGGTTATCTCCGGCCAATCAGTCGCGCAACCCAGACAGACACCTTCGCCCTCAGCGTAAGCAGGGCTTCGCCGTGATAGGTATGGATGGGCTCGCCACCGAACGATTCCTTGAATTGGTTGATGCCCAGCAGATCGGCGTTCTCTTTCCCTTCGTACCAACCGCCCCAATCGTACCAGGCCTTCCCTTCGGCCTTGAACCGCAGGATGTCCCGCCAATGCAACCATCGATTGGCCCGGCCAACCAAGGAGCGGAATCCATTGTCACTGCTGCCTCTGAAATTGGAGGCCGAAAAGAGCAGCCGCACGCGGTCACCGTGCGTGTAATAGGCGTGGTAAACCAGAGGTTCACCCTCGGGGGTCGTGGCCCTGGAAAGATCCAGCCTCCCCGCCCGGTGCATGAGGCGCAAATGGCCGACATCAAGCCCGGCCAACCCTTTCTGGGCCGCGAAGTCCTGATAGAACGTCACGAAAGCATCGAAAAAGGCTGCCTCTCCTTTCCAGATCTCCAGAAGGCAGCCATCCTTCTCCTCGGCGCGGCGAATTTTATAACGGTTATCCTTCTGAAGGCGCGCCGCCAGTGCATCTTCGTCGAGGGCAAGGTCGGTCACCAGGGAGAAGAAATCGGAAACCCCCTCCCCTTTCGGTGTGAGCGATTGACGGAACCGGATGATGTCCGGCTTGGATCCAGCCGGAAGTTGTTCGTCGAACCAGAGCTCGGCAATTTTCAGGCCGTGGGATTTCCAGAGAAGCATTCGATCCTTTCATCAGAAGCCCACGGGTAGGAATGGGATCAATCCGGCATTGCCATCCATGGCTCTCTGATTCCAATGGACCACATTCAGGGCACAGGCCTCAAGGGGAAAAGCATGAAAATTACCAAAGCAATACATCTATCTGAATCGTTTTAATACCCATAACAATCCCGCACCCCAGGGTGTGCCTACCGATCATCTCGAAAGACGGCCTGCCAGCAAAAGGATATGGATGAACGGGACCCCCACCAAGGCGATGCGCACCAAAGCAGGCATTCAGGTCCCCGCAAGGGTCTCTGAATGCCTGCTTCCCATCATCCCCAGGTCTTCCTTCCTGACCTGGGGCCCCTCCCTTTGTTTGCCCGGCGGAAGACGATTCCGTTCTGAATCACTGCCCGTTGCTGTTCACGGTGTTGGGGGCATAGGTCCCCGACGAGGCATCGTGGTAGATGCCCGTTCCCGCGTTACCGGTCACCGTGTTGTCCGTGACCACCGCCCCACTGCACCCCGTCAACAGCATCCCATCGCCCTTGTTGTTCATCACCCGGTTCCCGGTGATGGTCAGCTTCGTGGCCTGGCCATAGGTCTTGATCCCATTGTCCAGGTTGTCGTGGATGTAGTTGTTCCGGATGATGTTTGAATCGCAGCAGGAGAAGGCGATGCCGCCATCCTTGTAACTGGAGCCTCCGTTGCCGAAGACCTCGTTGTTCTCGATGATCGTGTTCGTCGCGAAGGTGTAGCTCATGTCGGCCTCTGAGGCGCCCTGCTGAATGCCGCCGCCCGCGTTGCCCGAGAAGATGCACTCGCTGATGTGGATGTTGTTGCAGGTCTGCCCGCCGTTCGGCTCCACGTCGATGCCGCACTCAGGGGCCGTGCCCTGGGTGTTCTTGAAGACCGAATTCTTCACCACCAGCCCATTGACGCTGGTGACGGACAATCCCTGGCGGCGGTTGTGGTCCGCGGTCACGTTGCAGAGGGTCACATTCGAGCAGAGGTCGGTGATGTAGAAGCCATCTCCCCAGCACTCTTTCGCGGTCACGCCCTGGATCACCACCTGATCCGAATTGTTGATGGAGAGGCCCATGCCCCATTCGCCACTGGTGCCCGAGTGGGCGCTGCGATCCCCCAGGAGGGTTCCGCCCACGACGTTGACCTTGCTGGCAAAACTGATGGCCACGATGGCGTAGGTTCCCGCCGAGTTCGGAATGGCTTTGAGGACAGCGCCTGCGGAAAGGCTCAGGGTCATGTTGCTCCCCAGGCGGATGCCCGAACTGTTCTGCTTCACCGCATTGATCATGTAGGTGCCATCGGGAATCAGCACCGTGCCGCCTGTTCCGCTCACCGCATTCACCGCCTTCTGGATGGCGGCCGTGTCATCGGTCGTGCCATCACCCTTGGCGCCATAGGCCGAATCCCGGACATTCACCACCGTGGAAGCGGTGGGCGCAGGAGCGCAGCCACTTTGGATCAGGATGGCGGACGTTGCCGATTTGCTGGTGTCGCCCACACTCATGGCCGTCACTGTGTCGCTGCCGCTGGCGGGTGCCGTGTAGAGGCCGCTGCTGTCGATGCTGCCGTGCTGGGCGGACCAGACCACGCTGCTGCTGAAGGCGCCGGTCCCCGTCACCGTGGCGGTGAACTGCTTCTGGGTTCCGCCGCTCATCGACCAGGAAGCGGGGCTGATGGCCACGGCCGTGACCGTGGGCACCACAGGATCGGAACCGATCACCGTGACAGTGGCCGTGGCGGACTTGGTGGGATCCTGCACACTCTTGACCGTCACCACATCGGTGCCGCTGGTGGCAGGAGCGCTGTAGAGGCCCGTTGCCGTGATCGTTCCCCGCTGGGCCGACCAGGTCACCGCCGAGTCATAGGATCCTGTGCCGGACACCGTGGTGGCGAACTGCTTTTGACTTCCTGCATTCAAAGACCAGGTGCTGGGGCTCACCACCACTGAAGTGATCGGGGTGGTCGGGGTCACGATGACTTGAGCACTGTCGGATTTGGTCGGATCCGACACGCTGGTGGCGGCCAACACGAAGTTTCCAACGTTCTTGGGGGCCGTGTAGGTGACCGAGTTCCCGCTGCCAGTGATGGTGCCCACCGTGGCGTTGCCGTTGGGGATGCTGTTCACCGTCCAGTTGACATCAGTATTGGTTGCTCCCGAAACCTGAGCCTTCAGAGGGACACTGCTGCCTGGGCTGACGCTGCTCGGAGCTGCCACCAGGGTCACGCTGACGGGACTGGACTGAGCAGATTGAGCATTTGCGGCACCACTCCCCCCGCACCCAAACTGGATCAATAGGCCGGCCAGAACAGTTGCCTGGATTGCGACAAGGCACCTTTCCATGTGCATAAGACCCCCGGTTCAGCCTGTTAAAGCAATGGGGGTGCCATGGAAAGTAGATTATTTTACATCCAGTTACTCCATATATTTCTTCTGTTAATAATCAAGCTTCGGAGGTCGCTCCCCCGGGAGGAGGCCGAAAGTCTGAATCCTGGATCCAGATTCTAGAATTTGGACGCGTCGGAACCGTAAGCCTTGAGCTTCTGGTAGAGGGTGCTTCGGGGGATGTCCAGCCGCTGTGCCGCCCGCCCAACATGCCCATCCTCCTCGCCAAGAACCTTGAGGACGTACTGCCGTTCGAGCTCCCGCAGGGTCAGATGGGTGGACGTCTCTGGCTGCCGACCGCCGGGGCTGACGGCGAAATCCAGATCCTCGGCCTCGATCACTGAGGACTTCACGCCCATCAGGGCCCGCTCCAGGACGTTCCGCAGTTCGCGGATGTTCCCCGGCCAGACATGCCTTTGCAGCTTCGCCAGCGCGCCTTCGGAGAGGCGCATGGCCGCCCGCCCGCAGTCGCTGGTCAGGCGGTTGAGGAGGATCTGTGCGAAAACGGGGATGTCCTCCGCCCGTTCGCGCAGGGGCGGCACCGCAATCTGGATGGCGCTGATGCGATAGAAGAGGTCGGACCGGAACTGCTGCTCCTGCACCAGCTGATCCAGCTTCTGGTGGGTGGCGGCGATCAGGCGGAAATCCACCTTCCGATCCTGGACTTCACCCAGGCGCCTGAAGCGTTTCTCCTCCAGGGCCTTGAGGATTTTCGGCTGGATCTGCAAATCCATGTCGCCAATCTCATCCAGGAACACCGTGCCGCGGTGGGCGGCCTCCAGCAGACCCACCTTGACCGCCGTCGCCCCGGTAAAGGCGCCCTTCTCGTGACCGAACAGTTCGGTATCCAGCAACTCCTTGCTGAAGCCGCCACAGTTGAGCTCCAGGAGGGGCTCAGCAGAGCGGGAGCTGTTCCGGTGGATCCAGCGCGCCAACTCGCTCTTCCCGGTTCCCGTCTCTCCCTGAATGAGGATGGGGCTTTCGGTGGCAGCGGCGAGTTGCGATTGTTCCTGCAGCCGCCTGATGGCGGGGCTCTGGCCGATGAAGGGGTCCACCGCCCGCTGCGGCTGGTCCACCGACTTGCGGGCCAACTGCTTTCGCCGGTTCTGCTGGTTCTCGAGCACCCGGTCCAGCACCACCAGGAGGGCTGGCAGATCCAGTGGCTTTACCAGAAACTGCTCAGCCCCAAGCTGAATGGCCTGCACGGCCAAGTCGATGCGCGCGTGGGCCGTGAGCAGGATGATGGGCACGCCATCGTCAATGGCCTTCAGCTTGGGAAGCAGTTCCAAGGCGTTCCCGTCTGGAAGCGAATAGTCCAGGGTGACGGCGTCGTAGACATCCGCGCGGTAGCGGATCTCCGCCTCGGCGCAGGTCTCGGCCTCATCCACGCTATAGCCATGGAGCTCGAGGTAATCCTTCAGGGCGAAGAGAATGATCTCGTCGTCATCCACCACCAGAATCTTCGCTTTCGCCATGGGTGCCTCAGGCCTGGGCGGTTGGTTGTGCGGGAGGGACTTGGGCTGAGGGCAGCATGAAGCTGATCCTCATGGTGCCGCCCTGGGGCCCGGGCCCGGCGGTGAGCGTGCCGCCGTGGGATTCAAACACCCTGCGGGCGCCCGGAAGGGTGAGGCGGCCCAGTCCCGAGGTGCGGAAGTAGAAGGGCTCGAAGAGGCGGGCCGGATCGACATTCTTGAACTTCAGGCTGGAGCAATCCACATGGCCGCACACCACTGTCCGTTCCCCGAACAGCCCTTTCCCCACGTGCAAGACCACGTGCCCACCCACCTCCTCCTGGTGCAGCACCAGATCCACCAACCGCGTGAACGAGGACTGCAAGCAGTGCTCGTCCATGTTGATGGCCGGAAGGGGCCCATCCACCTTGAGCTGGAGTTGCACCCGGGCTTTCTCCGCCTCGGCCTTGTGGCAGTCGATGGCCTCGCGCAGGATGGGCCCCAGTTCGCGGACCGACCAGGAGAACCGTCCAGGGTCGCCATAGTCACGCAGCTCCTCGTTGAAGGCGTTCATGCGGTCGAGGCTTCGCCGGATGTTGGCTCCGTATTTCCGGACATCCTCCAAATCCGCGAAGCGTGCCTCAAAGGCATCCAGGTTCGCCGAAATCCCGAAAATGAAACTGCCCAACTCGTGGACCAAGCCAGGCACAAAGGAGGTGGCCGAGGGGGCGCGGGGCGTGGCCCTGGTTTCCATCCGGTGATGGTCCGTGGTCAGGAAAGCTTCGATCTGGTCAGCGGCCACCCTCAGGCCTTCCTTCTGCGGATCGCTCAACACCACAGGGGTGTGTGATAGGGCGCAGAGTGTTCCGATGTTCCGCTGGTAGAGGTCCATCATGGGCAGAGCCTCGAGGATCAGCAGCTCCTGCTCCTTCAGCAGGCGGTCCCGCGAGGCCTCCGTAGAACCCTGGGCCAAGGCCCATTCCAGCGCAGCCATCTGCTCTTCGGTCAGGCCACTGCCATCCCGATACCAGACGCCCGAATCGTCCTGGAGAATCAGCGCCATGGCAGTCCCTGTGAAGGCGGCGCACAGCAGGATCCAATCCCGGAGGCGGATCTCAGGGTGCGACTCGGTGAATCCGTGCCGAGGCGAGATCTCGGATTTGGATGCATCTGGCAGTGGACCGTTGGAATTCATGGAGACGCCCCGTCGAGACTGCTTCAATCGTCAGATTGGCAGCCCTTGATGAGGTTGGGAATAATCTGCATAGATTCACCCCAAGAAAAGTTTCAGTCAGGGGCGCTTCCCATTCCCCGAAACCGTATTGGCCTTGTTCACGGCCTCGGCGGCCGCCACCGCATGCCGGATGCCTGGGCCGCCATTCCCCACCACGGTGTTGCCGCTGATATCCACGCTGGGATCCTTGTCCACCAGCCAGATGCCGACCGCGTCATTCGACTCCACCCTGTTGCCGGTGACCGTCGAGCGGGGGCACTGAGACACATAAATACCGCCCCCCGTCCAGGTGGCATGTCCTTCGACCATCTTCGTATGGGTGACCGCATTGCCCGTCACCACTGTTCCGGCCGAAAACGCCATCAGCATGATGCCCTGGCCCAGGTTCCGCGAGATCACGTTGTTCGTGATGCTGGTGTTGCCAATGCTGTGGCTCACCTTGACCGCAGCACGGTATCCCCCGCCGATAGGTTTCAAGCCGTTGCCTGAAACCACATTCCGGTCGAACACGGTATCCAGGATGCGAGGCGCGGTGAATTGCACACCAGACCCACACTGGAAGCCACCGCCGGCATTGTTCGTCAAGGTGCAGCCGGTGATCAGCACGCGTCTGACGGTCTGCCCATCGTTGGGCTCGATATCGATTCCACATTCCGGTTCGGTTCCAGTGGTGTTCTTGAAGGTGGAGTTCTTCACCACCAGACCATCCACACTGGTGACGGACAGGCCCTGGCGGCGGTTGTGATCGGCTGTCACGTTGCAGAGGGTCACGTTCGAACTGAGATCCGTGATGTAGAAGCCGTCCCCCCAGCACTCTTTGGCCGTGACCCCCTGAACCACGACCTGATCGGAATGGTCGATGGATATGCCCATGCCCCATTCACCACTGGTTCCGATATGCGAGCCCCGTTCACCCACCAGCGTGCCCCCCACAACATTCACATGATTCACATGACTGATGGCCAGGATGGCGTAGTTTTCAGAGGCGTTGGGCATCGCCTTCAGAACCGCACCATTGGCCAATCGGAGTGTCATGGAGCTCTTGAGCCGGATGCCCGCGCTTCCCTGCGCCACCGCGTTCACCAGGTAGGTGCCCTCGGGAATCAGCACGGTTCCTCCCGTTCCGCCCACCGCGTCCACGGCCCGCTGGATGGCGTGGGTGTCATCGATGACGCCATTCCCTTTGGCACCATAGGGCACATCCCGAACGTTCACCACCAGCTTCGATCTGGGATTCGGCGCACATTCTAGGGGTGCAGGGGTCGGGATTTCCTGCGGCTGGTCAGCTTCTGGATTGCGGTCGCCGAGAGGGTTACCAGCGGGCCCGGAGGCCAGCGCCAGCCTCCGGGAAGCGAGGAAGCCATGGGCGGTCCCGGTCGAGAAGACGCAACCTCGATCAAGAGCCAAAGCCAGACAGGCGGTGCCCAGGGCCAAGCCTCCAAGCAGCCAACTCCGTATGCCCCCCACGCGCATGCGCCACCCCCCAGTGTGATTCGAGGGAATCCTCCCATGAAGATCCCGAATCGCGGATCGACGCGACCAGCACACCCGCATGCGCCAGAAGAATCCCGGCCTTGGAACCGGCGCCCTGGACACGATTTCGTGCGGCATCAGCTTTCACATGAAGCCATTGGAATTCCACCTGAAATGATCACACGAACCAAGCGTCACCATTGTAAAAATAATTTCTCTGGCAGCAGGTAACTGAAAATTTATAAGATGATCCATTGATCCCCGTGAACCCCTCGTGCGGGAATTCATCTCAAGCCGATTTCAATCGAACGGCCTTAGTTTCAGTTACCAGTGGAGGAATGTCATGCGGATTGCAGTCGTCGGCCTGGGATATGTCGGGTTGCCACTTGCCCTGGAGCTCGCGAAGAAGTTTCCCGGGACCGTGGGATTCGACATCCATGAAGCCAAGATCGCGGAACTGAAAAAGGGCGTCGACCGCACCCGGGAAGTTTCGCCCGACGCCCTGCGCACCACCACCCTGACCATGACCAGCGATCCTGAGGGCATGCGTGGAGCGGACTTCTTCATCGTCGCAGTGCCGACGCCCATCGACGGCTGGAAGCGCCCGGACCTGACACCCGTGGTCAAGGCCAGCGAAACCGTGGGCAAGGTCATCGGCAAGGGCAGCATCATCGTCTACGAAAGCACGGTCTTCCCCGGCGTCACCGAGGACATCTGCGGGCCCATCCTGGAAAAGCAGTCCGGCCTGAAATGTGGCGTGGACTTCAAGCTCGGCTACTCGCCTGAGCGCATCAACCCCGGCGACAAGGTCCACACCGTGGATCGCATCGTGAAGGTGGTCTCGGGGCAGGACGAGGAAAGCCTCCGCACCATCGCTGGCGTCTACAGCGCCGTCATTTCGGCGGGCGTGCATGAGGCCTCCTCCATCAAGGTGGCCGAGACCGCCAAGGTGATCGAGAACACCCAGCGCGACATCAACATCGCCCTCATGAACGAGCTCGCCATCATCTGCGAGAAGGTGGGCATCCGCACCTCCGAGGTGCTGGCTGCGGCCCGCACCAAGTGGAACTTCCTGCCCTTCAGCCCGGGTCTGGTGGGTGGCCACTGCATCGGCGTCGATCCCTACTACCTCACCACCAAGGCCGAGGAGTTGGGCTACCACCCCCGCGTGATCCTGGCGGGCCGCCAGATCAATGACGACATGGGTGCCTACGTGGCCCGGAAGCTGGTGAAGCTGATGATCCAGCAGCAGATTCCTGTGAAGAAGGCCCGGGTGGGCATCCTGGGCCTCACCTTCAAGGAGAACGTCCACGACATCCGCAACAGCAAGGTGCCTGACATCGTCGCCGAGCTTCAGCAGTTTGACATCAGGCCCATGGTCTGCGATCCCATGGCGGATCCGGCGGAGACCCTGCATGAATACGGCCTGCAGCTCTGCAAGCTGGAGGAGATCCGCGATCTCGACGCCCTGGTGCTGGCCGTTAACCACAAGGTCCTCCTGGACATGGGCCTGGACGGCATCCGGGCCTGCATGAAGGAGTCGGCGGTGTTCATCGATGTGAAATCGGTCTTCGCCCCGGGAGACTTCCCGCAGGGCATCGCCTACTGGAGCCTGTGATTCATGCGATTCGACGAAGTCCTCGCTGAACTGAAGGCCGCTCCCAAAACCTGGCTGGTGACCGGCGTGGCCGGCTTCATCGGCTCGAACCTGCTGGAAGCCCTGCTGAAGGCAGGCCAGACGGTGGTGGGCCTCGACAACTTCGCCACGGGCTCGCAGGCCAACCTTGATGACGTGAAGGGTGTCGTCGGGCCGGAGGCCTGGGCCCGGTTCAGCTTCATCCACGGCGACATCCGCAACCTGGCGGATTGCCAGCGCGCCTGCGAGAACGTCGACTATGTCCTCCACGAGGCGGCTCTGGGTTCGGTGCCCCGCTCCATTGAGGATCCCATCGCCACGAACCAGGCCAACATCGATGGGTTCCTGAACATGCTGGTGGCGAGCCGGGATCAGAAGGTGAAGCGCTTCGTCTACGCCGCCTCCAGCTCCACCTACGGCGACCACCCCGACCTGCCCAAGCGCGAGGACAAGATCGGACAGCCGCTGTCGCCCTATGCCGTGACCAAGCTGGTGAACGAGCTGTACGCCAAGGTCTTCGGCAACACCTATGGCCTGCAGACCATCGGCCTGCGGTACTTCAATGTCTTCGGTCGGCGCCAAAGTCCCAACGGACCCTATGCCGCCGTCATCCCCCTCTGGATCGCGGGTCTGATGCGCAAGAAGGCCGTGGCCATCAATGGCGACGGGGAGACCAGCCGAGATTTCTGCTACGTCGAGAATGTGGTTCAGGCAAACCTGCTGGCGGCCACGGCCACCAATCCTGACGCCAGCAGCCAGGTCTACAACGTCGCCTTCGGGGGCCGCACCACCCTGAACCAGCTGCACGAGAAGTTGCGTACACGTCTCGCCCGCCACGATGCGGCCATCGCCGCTCTGGAACCCGACTACCGCCCCTTCCGCGGCGGCGACGTCCGCCACTCCCAGGCCGACATCTCCAAGGCGGCTGGCCTGCTGGGCTACGCGCCGCAATTCGATGTGGATCGCGGTCTGGACGAGGCCCTTGCCTGGTACCGGGCGAACCTCGGATGAGGGTGGCGGTCTTCGGGAGCTATGCCCCGTCCCTGTGGCTGTTCCGCGCTCCCATGATGCGGGCCATGGTGGCTGCGGGCCACGAGGTCATCGGCCTTGCCCCCGATGGCGACCAGGTGCTGATCGATCACCTGGCCTCCATCGGCGTGGCCTATCGGCACGTCCCCCTGGGGCGCACCGGGCTCAATCCCCTGGAGGACCTCCGCTCCATCCTGGCCATTCGCGCCGCGCTCAAGGAGCTGAAGCCCGATGTCCTGCTGAGCTACACCATCAAGCCCGTGATCTACGGCTCCTACGCCGCGTCCCTGGTTGGCGTTCCCCATTGCCACGCCATGGTGACAGGGCTGGGCTCCAGCCTCATGGGAGAGGGTTTCAAGCGGAAGTGCATGGCCTTCCTTTCCAAATGGCTCTACCGCAAAGGACTGGCCCGAGTCGAAGGGGTCTTCTTCCAGAACCCTGACAACCAGGCCTTCTTTGAAGCGAACCGCCTGCTCCCGGCCACCTGCCGGATTACCCAGATCAATGGCTCCGGCGTGGATCTGGCGCAGTTTCCCCTGACGCCCCAACCCGCGGTACCGCTCACCTTTCTGCTGGTCGGCCGCATGACCCGCGAAAAGGGCATCGTGGAATTCGTCGAGGCGGCGCGGCGCATCAAGGCCAAGCACCCGGCGACCCGGTTCCACCTGCTGGGTGGCTACGACACCAATCCCAGCGCCATTTCAGAGGCTCAGATCCAGGCCTGGGTGAACGAAGGGGTGGTCCAGTATTTGGGCACGGTGAAGGATGTGCGCCCCATGCTAGCCGAAGCGCAAGTCATGGTGCTGCCCAGCTATGGCGAAGGGACGCCACGTTCCGTGCTTGAGGCCATGGCCATGGGCCGGGCGGCGGTGACCACCCTGGCCCCCGGCTGCAAGGAGACCGTCATCGATGGCCAAACGGGATTTCTGGTGCCCCCGAAAAACATCGAAGCCTTGACGGAGGCCATGGAGCGCTTCATCGCTGATCCTGGGCTCGCCACCCGCATGGGGATTGCCGCCCGGGCCTACGCCGAAGACAAGTACGACGTGGACAAGGTCAACGCCGTGATCATGAAGGCCATGGGCCTTTGATGGGCGGCCTGGGAAGCGCGGGCCCCCTCGCCCTCCGCCTTCCAAGGCTTTCCCGGCCCGGCCGGCATCGTTCCGAATGCGATGGATGCCGGTTCCTGGGTATCTTGAATCCCTGCCTGGAGTGCTCATGCGCATCGGCTTCATAGGACTCGGCACCATGGGCCAGCCCATGGCCCGCAACCTCCTGGGCCTTGGGCATGCATTGACTGTCTACAACCGCACACCAGGCCGTGCCAAGGCCCTGCTCACATTGGGGGCCAAGGAGGCAACCAGCATTTCGGATGCGGTCAAGGAAGCCGAGGTGGCCATTACCATGGTGTCTGACGATCAGGCTGTGTCGGAACTGGTGTATGGCCCCGGCGGCCTGCTCCAGTGCCTCGCCCCCAAGGCCATCCACCTTTGCATGAGCACCATCAGTGTCGAAACCTCTGCGGCACTTGCCTCAGCCCACGCCAAGGCGAACCAGGGCTATGTGGCCGCACCGGTATTCGGCCGGGCCGACAGCGTCGAATCCCGCCGCATCTGGATCGTGGCCGGCGGGCCCGAGCCCCAAGTCAACCGCTGCCTCCCCATCTTCGTGGCCCTGGGCCGCGACCATACCCGTGTGGGTTCCAAGGCCTCCCTGGCCCACGCCCTCAAGCAGGGCGGCATGACCCTCAGCCGGGCCATGGAAGAGGCCGTGGCCCAGATCCTCGGCTTCGCGGAGAAGGCCGGCATGGATCACTCGAACTACCTGCGCCTGCTGAACACGGCGATCTTCAAATCCCATCTGGTGGACGCCAATGGCGCCGTCAGCATCCGCCCCTCCTTCGACCCGAGGGACCAGTCCCTGGATCTGGCCGCCAACGAGATGCTGTTCCACGCGGCACGACGGGTGGGCGTGCCGGTTCCCGCCTCGGATTTGCTCAACGTGCGCCTCCAGGCCGCCGGCGCCCGGGGCTGGGGCGAGCAGGACCTCGCTGCCCTGTCAGAAGATCCGGATCCCACCGAGGCCCCGGCATCGACCGCGCCGGAATCGCCCACTTCGGCCCCTCCGGTTCCGGAACCTTCGCATGCGGAAGAAGCCGACGTCGAAACACCTCCACCGTCCCCTGACCCCCCTCCACCACCGCCAGTGGAAACCCCCATCGCCGTTGAAAAGCCAGCCACACCGGAACCGCCAGCCCCTGTTGTAGTCCCGGTTGTGCCCCCGGTGAAGGCCCAGCCAGTCCCCGCGGTGAAAGCTCCTTCTTCATCAGCAACTGCCAAGAAAACCCCGAACGTGCCTGCACCCACCCGCGGCGTGCCTCCCGTGCGAATCCCCACGCCGGTCTTCAAGCCGATTCCCCCGCCCGGGCCGCCATCGGTGCCTGTGCAGATTCTCAGCAACCTTTCACCCTCCGCCCAATCGGCGCCCACCTTGGTGCTGAAGGTGATTCCCGCACCCCTTCCTCCCCTCGCAGGCGCCGCACCTTCCCGGTCAACCAGCGCCAAACCCCCACGCCGGAACCCGGAACGGCGGAAGGGCAACGATCCGAAGCGCTCCCAATCCCGGCGCCAGGAAGAGCGCAGGGCCATTCCCCCTTCGGCGGAAACGCCAAGCCAGGCTCCCGCCCCGGAACCAGCCCAGACTCCCAAACCAGCTCCATCACCCACTCCGGCAACGCCTGTCAGCGCACCCAGACGGCTCTCCTCCGACACGTTCACCGCCGTGGAAGGTGGCTCCGAAGTGCTGATGGACCTGGAACAGACCAGTCATTTTGAAGTGATCATGGGCCAGGTCTGGGCCTGGTCCCAGGGCAAGCGCTACCACACACCCTGGCGAACCTTGGCCGAAGTGGAAGGGGCCTTCAAGCACGTCCTCTTCCTGCCCATCAAGCGCCACCTTCTCCTGCGCCCTGAGGCCGTCCAGAACCTGAAGCCGACCTTCGGCGGTGGGGCCAAGGCGGACATGGGTGGCAACCAGGAGATCGATGTGGGCCGTGCCGCCGCCCAGCGGCTCAAAGAGCTGCTCGGGCTCTGAGGATCTCCGGCTGGACTTGGAACTGAACCTTGTGAACTTGCACGAGCCCCCTGCCAGGGGCTGGCTTGGAAAATCAATTGCCTCTAAGATCGACATGCAGATGTTTCATGGTGGGGCGGATGCAGAGCGCCCGGTTCCTCACCCCCCCCTCTGAACCCTTTCCCCGGTAGCGCTTCCATGGCCCTGACTCCCGTCCCCACGCTCAACCGCTGCGCGCCCTTCTCGCCTTGGCCCCACTACGCTGCCGACGAGGTGGAAGCCGTGGCCCGCGTCATGGCAAGCGGCAAGGTGAACTACTGGACCGGAACCGAGGCCCGGGAGTTCGAGACCGAATACGCCGCCGCCTCTGCCTGCGACAAGGCCATTGCCCTCTGCAACGGCACCGCGGCCCTGGAGCTGGCCATCCAGGCCCTGGACATCCCGCCCGGTTCGGAAATCATCACCACGCCCCGCACCTTCATTGCCAGCGCCAGCTGCGCGGTGATGCGCGGCTGCACCCCCGTGCTGGCCGACGTGGATCCGGTCAGCCAGAACATCACGGCGGAAACCATCCAGAAGGTGATCACCAGCAAGACGAAGGCCATCATTCCCGTCCATCTCGGTGGTTGGCCCTGCGACATGGACCCCATCATGGACCTGGCCTCGCAGCACGGCCTGAAGGTCATCGAGGACTGCGCCCAGGCGAATGGCGCCACCTACAAGGGGCGCCCCGTGGGCAGCCTGGGCCACGTGGCCGCCTTCTCCTTCTGCCAGGACAAGATCATCACCACCGGCGGTGAAGGTGGTCTGGTCACCACCAACGATCCCGAGGTCTGGCGCCGCGCCTGGAGCTTCAAGGATCACGGCAAGAGCTGGGCGGCGGTCTACGAAACCCAGCACGCGCCCGGCTTCCGGTGGCTGCATGAATCCTTCGGCACCAACTGGCGCATGACCGAGATCCAGGCCGTCATCGGGCGCCTGCAATTGAAGAAACTGCCGGAGTGGACGCGGATCCGCCAGGCGAACATGGCCCGGCTCAACGCCGCCTTCCAGGCCTTCAGCTGCATCCGCACCACGCCGACGCCCGCCCACATCGGTCACGCCGCCTACAAGGCCTACGTGTTCGTGCGTCCGGAGCACCTGCGCGATGGCTGGAACCGCGACCGCATCATGGAGGAGATCAACGCCCGTGGCATCCCCTGCTTCAGCGGCAGCTGCAGCGAGATCTACCTGGAGAAGGCCTTCACCCAGAGCGGCCTCGGCCCCAAGGAACGCTTCCCCGTGGCCCGGGAACTGGGAGAGACCAGCCTGATGTTCCTCGTTCATCCAACTCTCACGCGGCAGAACCTGGACGACACCATCGCCGTCGCCTCCGATGTCTTCAGCCAAGCCTCCCGCTGAGCCCATGACGGCCCGCCGCCCCCTTTACCAGTTCACGAAACGAGCCCTGGATCTGCTCTACGCCCTCCTGCTGCTCCCGCTGCTCGGGCCCGTGATGCTGATCGTCTGGGTGCTCGTCCGCTGGAAAATGGGCAGTCCGGCGGTTTTCAAACAGGTGCGTCCCGGCCTGGATGCCCGCCCCTTCGTCATCCACAAGTTCCGCAGCATGATCGACGCCTATGACGCTGAAGGGAACCCCCTGCCCGACAAGGAACGCCTCACCACCTTCGGGCGCCTGCTGCGCCGCTCCAGCCTGGATGAGCTTCCCCAATTGCTGAACGTGTTGAAAGGCGACATGAGCTTTGTGGGCCCCCGCCCGCTGCTCATGGAATATGTGCCCCGCTACTCGCCCGAGCAGCGCCGTCGCCTCGATGTCCGGCCAGGCATCACCGGCCTGGCCCAGATCGCCGGGCGGAACACCGTGGCCTGGGATGAGCGGTTGGCCCTCGACGTGAAATACGTGGACGAGGCTTCCGTCTGGCTCGACCATCTGATCCTCCTCCGCACAGTCAAAAAGGTGCTCCGCTCCGAAGGGGTTCCCACCTCAGGGCTGGATCCGAACGAAAAATTCCAGGGCACTGCCAAGCCTGACAGCGGTTCCATGGAACCTTCAGCGCAGCCGAACAAGGATTCCGCAAACCTCTGAAGCTCGACCGAGCTCCCTCTGAATCATTCCTGCAGGGCCAGCATGGCCCTGGGTTGAAAAATCAAAGGCGAGATGGCTATTTTTAAGAAATCCAACAGTAGACTATGGCTTCGATGCGCCCTCCCGAAAAAGGCCCCCTCCCCCCACTCAAGACAGCCATGCCACAGGCCTCGGGCCTGCCGATGCGCAGGCCTGTCCTGAACTCGGCGCAGGCTCAGTCAGGTGTGGGCGAATCCCAGGTCGAAGCCACCGAATGGTGTGCATTGGTGGTGGAAGACGAGCCCCTGACCCGAACCACCATCCGCGCCACGCTGTTGAAGGAGGGCTTCAAGGTTCTCGAAGCGGAAAGCGGCGAGGAGGCCCTGGGCCTCTTCGACTCGGCCACGCCCCATGTGGTGATCCTGGATATCGGCCTGCCTGGACTCAATGGTTTCGAGGTATGCCAGAAGATCCGCGCGAAGCGGGAAGATACGGGCATCCTCATGCTCACGGCGCGGACTGATCCCGAAGACAAGATCACAGGCCTCACCCTCGGCGCCGATGACTACCTGGTCAAACCCTTCAACCCCGGTGAGCTGATCGCCCGCATCCGAGCTGTGCTCCGGCGCTCTGCCCTGATGAATCATGCGGAAGAGCCCCTGGTCTTCGGCAACCTCTGTCTGGATTTCCAGGCCCAGCAGGCCCTGAAGAACGGCGTCGACGTGAACCTGTCTCCGCGGGAATTCATGCTCCTGGCCATCCTCCCGCGCCACCCAGGCCAGGTCATGACCCGGGATCAGCTTGGCAAGGAAGTCTGGGGCGCGAACCACCGCGGCAACGCACGCGCCCTGGATGTCTTCGTGTGCAAGCTCCGCGAAAAGATCGAAGACGATCCCACCACCCCGCAGATCATCCGCACCGTCCGCGGCGCGGGCTACATCTGCGGCTGATGAATAGCCCTGCACCGGCCTTGGCCGTGGTTCTGCATCTCGGCCCGGAGTAGCTTCCGCCGCCGGATTGCGGTTCCATGAAAGGCATGCCCCGCAAACTTGCTCGTCATCTCACCTGGCTCGAGGCCTTCGTGGCCGCCGTGGAAACGGGCTCGCTGGAGGCCGCTGCCCAGCATCTGGGGGTGGCGCGCTCCGTGGTGAGTGAGCACCTGCGCGCTCTGGAGGAAACCCTGGCCGAAGGGGAAGCGCTGGTGGAGCGTGGCCCTGGACGCCGCCTGCGCCTCACGCCCCGGGGGGAACGCTTGTTCGCCGGAGCCCAGGCCTCCTTCCACCAGCTGGATCTCAAGCGCCTGCGTGATCTGGCCGCGCCGGAGCCCGGCCTGCGTCTGGGGCTGAGCCCGACCCTCTCCGACGCCTTGATGGAACCCTTGGCCAAAGCTGCCGCCACTGAGGACCTCAAGCTGGAGGCGGCCTTCGGCGGGGCCCATGAACTGGTGCGCCAGATCCAGACCCGTGAGCTGGACCTGGCCCTCGGCTTCACGCCTCTGCCGCCTCATCGCGGTGTGGAATACCGGGTGCTGGCCCGGCTTCCCTTTGTGGTGCTGGCGGCACCGGCCTGTGGGCTGCCGAAGGCCGCGCCCTTCCTGCGGGTGAAGGATCTCGCAGATCGGCCCTTCGTGGACTGGCTCCGGGATGATCCCTACGGCGGCGCCAACTCCGCCCGGTTCCTGGCGGCGGGCATTCAGGTGCGGGAATCCGCGCGGGTGGAGAGCTTCCTCCAGCTCTATCCGGCCCTGCGGGCCTTCGGCGCCTGCGCCATCGCCCCGGATCTGCGGGCCCTGGCTCCCTTCCCTGCGGATGTGGTGACATGGCCCTTGAAGGAGCGAAAAGCTCAGGTCGTAGAAGTGGTCGCCCTCTGGCCCTCGGGTGGCGCCTCCCCCGCAGCGGAGACCTGCCTGAAGGCCCTGGCGGCCCATTTGCGCAAACGACGATAATTCGACGATTCATTCATAATTTTTTGGATTTCCGCCTATCTGTTCGGACACTAGGCTGGGGACATCCCGGAGTTCCCTTTGTCCCTCACAGCTGTCGCCACCCCTACCCCGACCCAGCGCGCCATCCAGCGCCTGCCCGCGCACCTGCGCCGCTTTGTGGTGGATCAGATCCACGAGGCCTACACCCCGCGCGATCACGCCGTGTGGCGCCACATCCTCCGGCAGCTCACCGAGCGGTTGAAGGACACGGCCCATGCGAGCTACTTGTCCGGCCTTGCGGCGACAGGCATCGGCCTCGACCGCATTCCCAGTCTGGATGAGATGAACGAGAAGCTCGAAACCCTTGGCTGGTGCGCGGTGGGCGTGCGGGGTTTCATCCCCCCGGCGGTGTTCACCGAGCTGCAGTCGCTGGGCGTGCTGGCGGTGGCCGCCGACATCCGCAGCCACGAGCACCTCGAATACACCCCAGCGCCGGACATCGTCCACGAAAGCGCGGGCCATGCCCCCATCCTGGCCGACCACCGCTATGCGGAATACCTGAAGCGCTGCGGCGAGGTCGGGTTCCGCGCCATCGCCTCCGTGGAAGATCAGGCCGTCTACGAGGCCATCCGCAACCTCAGCGTGGTGAAGGAGGATCCCGCAGCCACCGAAGAGGAGCTGCGACTCGCCCAGGAGCGACTGTCAGCCGCCAGCGCCAGCCGCCGCTACGTCAGTGAAAGCACCAAGGCCAGCCGCCTCTACTGGTGGACTGCGGAGTACGGCCTGGTGGGCGCGCTGTCCGACCCGAAGCTCTACGGCGCAGGCCTGCTGAGTAGCCTCGGTGAAGCCGCGCACTGCCTCACAGATGCGGTGCGGAAGGTGCCCTTGAGCCTCGTCTGCGCGGATACGGAATACGACATCACCCGCATGCAACCGCAGCTCTTCGTGGCCCGCGATTTCGACCACCTTTTCGAGGTGCTGGAAGCCTTCGAGGCCACGCTGGGCTGGCGCCGCGGCGGCGACCATGGCCTGGAAGAAGCCCTTCGGGCCCGCACCGTGAACCACCTGGTGCTGGATGGCGGCCTTGAGCTCACGGGCAAGGTCGTGGCGCGCATCCCTTCCCGCAGCGAACTGGCGCCCGGCCTGCGCACAGCCCTGGCGCGGGTGGAAGGCCCCATCCAGATCTCCCGTCAAGGCCAGGCCCTTGATCGCCCCTGGCCCGGCGAGGCCCTGGTGGCCTTCGGCAGCGGCGCTCTCCCTCATCGCGGCGCCTTCAGCCTGGATCTGCCCTCGGGCCTCTTCCTCACGGGCTTCCGCGTGGGCGAGCACGAAGTGATCAACCTGCGAGGCCACCAGGACGGGCGGCCCCTGGACCTGCCCAGTTGGGCGCTGCTGTTCCTCAGCGGCGCCCTGCCTTCCGTGGCCGGCGGACCGGCCGATCCGGGTTCCTGGGATCAGTGGTTCGGCGATCATTCAGCCCTGGCCGAAGGGGAAGCCGAGGCCCAGGCGCGGGACCGCAAGGCTGCGGCCCTGCCAATGGAGCTGGCCGACCTCTATGTCGAGACAGATCGCCTTCGCCGGGGCGGATCGATGGACCTGGAACGTTTGAACGCCTTGCGGGAGCGGGCCATGAAGTACCCTGGCGAGTGGCTGCTTCAGGCGGAGCTTGCGGCATTGGAGGCCCTGTCATGAGCTGGATCGAGATCGACGGCACCCTGGTCCGCACCTTCAAGACACCGGACTTCCTGACCGCCTACAACCTTGTCAGCGCTCTGGTGGGACCGGCCGAAGACCTGAACCACCATCCAGACATCGCCTTCGGCTGGGGCTATGTGCGAATCACCTTGACCACCCACGACGCGGGCGGCATCACAGAGCTGGACCACCGCTTGGCCCAGGCCATTGATCTCACCGTTAAGCCTTTTAAATTATAGAGCTTAAGCGATATCGACCTGTCCAGACACGGGAAGGTCAGCTATGCTGGAGTGTTCAATCCGAGGAGCCCCTTGTCGAAGCCGTCGACCATCCCCCGTCGTTTCCGTCACGCCCTGCTCGGGACTCCCCTTGTCCTCGGCCTTGGGCTGCTCAGCCTGGCCATTGGATGCAGGTCTGATCAGGTGGCCCACTACCGTGTGCCCAAAGAGGCAGAGTCCTCCCACCCTGATCATCCGGGCCATGCGGAGGAGGCCATGCCCATGCCCGGCAGCATGCCTGCCAGGCAGGAGCCCGCGGCCAACGTGCCACCGCCCCCAACGCCCAGGGGTTCGCTGAAGTGGTCGCTGCCCAAGGGCTGGAGCGAGCTGCCCGGCGGCGGCATGCGCTTCGCCACCTTCAAGGCTCCCGTTCAAGGGAAGGTGGAAGCCACGGTGGTGGTGCTGCCTGGCCCCGCGGGAGGGGAACTGGCCAACGTGAACCGCTGGCGCGGCCAGATCGGCCTGCCTGCCATGGACGAAGCCTCCCTGGCCAAGGCGCGCACCACGGTCAAGTCGAAGGCCGGCGTTGTGAGCGTCTATGACTTCACCAGCGAGGGTCAGACCAGGAGCCGCATGGTGACGGGCACCATCGCCACACCGGATGGCAACACTTGGTTCCTGAAGCTGAATGGCGATGCCGATCCCGTGGCCAAGGCCAAGCCCGATTTCATGACCATCCTGGGGAGCCTCCACCTTGATTAAGACACTCCTCTCCCGCTTCTGGTCCTTCCTCAAGTCCTTTCAGCTGACCATCGTACTGCTGGGCCTGCTCATGTGCCTGGTGGTCTTGTGCACCCTGGCCCAGGTGGAGATGGGCACCCAGGGCGCCGTGAACGCCTACATGCGCACCTTCATCGTCTGGAACCAGCCCCTCCTGCTTCGCCTGCCCTTCCCCGGCGGCGCTCTGGTGGGCCTTCTGCTCACCTTCAATCTCATCGCCAAGACGCTGGACATCAAGCTCACCTGGCAGAAGTCAGGCATGTGGCTGGTCCACGCGGGGCTGGTGGTGCTCTTCGCGGGCGAATTCGTGGCCGGCATGATGCAGGTGGACACCAACATGTCCATCGAGGTGGGCCAGACCGTCAACTACGTGCAGAGCTACAAAGAGATGGAACTGGCCGTCATCGATGTCACCGACCCCCTTTGGGATGAAGTGTACTCCGTGCCGGACTCCCTCCTGTCCAAGGGCGGTGATATCGCCGTTCCTGGCACACCCATCACCCTCAAGGTGAAGCGATTCTTCCGCAATGCCCAGCTCAGCAACCTTGCACCTGGCGCACCTCCCTCCATGGCCACCATGGGTGTGGGGCCCGGCGTGTCCGTGGTGGAAGCGCCCGTGGTGTCCGTCGACAACGAGATGAACCAGACCTCGGCCTTTGTCGAACCCGTGGCCGGTGGCCGCAGCTACGGCATCTGGCTGGCCTCCGTGGCCATTGGTGCCCCCCAGTCCTTCACCCATGAAGGACACACCTACACGCTCACCATGCGCCTGCGCCGCCAGTACCTGCCCTACGCATTCACGCTCAAGCAGTTCCGCCACGACGTCTATCCCGGCACCGACATCCCCAAGAATTTCTCCAGCCTGGTTCAGGTGGTGAACCCTTCGCAGAAGGAATCCCGCGAGGTGCTCATCTACATGAACCAGCCGCTGCGGTACGAGGGCAAGACTTTCTACCAGGCGAGTTTTGGCAAGAACGATACGCTGTCCGTCCTTTCCGTGGTTGAAAATCCCGGCTGGCTTCTCCCCTATGTGTCGTGCGTGCTGGTCTCTCTGGGCCTGCTCGTGCACTTCGCCATCGTCCTGCGCCGCTCCTTGAAGCGCCGCCAGGACAAGAAGGAGGGCTGATCATGACCTTCGTGCAGAAATACCTCGCCTGGGGCGCGGGTGCGCTGGCGCTCGTCATCGCCCTCATCTTCGCCCTGCCTGCGGGCAAGGCCCGCGGCTTCGATGTCAGCGGCTTCGGCACCCTGCCCATCCTGGAAGGCGGCCGCGTCAAGCCGCTCGATTCACTGGCCCGCAATTCCCTGCTGGTGATCCACAGCCGCCAGGGCTTCCGGCATGACAACCGCATGGTGGGCCCCGATGAGTGGATTCTCGACGTGCTGTTCCGGCCCCAGGTGGCCGATCAGCAGGCCATCTTCGTCATCGACGATCCCGATGTCATCGGCCTCATCGGCGCCAAGCAGACCAAGAACCGCAACTACTTCAGCTTCGCGGATCTCTCCTCCCACCTGGAGGAAATCCAGAAGCAGGCCTCCAACGCCCAGCCCATCGCGGCCCAGAAGCGCACCCGTTTCCAAAGCGCCATCGTCAACCTGTTCGACCGCGTCTACCTCTACTACAAGCTGCGGAACACGCTGCAGCTGGCGGGCTCCCCTGGCCTTGGATGGGAACTGCAGTCGCTGGGCTCGCCCGATGCCACCCTGCGCCATCAGGACCTCATGCAGCTGGCCCAGTTCCGCATGCTGCCACCCCCTGCTGGCGCTGGTCCCGAAGGCTGGCAGAACGTGGGCCAGGCCCTCAGCGCCAGCCAGGCGGGCGCTCCGTTGCACCCTGGCCTGATCCCCCTGGCCAAACTCAATGCCGCCTATGTGGCCAATGACACGGCCACCTTCAACCAGACCCTCAACGACATGAACGCCGTGGTATCCCAGCTGACACCCGGCGCTCTGGCCCATGCCTCCAACGAAGTCGTCTTCAACCGTGCCCAGCCCTTCTTCGTGGGCCTGTCCATCTACTTCGTGGCCTTCCTCACGCTCTGCATTTCCTGGATCTACAAGCCCGAGCTTCTGCGGCCCACGGCTTACGCCCTGCTCTTCTCCGGCGCCATCGTCCACACCCTGGGTCTGGCCGCCCGCATCATCCTCCAGGGGCGCCCACCAGTCACCAACCTCTACTCCTCCGCCATCTTCGTGGGCTGGGGTGCGGTGATCCTGGGCCTCATCATCGAGCGGATGTACCGCAAAGGCTTCGGCACCGCCGTGGCCTCCGCCGCGGGTTTCGCCTCCCTCATCGTGGCCCAGAACCTGGGCACCGAAGGCGACACCATGGAGATGATGCGCGCCGTGCTGGATTCCAATTTCTGGCTGGCCACCCACGTGGTGACCATCACCATTGGCTATGCCGGCACCTTCCTCGCTGGCACCCTCGCCATCGCCTACGCCCTGCGCAAGCACATCGCTGCCAAGCCCGACGTCGAGGCGGACAAGGCCCTGGTCGACATGGCCTACGGCATCATCTGCTTCTCCCTCTTCTTCAGCTTCGTGGGCACCGTGCTGGGCGGCATCTGGGCCGATCAGTCCTGGGGCCGCTTCTGGGGCTGGGATCCCAAGGAGAACGGCGCCCTGCTCATCGTGCTGTGGAACGCCATCATCCTCCACGCCCGCCTGGGCGGCTATGTGCGCGATCGTGGCCTCATGGTGATGGCCATCTTCGGCAACATCATCACCGCCCTATCCTGGTTCGGGGTGAACATGCTGGGCGTCGGCTTGCACTCCTACGGCTTCATGGACAAGGCCTTCATGGCCCTTACCGTGTTCTGCGTCAGCCAGCTGCTCCTCATGGTCATCTGCTATGCCCCTCCGCGCTTCTGGACGCAACCGCCGCCTTCCAAGGCGTAGCCTTTCTTTGCGCAAAGAACGGCCCCCGGATCCGGGGACCGTTTTCATGTCATGAAGGAACGCGTCACTTCACCTTGCGCGTGTCCGCTTCCAGATAGATCTTGAAGGCCTCCGGCGTCTGGGGCGGCGCGATTTCGAAGCGCACCGTCACCACGGATGCCGACTTCGAAACGTAGCTCAGGCGAAACCTCGGACCGGGAGCCGCTTCACTGGTGAACGTCACACCCGTGGGCCCCGAAGTTACCAGGTAGTGGATGACATGATCCTCGTTGTCCACGTACAGGGCCTTCAGCTGGCCGCCTTCGGAGAATACCGTCATGAGATCTTCATGATGCGAGGCGGGGCGGCCGTTCGTGGCCGCGGTGTCAGCGTAGCTTCGGCGGGTGCAGACACGGCCCTCCAGGTCGAACCGGAAGATGGCGGCGCCCGAAGATGGGCCAGTGAGGCCGGCGCTCTCCCCCTTCCACTCGCCTTCCAGAAAGCGCAAACCAGCGAAGGTGTCGGTAGTGGGACGTGGCGCTGGAACCTGGGCGCCCAGCATCCCAAGAACGGTCAGAGTCAGGACGACCCGCCGCATGGCGACTCCTCAGGCCAGCGTCGAGGGCTGGCACCACGTTTTGGCCAGCATCTCAAACCGGTCTCCGCGCTGTTCAAAATTATCGAACTGATCAAAGCTGGCACAGGCTGGACTGAGCAGCACCTGGTCACCGGGCTGCGCCGAGCTGAAGGCGGCGCGAACCGCGTCATCAAAGCCGGGCACCACCTCATGAGGCAGATCCGCCAGGTCCCTTTTGAGTTGAGGAATGGCCTCTCCCAGGAAAATCAGGCGACGCAGTTTGCCGACAAGGGCCTCGCGCAGGGGTTGGTAACTGGCTCCCTTGTCGGTGCCACCCAGCAGCAGCACCAGGGGCCCTGGAAGGGCACGGATGGCCGTCAGCGTGGCATCCACGTTGGTGCCTTTGGAATCGTTGTAGGCCTTCACGCCGTCCTTCTCGCCGCAAAAGGCGATGCGATGGGCGAGGCCCGGATAGCTCTTCAATCCCTCACGCAGACTTGCGTGCGATGCGCCCATGTGGCTCGCCAACAGGCATGCGACCAGGGCGTTTTCCACGTTGTGATCGCCGGGAATGAGCAGCTCCGTCCTGGAAATCAGCGGCTCGCCATGCAGGTGGAGGAGGCCCGAAGCATCGCACCACGCCTCGCATTCCGACCAGCCGAAACGAGCTGTCCTCGCGGATCCCGGGGCATCTTCCCACCATTCCGGATGCGCCGCTGGAACCACCCGGAGGTCCGCGGCGTCCTGCCCTTCGAAGATGCGCAACTTGGTTTGGCGATACACCTCCATGGTGCCGTGGCGGGCGAGGTGATCCGGCGTGAGGTTGAGAAAGGCTGCGCCTTCCGCGTGAAAGGCTCGCGTGGATTCCAGCTGGTAGCTGCTCAGCTCCACCACGAACACCGTGGCTGGCGCGGCCGCTTCCACCGCCTCGATCATCGGCGTGCCCAGGTTGCCGCACGCGACAGACGGGATGCCCGAGGCATTGAGCAGGTGTGCCACCAGATCCGTGGTGGTGCTCTTCCCATTGGTACCCGTCACGGCGAGCACGCGGCTGCCGTCAGCACGTTCCCGCAGCACCCGATGGGCCAGTTCCACTTCGCCAATCACGGGAATGCCTTGCTCGATGGCTGCAGCCACGAAAGGCACCCGGCGGGAAATGCCAGGGCTGAGGATCATCTCCTCGCAGTCTTCCAATAGTACGAAGGGATGATCTCCCCATACACCTGGGATGCCTGCGAGGGTCAGTTCAGCCTCCAGGACAGGCCCGGGATCCGGGCGCTTATCCGTGATCAGCACCGCCTGTCCACGCTTCGCCAGATGGCGCGCCGCCGCCAATCCAGACCGTCCCGCTCCCATGACCACGGTGCGCATGCCGCCTCCTCCTTTCAGACTAGAAGCCTGTAGATGGATGTGAAAGCCCCACCTGCGTGCAGATGCGACAGGCATTTCCCTCAGCGCCCACGCTACAATGACAGCGTGCCCCATGGATTGAGTGCGGAGTGAACATGCCCAAGGGCATTCTGGAAAGCATGTTGAGTGGCGAAGGCATCATCGTGCCGCACGTGCAGCCCATGTACCGGCTCAGCGACAACCGACTCATGGCCCGCGAGTACCTCGCCCGGCACATCGATGCCGATGGCCGTGCTCATGCGGTAGGCCCGCTGCTGCAGGATCCGGCGCTCAGTCCCACGGACCGGCTCCTTCTGGATTTGAAATTCCTAGAATCCACCTTTCAAACCCTGACGCGCACCGGCGACGCCAGCTACCTGCACTTCGTGAATCTAGAACCGGTGAGCCTCGAAGCACCGGGCTTCTGGGAGAGCCTGCCCCGTTGGCTGGAAGCCCTGCCCTTCGCAGCTGAGCGAGTGGTCATGGAATTCACGGAATCGCAAGGCGTCCACGATCTTGAGGCGCTGCAGGGCTACGCGAACCGTCTGCGAGATCTGGGCCTTCAGGTGGCGGTGGATGATCTAGGCGCGGGCGTGGCCAGCCTCACGCACATGGCGCGGCTCGCTCCGGATTTCATCAAGGCCGACCGCAGCCTGGTGGAACAGGTGCACCGCCGCCCCTATCAGGCCGCACTTCTGAACGCCCTCTCGCACTTCGCCGAGCGAATGTGCATCGGCTTCATCGCCGAAGGCATCGAAACCCTGGAAGAACTCCAAGCCATTCTCGACGCGGACGTGCCCTGGGGTCAGGGCTACGTCCTGGGTCAGCCCTGGCCCACGCAGCCCCGGCCTCTCGTGGGTTCTATCGCAGCTTCAGAGAGCTGAGCGCCAGGATGGAGCACACGATGGCCGTGATCCACATGCGGATGACGACCTTGGTTTCCTGCAGGCCGCCCAGCTCCAGGTGATGGTGGAAGGGGGCCATGCGGAAGATGCGCTTGCCGCCGCGCAGCTTGAAGCTGCCCACCTGCAAAATGACGCTCACGGCCTCCAGCACGAAGAGCCCCCCCGCGATGACCAGCAGCAGCTCCTGCTTGATCACCACCGCCACCGTACCCAGCGCGCCACCCAGGGCCAGTGAACCCGTGTCGCCCATGAACACTTCCGCCGGATGGGCGTTGTACCACAGGAAGCCCAGGCAGGCCCCGGCCATGGCCCCCATGAACACGGACAGTTCGGCACCGCCAGGCACATGCGGCACCACCAGGTATGCCGCAATTTTCGCGTGGCCCACGATGTAGGCCAGGATGGCGAAGGTGAGCGACACGATGAGCGTGCCGCCAATGGCAAGGCCATCCAGGCCATCCGTGAGATTCACGGCATTGCTGGTGCCCACCATCACCAGCCAGATCCAGGGGATGAGGAAGATGCCCACGTTGGGCCGGAAGTTCTTGAAAAAGGGCACCGAGAGCTGGCTCGTGGCCGAACCCCGGAGACCGAAATGCAGGATGAGCCAGGCCACCAGCAGCGAGATGCCCGTGAGCAGCGCCATCTTCTGCCAGCTGGTGAGGCCCAGGTTCTGCTTCTTGAGCAGCTTCTGCGCATCGTCAAAGGCGCCGACCGTGCCGAATCCCACCAGCGCCAAGAGCGCCACCCAAATGGCGCCACTCTTCAGATCACACCACAGCAGCGTCGAAACCGTGATCACCAGCAGCACCAGGATGCCGCCCATGGTGGGCGTGCCCGCCTTCTTCTGGTGGTTCTCCGGGCCCACGTCCCGGATGTGCTGGCCCATTTTCAGGGCCGTCAGGGTGCGGATCACCCAGGGTCCCAGCAGCAGGCTGAGCACCATGGCCGTGGCCGCGGCCATGGCCGTGCGGAAGGTCACGTAGCGGAAGACGGAAAAGCCCGGGACGAGGTCGCGGTAGGGAAAGAGAAGCCAAGGCAGCATGAGTCGTCCAGGTGCGGTGTGCGGTGAGTCAGCGGGCGAGAAGCCATTCCACGGCGCGTTCGGCGCGCCAGAATCGGCTTCCCTTCACCAGGATACGGGCTCCGGGCGGAATTGCGGAGAGCCCAGCTGCATCGTCGCGCAGGGACTCGAAATCCGGAAAGGCCTGGGCCCGCTGGCCGAAGCCCTCCGCCAGCTCTTCAGCGAATTCTCCATAGACCCAGAGCCTCGATAAGCCGAGGACCTTGAGGGCCGCACCTGTCTCCCGGTGGAGGCGCGCGGCTTCGCTCCCCAGTTCCCGCATGGAGCCCAGCACGGCCACCGCCTCGCCGCCGGGCAGCTGCAGCAGGGCCCGGGCGCAGGCCAGAATCGAATCCACGCTGGCGTTGTAGGTTTCATCCAGGAGGCAGCCGCCCTTGGAAAGGTTGTGGAGGCGGCCTCGGCCCGGCTCTGGCGTCACGGTGCCCAGGCCCCGTGCCACCCGCTCTGCGTCAAAGCCCAACGCGATGGCCAGGGCAGCAGCCAGGGCCGCGTTGCGAATCTGATGTTCCCCGGGGAGCTGGAGGCGGATGGGCAGCGGGCCCGAAGGGGTTCGCAGGTGGAAGGCCCCGCCTGCCGCTCCCAGGGATTCGACCGCCTCCCAGCCAAAGGCCTGGCCCTCTCCCACGGGAAGGGCTCGCGCATGCTGGGCCCAGGGCTGTTCGGCGATCCAGCGGCACCAGGCATCCGTGGCCAGGTGGGCCCAGAGGCCACCCCGATTCAGGCCCGCCACCAGCTCACCCTTGGCCGCGGCGACACCCTCCTGCCCGTTGGCGAAGTTCTCGATGTGCGCCGTGCCCACCAAGGTGATCAAGCCCGCATCCAGCGGCGCGATTTCCGTGAGCCGTCGAATCTCCCCTGGCGTGCTCATGCCCATTTCCAGCACCGCGGCGCCAAGGCCCTCGGGCAGGGTGGCCAGGGCCTCGGGCAGGCCCAGCGTGTTGTTGCGGTTGCCCGGTGTTTGCCAGCCGCCCACGGCCGCGGCCAGCAACTCCTTGGTGCTGGTCTTCCCGACACTCCCCGTGACGCCGAACACCACCTTGGGCCGCACCGCCTCCAGGCGCGCCTGGCCCCAATGCTGCAGCGCGACCAGCGTGTCCGGCACCACCAGCTGCGGACATTCCAACGGCAGGGGATGGTCCACCAGCAGCGCGGCGGCGCCCTTCTCCACGGCCTGGGCGGCGAACTCATGGCCATCCCGCTCGGCCCGGAGGGCCACGAAACAGGCACCGGGAACGAGGGTCCGCGTGTCCAGCGAGAGCGCGCTGGGCATCACGGAACCCTCACCCAGGATCTCCCCCCCCAGATGGGAGGCGATCTGGAACAGAGACCACTGGCTCATGCCGACCCCTTTGCAGATGCCCGCCGCAACCGATCCCGGACCGCCATCCAGGCTTCGCCATCCGGGGGCTGCTCCACCAAGATACGGTCGAAGCCTTCGTCGTCCAGGTCGTGCAGCAACGCATACAGGCGTGTCCCCACCGCTTCGGCATCTAGGGGCAGGCTGATCCCCCGCACCCCTTCAGGCAGCAGGGGCAGCGCGCCGAAAGCCACGTAGGCTCTGCGACCTTCGGATACGAGGCAGCCCGTTCCTGGTTCCACCAGCTCCAGCCGCGCGCGGGGTGCGTAGTGGCGTTCCGCCATGCCCGGCGCCGCCTGCGCTTCCCCGGCCCTCACGGCGCCTTCCCAGATCTCCACCGGGCCGATGATGGCCTCGATGTCCGCTGGGGCGATGGGCCCCGGCCGCAGGATACGCGGGCGTTCTCTGCTCAGATCGAGGATGGTCGATTCCAGCCCCGCTTCGGTGGGGCCGCCGTCGAGGATCAGATCCACCACCTCGCCCAGGCTTGAAGCGACGTGTTCGGGGCGGGTGGGCGACAGGTGCTGGCTGCGGTTGGCGCTGGGCGCGGCCAGGGGACGGCCCACGGCGCGGATGAGGGCCAGGGCCAGGCGGTGGGATGGGCAGCGCAGCGCCACGCTGGGGCCCTGCGCCCGCACGATGGCCGGCACTAGCGCCGAGGCAGGCAGCACCAGGGTGAGCGGCCCGGGCCAGAAGCGCTCGGCCAACCGCTGGGCGACCTCGGGCCAGTGCGAAACGAGCACCTTCGCCGAGGCGATGCCCTCCACATGGAGGATCACCGGATTGGTGGCTGGGCGCCCCTTGGCCGCGTAGATCTTGGCCACAGCGTCGGCGTTCAGCCCGTCGGCCCCAAGCCCGTACACGGTCTCGGTGGGAAAGGCCACCAGCCCACCCGATGAGAGGATGGCTGCGGCTTCCCGCAGCACCGGCGAATCGGCCCCGGAGGCCCGGAGGATGCGGGTCACTGCGAGCTTCCCAGGGCGGCTTCCACCGCGGCGCGATCGCTGTAGGGATGCTTCACGCCGTGGATTTCCTGGTAGGGTTCATGCCCCTTCCCCGCCAGCAGCAGCAGGTCGCCGGGGCGGCAGTCCGCCAGGGCCTGGGCCACGGTGGCCCGCCGATCGGCGTGGCGGTGGTAGCGGGAAGCGTCGTTGCGGAGGGCCTCGGGAATGCCCGGCGCGGCGTCATCCAGGATGCGTTCAGGGTCTTCGCTGCGGGGATTGTCGCTGGTGTGCCAAAGCACGTCCGCCCCCGCGGCGACCGCGGCCGCCATGAGGGGGCGCTTGGCGCGGTCCCGGTCGCCACCGCAGCCGAAGAGCACGTGCAGACGCGCGCCCGGGGGCAGCAGTCGCCGCCCCTCGGCCAGCAGCTTTTCCAGGGCATCCGGCGTGTGGGCGTAATCCACCATGACTCCGAAAGGCTGGCCACAATCCACGCGCTCGAGGCGGCCTGGGGCGCCCGTCAGGTGGGCAACTGCAGGCAACAACTGGTTCAGGTCGAAACCCGCCTCCGCGCAGGCCGCGAGGGCAGCCAGCAGGTTGTAGGCATTGAAGCGGCCCAGCAGCGGGCTCTCCACCCGGAAATCGCCCTGCAGCCCCTGCAGGCGGAAGCAGGTGCCCGTGGGGCCCAGTTCCAATTCCGTGGCACGGTAATCCGCCTCGTGATCGATGGCGTAGCTCCAGCAGCGTCCGCCTTCCAGCAGACGGCGGCCATAGGCGTCATCGGCGTTCACCAGAAAGCGGCCGCATTGGTTCCTCAAGCTCGCCTTGGCCTGGAAATAGGCCTCCAGAGTGCCGTGGTAGTCCAGATGATCCTGGGTGAGGTTGGTGAACACCCCCACTTTGAACAGGGCGCCGTGGACTCGACCAAGACACAGCGCATGGCTGCTCACCTCCACCGCCGAGGCCGCATCGCCTGCTTCCACGCTGCGCCGCAGCCAGCGGTAGAAGGCCGGGCTTTCCGGCGTGGTGCGGACGGCCTCCTCTTCCTGATCGCCCGCGGCGTTGAGCACCGTGCCCACCAGCCCGCAGCCGATGCCTGCGCCCCGCAGGAGCTGGCGGATGAGGGTAGTGGTGGTGGTCTTGCCATTGGTGCCCGTCACGCCGATGAGCGCCAAATGCTCATCGGGCGTGCCGTGCAGCCGACGGGCCATCTCTGCCATGCGCAATCGGGGGTCGGCCAGGAAGGTGCAGGCGGCCACGGTATCGGGCACCTCCACAGGAGCTTCGCTCAGCACCGCGCTGGCGCCCAAGGCCAGCGCCTGGGGCACGAAGGCCGCACCATCCGCCTTTTCGCCCTTGAGGGCCAGGAAGGCCCAGCCCTGCCGGATGTCGCGGCTGTCGCTGCTGAGATCCACCACCTCCACATCCGGCCCGGACTGCCGCGTGGCGATGCCATCGATGAGGGTGTCGAGGTTCATGGGTTGCCCGCCTTGATCTTCACCACGGTGCCCGGCTCCAGCGGAGCGCCCGGATCGGGGCTCTGACTGAGAACGCGGGTGGCCGTGCTGCCCGGAGCCGCTTCGATCCGCGGTGTGCCGCCCACCAGCACCACGCGGTGGATGGCCGCCTTGAGGCTGAGACCCTTGAGATCAGGCACCCGGCCGCGTTCCACGTGCACGGTGGCCTCATCGGTTTCACTCACGGGCCAGTCCCGCAGGGAGAGCTTCAGATCGGCCTCGCGATCAGGATCCGGCGAGGTCTCGCGGAAGCGCAGGATGTTGTCGCCGATGCGCTTGAAGAGAGGGGCCGCCACATCACCACCCGTGGTGTCACCGGCAGGATCGTCCAGCATGACCATCACGCCGTACTGGGGCTTGTCCGCGGGAAAGAACCCCATGAAGGACGCGAAGTGACGCCGGGGATCGTACTTGCCATCGATGAGCTTGCGGCTGGTGCCGGTTTTGCCGAAGGCCACCACGCCGTTATCCAACTGAGCCCGCTTGCCCGTGCCGCGGGTGAGGACGCCTTTCAGGGCCTCCTTCATGAGGTTCGCGGTCTCCTCACTCAGCACCTGGCCCCGCACCGTGGGTTTGAATTCCTTCAGCAGCAGACCCTTGTCGTTGTAGATGCGCTGCACCAGGATGGGCTGCATGAGCTTGCCGCCGTTGGCCAGGGCGCAGCCCGCCATGAGGATCTGCAAAGGGGTGGTGTTCAGTCCGTAGCCGTAGGAGAAGGTGTACTGGGTGGGCACGCTCCAGCGGTCCGGCGCGATCATGCGGCCGGCGCTTTCCCCAGGGAAGTTCAGGCCGGTCGCATCGCCGAAGCCGAACTTGCGCAAGTACGAGTAGTGGACGGCCGGATCAAGACGGATGCCCATCTTGGCCGCGCCCACGTTGGAGCTCTGCCAGAGCACCTCTTCAAAGGACAGGACGCCATGGTGGTGCGTGTCCGTGATGGGCGGCGCCTTCGTGCTGTACTGCCAGCGTCCGCCCATGCAGTCGATGCCTTCGCCCAGGTGCACCTTGCGCTCTTCCAGCGCGATGGCCGCGGTGAAGATCTTCATGGTGGAGCCGGGTTCGTACACATCCTCGATGGGATGCACCTTGCGGGCGGCCTTCTGCCGTTCCAACTCGCGGCGCAGTTCGTCCCGCTCGGCGGCGCTCAGTTCGGATTCGCCGCGGTTGCGGAATTTCTTCGGCAGGATGTGGTTGGGATCGAAGGTGGGCGTACCTGCGATGGCCAGGATCTCCCCGGTCTGGGGATCCACCACCACCGCGTAGGCCGTGGCGGGCCGCGACACCCGCACGCCCTCTTCCAGCGCGTTCTCCACGATGTGCTGGATGGAAGCATCCAGGCTCAATTGCAGCGAGGCGCCATTCACGGGGATCTGGCTGTAGTTCTCCTGAAGAATGAGCAGCTTCCCGTGGGCATCACGGGGCGCGATGAGCTCGCCCTTCACGCCGGAGAGCTGCTTGTCGTAGGTCTGCTCGATGCCCAGCTGGCCGATGCCGTCGATGTTGGTGAAGCCCAGGATCTGCGCCGCCAGGCTGCCACGCGGGTAGAAGCGCTGGCTCTCGGGCTGGAACTCGATGCCATCCAGATCAAGGGCGCGGATGGCGGCTACTTTCACCGGCGGCAAGTGCCGCTCCAGGTAGACGAACGTTTTCTTGCGCAGGAGCTTCTCCAGCACCTGGGCCTTGGTTTGCTCCAGGATG